>CAZXCW010000107.1:0-10153 GCA_964639385.1 uncultured Nitrospiraceae bacterium
TCTTTTTTTCTGCCTTTTTTCCGTTTTTTCTCAGAATGAACACGGCAAAGGCAAAAAGGTGTCTGAGGGAGTAAACGCCTGCAACAGCGGGAGATTGGCCGAAACGTCTTTGGAGACGAGAGCTTCGCGTGAGGGATGCTATCTCCGTGTCCGGCTTGCTCGCTCCCGAGGATGGTAGAGGCTGTGCATTTTCTTCAGGTCACTGATCTCCACATGAGCGTATTTCTGGGTGGTCTTGAGAGAAGAATGCCCCAAGAGCTTAGCGATGTAAGTGACATCAACATGATTTGCCAGAAGATGAGTCGCGACCGAATGCCTCCAGGTGTAGGCGGACAGGTATTTCTTCTCACCCAAGAGCTTTCCCACAGATCGCATTACAGAGCTGTTGATCGTAGTATTGTTGAAAGGATTTCCCCTCTGTGAAAGGAAAAGGTATCCGAGGTCATCCCGTTTTCCCTTTAGCATGTGCTTTCGGGCCTTCTCAAGGTACTTTTGAAGATAATGTGTAGCATATTGTCCTATCGGTATAATTCGGGATTTCCCTCCCTTGCCCCTGACAACGGTGACGGTTTGCTCCTTAAGGTCCACATCTTGTACCATAAGTCGGCAAAGCTCAGTAGTTCTAATGCCGCATCCGTAGAAAAGCTCCACAATAGCCCGGTTTCGCATCGTCAGAGGATCGCTCCCTTTCAGCTTCTGAAGAATCGTCGTCACCTCTCTTTCAGAAAGGATGTTGCGGGTCAGATGTCGTTCTTCTTTCGGCAGTCTCAAAGAGGAAGCTGGATTTTTAAGAAGTAGATCCTCCTCCATAAGAAATGAAAAGAAAGCTCTCACCGCAATCAACTTGAGGATTTGGGTGCTGTTTGAAGGTGGTCTTCCCGATCGGCACTTACAGGTTGTAAGAAACCTCTGATAGTCTTGAACGATCTCACAGGTCACCTTCTCTATCATGTCGATGCGGGGATAGTGCTTCTCCAGGAAGTTGAGGAATTTCTCAACATTGAAGCCGTATGTTTCCACCGTTCGGTCGGATAGGTTTCTCTCCTTCAGATTATCTTTGAAGGAAACAAGGTACTGTTCAAACTTCATCGTTTTTATCCTCCTTTCTTCTCCAAGATTTTCTCTATCCGCCTGCGCGGATGTTTTTCAGAAAGCTTCTTCTTCAGCTCCTTCAGTTTGAGGTCGAGGTAGTACTGGGTCGTTGATACATTTTCATGTCCCAGGAGCTTTCTTATGTGTAGAACGCTCATGCCGCCCAGAAGAAGATGAGTTGCGGCAGAACCTCTGAGGCTGTAAGGCTTGATAGGCTTGATTCCGCTTCTCCGTAAAGTTTCCTGTATGGCCCATCTGACTCCATACACGGTCGAGGGCTCTCCTGTTTTGTGGCTCACGAACACATAGTCGCGAGATTTATCTTTCAAGTAACGTGGGCGGACCTTCCGAATGTACCTGTTGACCCAATACAGAGCTCGCCTTCCAACCGGGACCAGACGGTCTTTGCGGTTTTTCGACTGCCTGATGAACAACGTGCAACGTTGAAAATCGATATCAGAGATCTTCAGATTGTATAGCTCCCGGGGTCGCAGGGCTGAAGAGTATGCCAGTTCCAGGAGGGCTTTCCCTTTGGCCATCAGGTTACCGCTTGTGGAAACCGATTGGAGTATCGCCTTCATCTCTACCTCAGACAAGACCGGATAGTGAGCCCTCGGTACATCGGGAGGACGATAGTCTTTCAAAGGGGATAAAAAGACCACACCCTTCTCCTCGAGGAACCGGAAATATGCCTGAAGCCGGCAAACTTTAATGCGAATGGCTCTTGTCATTCGGAGCCCTAAGATAAAGGAATCGATGAATGAAAGAGCTTCTTTCATGCCAACCTGGACAATTTCCGAAATACCTCTTTTACGGCAGTGTTCTTTGAAACGTTCGAGAAGCCGCTGATATGCCTTGATGGTGCTGTGGCGGAGGCGCCGTTCTGCCAGATCGCTAAGAAAATCGTTAATATAGAACATAAGGTCCTCCTAGGAAATTGAGATTGTGATTGAAAACTTCTGACGTTTAGAAGAAGGCTGGCTGCGCTACATGATCATCCCGGGCCTTTTTGATATCCTTATTCCCGGGAGGAAGCGATAAGCGATGATCTCTAAGTCCTGATGCGCCCGATTAATAAGGATGATTGGTATCACCAGGCCAAAGGGAACACTGCTTGGACAGCCATACCGTTTTTTACAGGTTTCACTAATGCCGTTGCATCACGGCTACGGGCGGGTCAGTTAGATGACATAAGGGTATGTCAGTTCTTTGGCGTCTGGTGCGTCATTAAATATGACGGAATACAATGAGAAACGTGTTAGGCGACCGCGACAAGCATATTTTCGATTCTATCCCTTAACTCTCCTCATTATTCCCATCAATACCAATAAAAACGCAGTTATCCATAGTGCAACTATTATCCCGCCAACGATCCAGTTTTTTCTCTTCCCTTTAGAAAGCATATCTGCAGCCTTGACATAGCATTCCTCCATCACGGATTTCGGTATCATACGAATCGCAAGCGCTATGCCCAAAGGCAATAAAATCAAGTCATCTAAATATCCTAGAATCGGTATGAAATCGGGAATAAGATCGATCGGGCTAAATGCGTACGCGACGACAATTGCACCAAACAGCCTAGCGTACCAAGGGACCCGCGGGTCTCTGTATGCTAAATACAACGCATATATTTTATGCCGAATCCTTTTTGCCCATTCCTTCCACTTCTGAAATCGACTGGCCTTTTCCATACAGGTTACTCGTTCCTCAAACCGATGTCTGGTGATGGACGCCTTAAGGATGAGGCATTCAAGAAATGCCCTTTCGCAGCATTCGCCGAAGGCCAAAGTGAGGCTACTCTGAGCCTGTTTGAATAGTGAGCCAGTTGCAGTGTCCAATCCGAATAAGAAGTCAAGCTCAGGATTCGACTGTCAAACAACTTATGATGAATAATATCCATGCTAAGAATCCGAATAGGATAAACAGACAGAGGAATTCGAAAGAAAGATTCAAGATGACCAAGTCTAAAATAAGCCATCCTGTAACATGTATAGCCCCAAAAGACCCAAGAATAACAATATCTTGGTTTTTCTTAGATGTAATTTGCTCTGGTGGCAAAATTTCTCGGAATTTTTTACACATCGTTTCAGCTAGTTGTCTTTGTCGCTTTCTGTATTCATTCAGAGTTCCTTTTGTAGAACGTAGGAACCAAAGCGAAAAAATAAGAACGAACGTGGCTAAGAGAAACAGAATCCCCATTCTAATTTCGTCAGGTACATTTTCAACCGACTGAATAGACACTTTTTTCAGGGAAAATATCGCTGCATATAGAAGTAAACTGTAGTACATACCCAACCATTGTCTTCGCTTTAAATGCTCGATATTGTCTGCGTCGATTCTGTACTGCAATCGAATGTCTTCAGGATCAATATCATTCATATCTGTCCGCCCCATTTTATAAATCCATGTGGAATCAGAATCGAGTTAGCTACTCCTAAACTGTAATCGTAAGGGATTATAAACCGAAGTTGACCAGTATTAAATATACACCAGAGATGGACACTGATCTTATCGAGCATCCAAGATAAATCATCTGAAGGACAGGTATTTCTCGCGCGGCTTCTTATATCGTGTCTTGAGTCTGGAAGAAAAGATCATATCATCTACCTGATCACTCCGATAGTTGTCGGCCAATTATGTGTCGCTTTTTCACCCGCTTGGTCAACCTGTAATCGTATAGATTCATATAGCGGTTCAGGTGTTCAGGCCGAAGTAATTCCTTAAGGATAGACGGGATATGGTTTTCTAACCTTGATGTATGGGTATGTATAGCTATGTTCAGGTAGTTTCTCTACTGCTTACTGACCACTCGCAAGTCGTTTCTCGAGCGCTTCTGGTGAGAGGATCGTGTTCTGAAAATCTAGATCGCTGTAGTTTGCCGTCATCCGGTACTGATTGGCCAATCCGTTCTTTGCCTTGATAAGTTGAATGTATTCGTAGTCCCTCAAGATCCGAAAGTTGTTCCTCACCTGGGCGAAGCTCCAAGAAGTGTGCTCCCTGATATCCTTACGCTCGAAGATGATCTTTTCGACCGGAACGTTTTCTCGTTCGGATCTGTCTTGAAGGTATTTCTTTATCAGCTCGAGAAGCTTTCTCGCCTGCGCCGGAAGGTCGTCCAGGGTATTATCCAGTACGCCGTCAGAGAGAAGCTCATATGCGATGCGGTAATCCTGGGGGGTGCACTCGATGAACTCAATCACTTCGTGCTCACCGATCTTCTTTCGCCTGAGCTTCCGCTGGTACTGATGAAGGAAACAGATGACGTTGATAAGCCTCAAGAACTTCTCGTTATCCCGTCGGGTCTTCAAGGAGCTAGTTGGAAATGACAGCGCTTCCGCATACGGGTTGAAGACCAACACGGGCTTTAAGAGCCTCTGGGCGTAGATGTGTTTCTCGATGATCTTGTTCAGCTCCTTTTTCTGTAGATATCCTTTGAAGGTGTAGTTATGCCTCTGAAGCTGGTGGATCAGCCGGGTCTGCTCCTCCGACTCATCTATGCTCAAGACGAAACACCGGTTCAGATTCTCCGGATTCACGTTCGAGGAGGTGGTGGTTTCAGCCAGACTGATCGGTCCGTTGACCTTGATGGTGACTGTCTTGATCTCACCCGACGCCGAATCCTTCATCGGTATGGCCTTGGTGATGGACCTGCGGGTGATGAGCTCTCTCAAGGGATATTCAGCGCCCGAGCTTCCTTCTTTCTCTCCTATGACGATGAATCTATTTTTCAAGTCATCCTGACCGTAATAATAAAGGGCCTGTGCGCTGAGATCGCTAATGCTCTCAACATCCTCTGGCGGGCAAAGCCGCTCGGTGATTTCCACAAGGAGGCTCTTGCCGGCACCGGATCGAGATATGAGAATTCCATGCAGGGGATTTTCAATCAGCCGCGAGGTCATGATGAGATACATCAGGACCTTGTTCTTACGCTCCCGCACATAACCGAGCTTATTGTAGTCCTCATCGATTTCGTCGATCATGTGAAGGTTCCTCAGGAAGCAGTTTCCAATGTCTTTCTGGTAGTCGGTGAGCTGTGGTTTGATCCGCTTTTTCTCTTCCTCTTTCTTCTCCCGGTGCTTTTCGATCACTTCGATGATCTGGTGAAGGTCCTGCTCGAGCTGGAGCTGATCGCGGACGCCGAAGCGGTCCATAAGGTTGTAGATTAGGTTCTGGCGGTCCCTGTTCTTTAAGAGGTCTATGGAGTCGACAAAGACTTCTTCCTCAGTGAATGCCTTAATATTAGCCCGCATCGTAAGTCCGGAATCGGAGAAGCTGCCAATAACGCGATAGGAAAGGTGGGGGAAGCGGAACAGAAATCCTCCTTCGATCTGCTGAATGCTGTCGGATATTGAAGAAACCTCTTCTTGTTTTCCCGAGATGGCGTCCTCCAGGTACTGCTTGGCATCTTGAGATGAAAGTCTCTCCCGATCCAATAGGATTCTTTGCGTAGAGACGCCGCCCCGGGAAAGCTCGTAGAAGAGCCGGGCCCTACCTTCAAAGGTGAAGGTGGTTTTCCGCACTTTATGCTCAACGATGAAATGAATGTACTTTTGATCGTCTCCAAAAAGAAACGTGACATTGGGAAAGCCGTTCTGGATTAAAGCAAGGGACTCTAAAGGATTATCGGTAAGGATAATTTCCTGGCTGTTTCTCAGGAACGCTGAGTTGAAGATCCCTCTTTCGTTCAAGAAAAATAGTTTTCTTTTTACCTGAGGGTTGAGCCTATATCCGACGACGTTTTCTATGTCCTTGTTCTCATCCAGGATGGGGATAGTGAGACAGTGAAAAAGGCATTCTTTCCCACTATCCAGAATCCCGAGCTTTTCGCATACTGATTCGAGCGATCCGTTTCCTTGAATGAGCTCGATCAACCCGCCCGCGGCATATCCGAGCTGAAAGGACTCAAAGAGGTATTTTTCACTAATACCCTGCCTTTGAAGTAGCCTTAGGGCTTTCTGGTTGTCATTCAGAGACTTGGAACATAGCTCTAAATAGCGGTCCAGAACTTCCTGCGGTTTCATAGTAACGCCTCTCTATATAATAAATCATACGTTATTGTAATATATAATACTTAACAAAGTTTAACTATAGCGTCAAGGGATTCAATGTAACTTTTCGCACTTTTTTGTATAGTATCTTGCATGATTCCTATCGGTGATAAACTAAAGAAGCTGCGAGCTGAAAAAGGTCTCTCTTTGCGGGCTTTAGCGGAAGAGGTAGACATTTCTTTCAATACTCTTTCCTCTTATGAGCGGAACATCGTCCAACCCACTATAGAAAACTGCTTCAAGCTGAGTCGGTATTTCGAGGTGCAAATGGAGTACTTCATCTTGGGAGATAAGGCGAATAAGGAGTTTAGGGACCCCGAACTCCTTGAGCTTTTCCATGGAGCCGATAGGCTCGAGAGAACCGACCGGAGTGTAGTCAAACGATATCTGCGGAAATACCTTAAGGCAAAACACCTACTCGATGAGCTGGCGCTGGAGGCCGAAGAGGAAAAAACGAAAAAAAATAAAAAAAGTGGGCGGTAAGCGACCATGAGAATTCGATCAAGCGTTCGTAATAAGGTAACCGCAGGCAAACCTTTGAGTTTTATGCATTTCGTTCTTTCTAGCAATTCTTGCATGACTTCGAGGGGCATAAGAGAATTTATCAATGCTTTAACTAGGACAACGCTTAATAGAAAAAAATTGAAAAAATCGTAAAATGAGCTATACTAAAAGTGGAAAAAGGCTTCAGTCGATAAAGGCGAACCCAGTGAGAACTGGGGGTGCAAAGCCAAGGGTCCAGCTATGGATAACCTAGCTGCCGAAGTGAGGTAATCTCGTTTTATGATCACAAAGCCCAAGGTTGTCATGTGAAAGAGCCTTGGGTTTTTGTCCCTCACATCTTAAGGCAAGATCCGCACATGGCTCCCTTAAATGCACTATACCGTCGATTCCGATCTGAGGCATCAAAATCGGAGGGAGTATGGAAACAGCTGTTTACGAGTCGATAAATCTTCCATTAAAAAAAACAATTAAAAGCACGTTTTCTGAATACAGAGATCTCATAGAAATCATTCAATTCACAGAAAACGTTGCTACAAAGATTCATAGGATAACCAATGAAGCAGAGCTCTTTGCCATAATAGCCCAGGAATTTGAGGGGTCGAAGTATAATTCTACTATCCTTACGTTGACAGATAATAAAGCAGAATTGGAAATCGCCTCATCTTCGTTATTTCTTTCAGAAAAGCTCAAGAATGCCGAACGGTCTACGCAATTGAGACTCAAAGACTATAAGATCGATCTAAACAAGTCGTCAATTTATAGGCATGTTGCTAGAGAGGGAAAGACCCTTCACGTCAGGGTCAGCAAGATTATCGATGAGCTGCTTCGCAATTCTATCGTACGTGCTGTATCAAAGATCCTTGGCTACGACAATAAATTTTGTATTCTTACACCTATATATCAGAATGGAGAGATAATAGGAGTACTCGCAGTATCCAGTCCGACATTGCCGGAACTGTTTATCCCATCAGTCAAGAACTTAGCACAGCATATTTCTGTTGTTCTCGAGCTGGCCCAGGAGAGTGAAAAACGCAAAAAGGCGGAAAAAATTCTTCGAATAAACGAAGAAAAGCTTAATTACCTGTATGCTTCAATGCGGGAAGGAGTATGCCTTCACAAGATTATCTATGATAAGAGGGGCAGCGCTATCGACTACGTCATTTTAGATGTTAATCCTGCTTACGAGAAAATAACAGGTTTAGAAAGGGAAGTAGCCATAGGAGCACGAGCATCGAAGCTCTATGGAACAGGCAAACCTCCTTACCTGGAAAAATACGCCAAAGTGGCGGAAACAGGAAATTTCACCTCTTTCGAAACGTATTTTCCTCCAATGGATAAACATTTTCATATATCCGTTTTCTCACCGAAAAAAGGAAAGTTTGTCACAGTATTTACAGATATCAGCGAGCAAAACAAAGCGGCAGAAGTATTGAGAGAAAGTGAGGTTAAGTACCGAACGTTGGTGAGAAATATCCCCGGGATGGTATATAGGGGAAGAGCCGATTGGTCAACAGAAATTATATCTAATAGTGAAGATATCTGCGGATACTCTCAAGAAGAGTTCGATTCCGGAAAAATAAACTGGTTGGATATCATACACCCTGATGACAAGGATAAGGCACTTGCGGAAGGATCGCAATTGCAGCTTAAGCCAAACCAGCTTATTCAAGAATACAGGATCATAGCCAAAGAAGGAAGCATCCATTGGGTTCGAGATCAAAAGCTATCCCATTTTGAAGGCGGGGTTTTTAAAGGAGTGGATGGGATCGTATTTGACATTACCAAGCAAAAAAGAGTGGAAGATCAGCTTCAACTGCGACAAAAAATGGATTCCATAGGGACGTTGGCAGGAGGGATTGCGCATGATTTCAATAACATATTGGCAATCATTCTGGGAAACTTAGAAATACTCAATGCACGATCTATTAAATTGGCTCCGGTGCAGAAAGAGTGTATAAAAAATATCATGGTCGCAACGAGGAGAGCCACCGATTTGATGGTGAAATTGCAGTCTCTCTCTAATGCCGAAGTTGTCGAGAAAAACAGCATAGATCTTTATGAAACGGCAAAGGAGGTGTTTAGCTTGATAGAAGAAACAACGAACAGAGTTATTGAAAAGAGGCTGGATTTTAAGCCAGGGCAGTATTATGTAAGAGCCAATCCGTCTGAGCTTCATCAGGTAATGCTGAACTTAGCGACAAACTCTATAGAGGCAATAGAAGAGAAAGGAACAAAACCGGGAGATTACATCAGGATAGGCGCAAAAGAATACACTGCCGTCGAGAACGATAGAACCGGGCTTCCGGCAGGGCAATACATCCACATTTTTTTTGAGGACACAGGTAGGGGGATGTCTGATGACGTAAAGATGAAAGCATTCGAGCCTTTATTCACAACAAAGACTTTGACTGACAAAAAAGGACAAGGTCTTGGATTAGCGATGGTCTATAGTATTGTAACAAGGGAAAATAGCGGTCACATCGATATAGAAAGCACCGAAGTGAAAGGAACAACTTTTCATGTATATTTGCCAAAAGCTTCAAAGCAGGAACAAGAAACAATACCGAAAGAAGATCAAAAAACAGCCAAAGGATGTGAAACTATTTTGGTAGTTGATGATGAAAGCATGCTGCGAGAAGCTGTAAGGACGATGTTAGAAGAAAAAGGCTATACCGTACTAGATGCTGCCAATGGCGAGGAAGCCATGAGGGTGTATTCGAACCAAAAAGACACAATCGATCTTATTCTGCTAGATCTTAACATGCCCAAAATGTCGGGACAGATGGTGCTCGAAGAGATATCGATGATGAAACCTGATGCGAAAGTTATCGTCTCTTCCGGTTTTGGTGTTGATCAAAAAGCTCTTCCTTACGCAAAAGCATCGCTCAAGAAGCCGTATAAAATTTCTGATTTGACGAAAGCGATTAGATCAGTGTTAGATTCCTGCAAATAGCGGCCGCTCCGCGTATTACGGATCTCGTTGCAGGGGCTGCTCAACATAAATGCCACAGGTATCGGCAATGGATTTTTCTTGTTTTTTCTGTTTCGACCATGGCTACCAAGCCACTGCGCATCACTTCCTGGATGCCGTAGGATCATGATCTCTGAAGATTTCGAGAGACTTCATGGAACTTATCGTACTTTTTTGTCTAGTATCTTGCATGATTCCTATCGGAGACAAATTAAAGAAGCTGAGAGCTGAGATAGGCATTTCTTTCAATAATCTGGCCTTTTATGAGAGGAAAATCGTCCAACCCACTATCGAGAACTGCTTCAAGCTGAGTCGGTATTTCGAGGTGCAAATGGAGTACTTCATCTAGGGAGATAAGGCGAAAAAAGAGTTTCGGGACCCCGAGCTCCTTGAGCTTTTCCATGGAGCCTATTGGCTCGAGAGAACCGACCGGAAAGTAATCAAACGATATCTGCGGAAATACCTTAAGGCAAAACAGGTACTCGATGAGCTGGCGCTGGAGGCCGAAGAAGAAAAAACGAAAAAGAAGAAAAAAAGT
>CAZXCW010000108.1:0-10019 GCA_964639385.1 uncultured Nitrospiraceae bacterium
CTTTGAGGAGATACTCGACGAGGTCCAGAAAAAGTCTGTTCTTTTGTCAAAGGCGGCCAACGCCATTGCGACTATTGACTTTCTTATATCACTTGCAGTTGTAGCAAAAAGACATAATTATGTGAAGCCCTCTGTTGAGGAATCAGGCGCAATAGAGATAACAGAAGGCAGGCATCCTGTTCTCGAGAGAATACCATTGGACGAAAAGTTTATACCGAACAACACTTATATTGATACAGAAGATAACCGCCTCCTTATAATTACCGGACCGAATATGGCAGGTAAATCTACTTTTATGCGACAGGTTGCTTTAATAGTTCTTATGTCACAGATTGGAAGTTTTGTCCCTGCATCGGATGCAAGGATAGGTATTGCCGACAGGATATTCACAAGGATAGGCGCTTCAGATTTTCTTACAAGAGGTCTGAGCACCTTTATGGTAGAAATGATAGATGTGGCAAACATCACACATAACGCAACAAATAAAAGCCTCATACTTCTTGATGAAGTAGGAAGGGGTACAAGCACCTTTGACGGTATAAGCATTGCCTGGGCTGTTGCAGAAAACATCTTGAATGAAATAAGAGCGAGGACACTTTTTGCAACCCACTTTAATGAGCTCACAGAACTCGCTCTTAGCCACAATGGGGTCAAAAATTATAATGTAGCCGTTAAGGAATGGGGCGAGGAGATTATATTTCTCAGAAAGATAGAAAAAGGTCCGGCTGATAAGAGCTATGGAATACAGGTAGCAAGATTGGCAGGCATACCCGACGGCATAATAAACAGATCTAAGGAGGTTTTAGCAAATTTAGAAAAAGAGGAACTTGATGAGACAGGTAGTCCTAAATTCGCGGGCAGGAAAACAAAGAGAGGTGCTGTTCAGCTTGACCTCTTTTCTTCCATGTCAGACTCTATTATAAAGGAAATTGCAAGCCTTGATATTAAAGGACTTAAACCAAAGGAGGCACTTGAAAAGCTTATAGAGTTCAAAAAAAAGGTGGGCTCTTATTCTATTCCCTTGACAAAAAAGAAAAAGCCATGATAAGAAATTACAATCTTAAAAATTCTTAAAAAGGAGGAATGAATGAACCCTGAAGACCTCAAGTACCATAAAGAACACACATGGGTTAAGGCATCAGGAAAAAAGGCAACAATAGGCATTACTGATTATGCCCAGGATGCCCTTGGTGATATTGTGTATGTTGATCTTCCAGAGATAGACACAAACATTGAAGCGAATAGTGAGATTGGTGAGATAGAATCTACAAAGGCCACTTCATCCATAATTTCTCCTGTAAGCGGAAGGGTCATAGAGGTAAATGAAGAGCTCTCGGAATCTCCGGAGATCATAAATGAAGACCCCTATGGTAAAGGATGGATAGCAATCCTTGAGATTGATGAAATATCTGAACTCGATGACCTTATGGAAGCCTCCGAATATGAGAAATACATGGAAGAAGAAAAGAAATGAGATTAGCCATCATCGGTGCAGGACCCGGAGGATATGTCGCAGCAATTAAGGCTGCTCAATTAGGTGCACAGGTTACTGTAATAGAAGACACAGAAGTTGGAGGCACCTGCCTTAACAGAGGCTGCATTCCTACAAAAGCACTATTGGCCTCAACCGAATTAATACATAAAATAAGAAATTCTGAAGAGTACGGAATCGAAATTTCAGGGCAGATCATACCGAACCTCTCCAAAATCATGGAAAGAAAAAACAAGATTGTTTCAACTCAGGTCAGGGGAATTCGTTCCTTATTCAAAAGCTGGGGAATAAATCTCATTGAAGGCAGGGGCATGCTTCTTAGCCCCGGGAGGATAGAGGTAGACAAAAAGGATAGTTCCAAGGAAATCGTCGAGGCAGACAGAATAATAATTGCCACTGGTTCAAGACCAGCCCAGTTACCCCTCTTCCCTTTTGACGGAGAGCATATCTTCTCAAGTGATGAAGCCCTGGACATAAAATCTATTCCTAAGACTCTTATCATTATAGGTGGTGGTGTAATAGGCTGTGAATTCGCATTCATATTCGGCGAACTCGGCACATCTGTCACGATACTGGAAATGATGCCCCGGGCAATTTCCACAGAAGAACCTGAAATATCCGAAGTTCTTGAAAGGGAACTGAAAAAGAAGAAGATAAAACTTATGACAGGGATAAAGGTAACTGGCGTAAAAGGTCAACATGACGGCATTCATGTATACCTTGATGGAGACAAGGAGCTTGTGGCAGAAAAATTACTCGTATCCGTTGGCAGGACACTTAACTCAGGAGGAATAGGCCTCGAAGCGGCAGGTATTAAAAAAGGATCAAAGGGAGAAATATTGGTCAACGAAAAAATGGAGACAAACATACAAGGTATATATGCCATTGGCGATGTTACAGGCGGTCTGCTCTTTGCACATGTTGCATCAAAAGAAGGAAAAATCGCCACGATGAATCTAATGGGTGGAAATGAAAGGATGGATTCCAGCGTGGTTCCTTACGCAATATTTACATCGCCAGAGATAGCTTCTGTAGGTCTCAGGGAGGATAAAGCAGTAGAAAAAGGTATAAAAGTCAGTACAGGCCACTTCCAGTTTAGATCCCTTGGCAAAGCTCACGTAATGGGAGAGATTACTGGCTTCGTCAAGATAGTCTCTGATGAGACAAATGATAGGATATTGGGTGTACATATAATAGGGCCTCATGCTTCAGACCTTATTCACGAGGCAGCCCTTGCTATACAGAAAGGCCTTAAGACAAGGGACATTGCTGAAACGATCCATTCTCACCCTACCCTTTCTGAAGGCTTGATGGAGGCAGCAGAGGATGTCCATGATGAAGCAATACATGTGTTGAAGAAATAAACAAAGCACCCCCCTAATTCCCTCTTGGTAAGGTCATGACTCGTAGAGGGGGAATCGAAGAGGGGTAAAGGAGAGGAAAATGGGAAAGATCGTAGACCTAATTGCAAGAGAGATTTTAGATTCGAGAGGAAACCCAACTATAGAGGTGGAGGTATTACTCAGTAGCGGTGCACCTGGAATAGCTTCCATTCCGTCAGGTGCCTCAACAGGGAAAAAGGAGGCTCTCGAACTCAGAGACGGAGGAGCTCTCTTTCATGGAAAAGGCGTTCAAAGCGCTGTTAGAAATGTCATGGGAGAGATAGCACCAAAGCTGAAAGGTCTTAATTCTGAAAACCAGTTTTACATAGACAACCTCCTTATAGAACTTGACGGAACAGAGAATAAAAGCAGGTTAGGCGCCAATGCAATACTCGGGGTCTCATTAGCTGTATGTAAAGCAACTTCAACAGAGATGGGAATACCCCCCTACAGATACATAGGAGGATGCAATGCAAAAGAACTCCCTATACCGATGATGAATATAATCAACGGAGGAGCCCACGCTGACAACAATCTTGACATACAAGAGTTTATGATAATGCCAACAGGTTTTAATAATTTTGCAGATGCAATAAGGGCTGGTTCGGAAATATTCCATACCTTAAAATCCATTCTGAAAAATAAAGGGTTGAATACCTCTGTTGGTGATGAGGGAGGGTTTGCACCAAACCTCAACACAGATGAAGAAGCAATCTCTATAATCATACAGGCAATTTCTGAAAGCGGCTATATGCCTGAAAAGGATGTTTTATTGGCTTTAGATGTAGCATCATCAGAATTTTATGAGGACGGCACATATAATTTCGAGGGCAAGAAGTTTACATTCTCTGACATGATTGATTATTATGAGAGATTATTAGAAAAATATCCTATCCTCTCAATAGAGGACGGATTGGCAGAAAATGACTGGGATGGATGGAAGGTTTTGACAGAAAGGCTGGGTAGAAGAGTACAACTCGTGGGTGACGACATATTTGTCACGAACACAGGGATAATAAAAAAAGGTATTCAGGAAGGCATTGCAAATTCTGTTTTGATAAAACTTAACCAGATTGGTACGCTGACAGAAACGCTTGATGCTATCGAGATGGCAAAAAGGGCTCGATATACTGCCGTAATTTCACACAGATCCGGGGAGACAGAGGACACGACAATCGCGGATTTATCAGTCGCCTGTAATACAGGCTTTATTAAGACAGGATCCCTATCGAGGGGTGAGCGCATAGCAAAATATAACAGGCTTCTCAGGATCGAAGAAGAGCTTTTAGGTTCTGGTCTTTATAATGGAAGAAATGCCTTTTATAATATAGAAAATGGGCTCGACTAACCTTTTAAGAAAACAGGTCGTCTCAGAGATTAAAAAGAGAAGGCTAATATTCCTTACTGTTATCCTCACGGGTTTCATCTACCTTGCAGTAAGCTTTATCTTCGGAGATATGGGTTACTTGAAGTATGTGGAACTCAATAAGAAAGAGGCTCTTTTAGAAAGACAGATAAAGGAGCTTGAAAAAGACAACGAAGTACTCAGGTCCCAGGTAAAGTCACTAAAGGAAGATCCCTTTTATAAAGAGAAATATGCTCGAGAAGAATTTGGATTAGCAAAGCCTGATGAGTACATTTACCGTTTCGATGACAGATAGACCGCTTTATATTGCCTTTCTCTGGCATATGCACCAACCTTTTTACAGAGACCCCTTGAGCGGAGTATACAGACTCCCCTGGGTAAGGCTTCACGGCACTAAAGACTACCTTGATATGGTAGAGATCCTCTCAGATTTTCCAGATATAAAACAGACATTTAATCTCACTCCTTCCCTTCTCGATCAGATTCAGGGCTACACAGAAAACGGAGCTGTTGACAGACACCTCGAGATCACCCTCAAGAAGGCATCTGACCTGAATATAGAAGAGAAGGTTTTTATGCTCGATAATTTTTTCCTCGCAAACTGGGACAATATGATAAAGCCTTTCCCGAGATACTATGAACTCCTTGTAAAGAGGGGATTCCATCTGATCAAGAGTGATCTCCAGCGGATAGCCAAATATTTCAGCACCAATGATTTTCTTGACTTGCAGGTTCTTTTTAATCTATGTTGGATAGACCCGATTCTAAGAAAAAAAGACCCGGCCCTCAGATTCCTCGTCGAGAAAGGTAAAAACTACACAGAAGAAGATAAACATTTACTTATTACCAGGCAACTCTCTATCTTAAAAAAAATAATCCCGGGATATAAAGATATGGCAGAAAAAGGACAGATTGAAATTTCTATCTCACCTTTTTATCATCCGATTCTTCCTCTTCTCTGTGACACGAATTCTGCGAAGATCTCCATGCCTGATGTAAATCTCCCGCAGAGGAGGTTTCAGCATCCCGAGGATGCTGAAAAACAGATCAAGATAGGCCTGGATTATTTTGAGGAACTCTTTGGTTACCGAGCCGCCGGAATGTGGCCTTCAGAGGGTTCAGTCAGTGAAGAGGTCTTGCGAATTGTTAAGAAGGAGGGAATACGCTGGACCGGTACTGATGAGGACGTCCTCTCGAATTCGGTGGGGAAAAGGCTTCGGGATTCTTCAGGCAACGTTACCGAGCCGGATATCTTGTATAGACCTCATATTTTTGAGAATGTCTCCATGATCTTCAGAGACCATCAGCTTTCCGACCTTATTGGTTTTGTTTATTCAGGATGGGACTCAAAAAGTGCTGCCGAGGATTTTATCAACAAAATGACACATATATATGCCTCAATGCCGAAAGATAAACCACATCTCTTGACTATAATACTCGATGGCGAGAACGCCTGGGAATACTATAAAAACGATGGCCATGACTTCTTGACATATTTCTACGAAGGACTCTCCAAAGAAAAAAGATTAAAAACGGTAAAGATCTCGGAATACCTCGATGAATATGACAGGGGCGAGACCCTGGAGAGGCTACATGCAGGATCATGGATAAATGCAAATTTTAGGGTATGGATAGGGCATGAGGAAGACAACAGGGCATGGGATTACCTCACAGAGACACGGAATAACCTTGAGGTATTCCAGAAATTGAATCCTGCAGAAAATCTATCTGACGCATGGAAAGCAATCTATATTGCAGAGGGAAGTGACTGGAACTGGTGGTATGGAGATGAACACACAACAGAGAATCATCAAGATTTCGACGAACTCTTCAGATTAAATCTTATTAAGGTCTACAAGGAGATGAAAAGAGAGGTTCCGCAGCATCTCTTCGTTCCTGTTCCCAGAGAAGATAGAGGTATCCCCCCCATGTTAACAATAAGGGGATTTATAGAACCGAAGATTGATGGTAATGTTACAAGTTATTACGAGTGGTACCAAGGCGCTTATATAGATGTCAAGAAATCCGGCGGGAGCATGCACAGGGCAGAGAGCATTTTATCCCGACTCTATTATGGCTTTAATAAAGATAACCTTTTTTTGAGAATAGATCCTGTAATCCCCTTTAAGGAGTTCCCCGATAACTCTAAATTTTCTATTCACATAATGAAACCTTCGCAGTTAAAGGTCATCCTTCCTGTTAACCCACCCTCTTCAGAGGCAGAGATTTTCGAGGAAAAAAAGGAGGTTTGGGTAAAGATAAAGGATATTACAGATTTTGCCATTCAGGATATCTTCGAGATAAAGATCTCTTTTGAATTACTAAAAGCCAAAGAGAAAGACGAGATGAGCCTGTTCGTCTCTGTCATTAGAGACGGTGAAGAGATTGAAAGATGTCCGTGGAAGGGATTTATAACACTTACTGTTCCAACTCCTGACTTCGAGGCTATGATGTGGTACTAAATCTATCCCATCCCCTCCCTCTATGAGTCGTAGACCATCAATGGGGAGTGAAAGAGTCTAACTATCAGCAATAATGAAGGCACTCATACAGCGTGTTTCAGAAGCAAGGGTTGATGTAAACGGAAATACAGTTGCAAACATTGGCAAAGGTATCCTCGTATTCCTCGGCGTTGAAAAAGGAGATACCGAAAAAGACCTCGATTACCTCCTTAGAAAAGTCCCTCTCCTGAGAATATTCGAAGATGCCCATAAAAAAATGAATCTTTCTGTACAGGGTATTAAAGGTGAGGTTCTTGTTGTATCCCAGTTCACCCTTTCTGCTGACTGTAAAAAAGGAAACCGGCCATCCTTTGACAATTCTGAGGAACCGGCAAAGGCAGAAGAGATGTACATGAAATTTGCAGATAAATTAAGAAAGACAGGTCTTACAGTAGCCACAGGAGATTTTGGTGCCTATATGCAGGTATATCTTATTAATGACGGGCCGGTAACGATAATGCTAAACTCCAAACCAAAAGATAAAATATAATGAGGATTCGAAGTATCAAAGAGTCAAAAAGATATTGTAGGACTTGGGAGGATGCCTAAGGCACTTGTTAAATCTCCAGAAAATAAACACTTGAACACTTGAATCCTAGAATTCTTTTGAACAATAGATCCGAAAAAGAGCAAAAATAACTGAATGACATGACAAAAAAAGAGCTGAAGGAACAGATAAAGCTCATCCTCAATACTGACTGCGGTGATCCATTTTATGTTCTCGGCATTCATATCATTGGTGGAGAGGAGAAAAGAGTAGCAGTGCGTGCCTTTCTTCCCGAAGCACAAGAGGCATGGGTAGTAGATCCAGAGTCAAAGGAAACTTATGTTATGGAAAAAATTCATGAGGCAGGTTTCTTCGAAGCAATCTTTGAAGAGAAAAAGATTTTTCCGTACTTCATCAGGATAAGGTCTCAAGCAGGAAAAATATCCAGGTTTTATGACCCCTATTCCTTTTCACCTGTTCTGACAGATTTTGACCTCCACCTCATAGGCGAAGGAAGACATTACAAAAATTATGAAAAGCTCGGTGCACATGTCATGGAAATAAACGGTATAAAAGGTGTTCACTTTGCCGTATGGGCCCCTAATGCAAAGATCGTCAGTGTCATAGGGGATTTCAACAACTGGGATGGAAGAAGACATCAGATGCGGGCACTGGGCTTATCGGGGATATGGGAGATATTTATCCCCGGGCTTAAAGAAGGGGAGCTTTATAAATTTAAGATTAAATCGAGGTTTAAGAAATATGTCGTAGCAAAGGCAGACCCTTACGCCTTTTATTTTGAAGTGCGGCCGAAAAGCGCCTCTATTGTCTATAACATTAACAGACATAGATGGAATGACCGAAAATGGATGGAGATGCGTGCGAAAAAGAACTGGCTTGAATCCCCAATCACTATCTATGAGGTTCATCTCGGCTCATGGATGAGAGTGCCTGAAGAAGGCTACAGGTTTTTAACATACAGGGAGACGGCAGATAAATTAGTCGATTATGTAAAGGCTATGGGTTATACCCATATAGAACTTCTTCCTGTAACAGAGCATCCCTTGGATGCGTCGTGGGGTTACCAGACAATCGGATATTTTGCACCGACAAGCAGGTATGGCACCCCGGAGGACTTCATGTACCTCGTAGATAAATTCCATCAGAACAACATAGGTGTTATCCTCGATTGGTCACCAGCCCATTTCCCCGCTGACGGACATGGACTCGGCTTTTTTGACGGAACCTGTCTTTATGAACATAAGGACCCAAGAAAGGGATTCCATCCCGACTGGGGTACAAAAATATTCAATTATGGAAGAAATGAGGTGAGAAACTTTCTCATATCAAATGCCCTGTTCTGGCTTGAGAAGTATCACATTGACGGTCTGCGTGTGGATGCAGTCGCATCAATGCTCTATCTCGACTATTCAAGGAAAGAGGGTGAATGGGTACCAAATGAATTTGGCGGGAGGGAAAACCTCGAGGCTATATACTTAGTAAAAAATTTCAATGAGATAGTTCACCAGTACCATCCTGGGGTGCTCACCATTGCTGAAGAGTCAACAGCATGGCCGAGTGTCTCAAGGCCGACATACCTTGGTGGTCTCGGTTTCAGCCTGAAATGGAATATGGGCTGGATGCATGACATGCTCGAATACATGTCAAAAGAGCCTATACACAGAAAGTACCATCATAACAATATTACCTTCAGTCTCCTTTATGCATTTATGGAAAATTTTGTCCTGCCTTTTTCACACGACGAAGTTGTGCATGGAAAACGTTCAATGCTTAACAAAATGCCGGGCGACATATGGCAGAAATTCGCAAACCTCAGATTGCTCTACGGCTATATGTACAGCCATCCCGGGAAAAAACTCCTCTTCATGGGCGGAGAATTCGGACAGTGGGATGAATGGAGTCACGATAAGAGCCTTGACTGGCACTTACTAAAATTTACGCAACACGAGTGCTTACAAAAATATCTTAAGCACCTCAACTATCTCTATCGGTCTGAACCTGCCCTCTATGAGGTGGATTTCAGTTACGAGGGGTTCGAATGGATAGACTTCCGTGATTCGGTACAGAGCATTATATCTTTCATCAGAAAGGCTAAGGATCCAACAAACTTTCTCGTGATCGCATGTAATTTTACCCCCGTTCCCAGAAGTGGATACAGGATTGGTGTTCCCGAACATTGCTTCTATAAGGAGATACTGAATAGCGATTCTAAAATATACTGGGGTAGCAACCTCAGTAATCCAGGTAGCATACATGCAGAGAAAATCCCGTGGCAAGGAGGACCCTATTCAATCAATATCATCCTTCCTCCTCTATCTGTCTTGATATTCAAGCCCGTTCATTAGTGCCCAGAATATTTAGCCTGTATTATTCATTAATAACATAAAATCGATGACGGATGTAGTATTTGAGCGGCTTTAAATTCTTTCGAAGAAAGAATTTACCTCGGTCTACGACTCGTAGAGAATCCAGAAGAGCAGAAAGACTGGGTTCCGGGTCAAGCCCGGAATGACAATCAAAATAAAGGGACTTATAACGCACTACAATAAGGGGCAATCTTTGACAGGGCTAAAATCTTTGATTGACAGGTTTTATTAAAGTTTGTAGAGTATAATCTGTAAATCATAGTTGATTTTTACAATTGCGTTAACCCGAATAATGCAGACATTGCTCAAAAATTTGTTAGATTCAAATTTTATAATCCAATGACTTACTGGCAGGGCACAGTATCTTCGCTCATTCTCGCCCCGATAAGATCGGGGCTCCGAGG
>CAZXCW010000109.1:0-9982 GCA_964639385.1 uncultured Nitrospiraceae bacterium
ATTTAAATCTAAGTGCACATATAAAAATATATCTTGACTGGAATAAACAAGGAAGAATCTAATGTCTAATGGTGTCCTGATAGATAAAGTTAAAACTGTTTACCATTTTATCATCAGTTATTCATTAAAACTTTACTTTTGGAGCTTCTGCTTCGCCCTTTGGAATCTCATAATACTCAGCAGCAGATACACCTGCCATACTTGCAAAAAACCTACCAAAAACAGTTCTTCTATAAGCATTCAGTGCCAGTACTGCTTCATTGTACCTCTTTCTCTCGACAGAAATCCTGTTTTCTGTACCTTCTATACTATCTTGAAGTTTAAGGAAAGATTCATTTGCTTTGAGTTCAGGATAAGCTTCTCTTAGTAACAGCAGTCTTGATAACACACCCTCAAGTTGATTGGATGCCTGTATCTTTCCCTTTATATCTTTCGCCTGGAAATAACGTGTTCTTGCCTCAGCAATATTTTCAAAGAGCTCTCTTTCATGTTTTGCATACCCTTTAACTGTCTCAACAAGATTTGGAATCAAGTCATAGCGTCTTTTTAACTGGTTTTCAACTTGAGCCCATCTTGCCTTGACATTCTCGTCCATCGTAACAACCTTATTGTACTGACTTACTATCGATCTGAAAGTTCCCAATCCAATTAACAGTAAAATGACGACTACCAGAGCTATCTTTAATCCTCTTCCCATAAAAACCTCCTCATATTATTAAATACTGCACTAAATTTGGATCACCAGCCTCCCGATGCGCCTCCGCCACCAAAGCCACCTCCACCTCCGCCACCAAAACCGCCACCTCCGCCCCAGCCGCCTCTTGTGCCACCAGTTGAAGATGCTAACAGGAGCAATAGAAACAGCCTGGGATACTTTATAAATAAGATAACTGTCCCCACGAAGAATAAAATGGCGAAGATTGCATATAAAATATCTCCCCTTTTTGGCATATAGGGATAAGCAGGCCCCTGGAGCTTTGGCATTCCTGTTATTTCCACGCCTTCATTTGAGGCTATCTCATTTATTAAAGCCAATGTCGCAGTATATATCCCCGTAGAGTAATCTCCTTTCTGAAAATACGGTACAAGATACTTACGCCCTATAGTACCGACGAGACTGTCAGGAAGCACACTTTCAAGACCATATCCTATCTCAAACCTGTATTTTCTGTCTTTAAGGGCTACGGTCAGTAATACCCCGTTGTCTTTGCCTTTCTGGCCAAGCTTCCACTTATCATGAGCAGTTGAGATTGAGAATTCCTCTATTGACTCACCTTCAAGAGAGGTGACAGTAAGAATAACAACCTGACAAGACGTTTTTTGCTCAAGCTCCTGAAGGTATCTATTAAGGCGGAGTTTTACATTCTCATCTATTATGCCTGCAAGATCGACTACATAGTCAGAGGGCACTTGTGGTATTGGAGGCACAACCGCAAAAGAGGCAGTAACAACAAGAAAGAGACAGATAAAGATTATTAAATATAGACTCTTAGACCTTAAGCTCATCTATAATCTTTCCTATCTTTTCTGTAGCTATGTAATATTCCTCAAAGAGACTGTTAAGTTCATCCTTAGAAAGCTTTAACTTTCTTCTTTTTATGTCAAGAATCCTTTTAAAGACATCTGCATTGATATCAGTTGAAGCAGAAAATGCTGCTATAACCTCATGCTTTCTAATAGGGGGCTCCTTTCCCATGAGAAAGATTATTCCCCGGAAAAGTGACATGAGCCCAGCAATTAAGCTGACAAAACGCTCAGTAAGTATCCGCCTGTCTCCTTTTGATGAGATGTAACCCTGCACAAGAGCAATCAGTTTACTTTTTATTTCTCTTTCACATTGATATCTCAAGTGCATCCTGCTTATCTCGATATCTTTAAGTATATCTTCTCCAAAGATTGTCTCATGAATGAGTTTGAAATCCAGAAACTCAATAGGAAATACATCCAGAGAGCGTCTGATAAATTCAAGAGTCATAATAAGAGGAGCTGCTATACTTTTTTTATGGTATTTTTTGCCAAGAGGGGCAATTAACTCAATAAACTTTAAGTCCATCTGCTTTAGTATGAATATGCTATTGATATCAGATGTCTTCTCATCAAAATCCTCTGTTATGGAGCTACCAACTATATGGACTGAGTGGATGTTGTCAGAATAACAACTCAGGATTTCTTCGATAAAGGGTTTTTTCCTTTGGGCAACTATAGGCAAAAGTCTTTCTAATTTTATATCAAACATTTCTCAACTCCCCCTATTTCAAAAGTTTAAATATACGACAAGATTATATATCTATTAACAATTGAAATCTACAGCTTCTAATAGTTTGTTAAGAATGCGGACTTCAGGAAGAGTGAGATATAGTTTGAAGGAGACAAAATTTTATTTCTATGAGGGGATTTTGTAGAGAGACTATTTGTCTTTCTTCATCTTAAATGGGTTTCTGCATGCATTGGGGTTGTAAGGTGGATAGGGGGAATTATGAAGATTCAAAAAATTACGAATATATGACATAATCTGAATATCAACAAAAATAATAGAGGTGTCACTTATGAAAATTATTGCATTTAATGGAAGTCCAAGGAAAAAATGGAATACGGCAACATTGCTTGAGAAGGCTATCGAAGGAGCTACCTCACAGGGGGCAAAAACAGAACTCATTCATCTGTACGATCTAAACTTTAAGGGATGCATAAGCTGCTTTGCCTGTAAAACTAAGGGTGGCAAAAGTTATGGCAGGTGTGCAGTTACCTCAAGAACTTTGCAGAATAGCCTATATTTCATGATTTTGGGTCTTCTAAGTTATTGATATTACTTGATGTAGATTGATGAGGATTGAGATTTTCGGCTGTCAAGCCAGAGGTCGCGGGTTCAGGTCCCGTCCACCCCGCCAGAAATTCTTATGGGAGACATTGCTGATCTTGTTTGTTTTCCATTGGAGATTATGGTAATTAAGGTATAATCGCCTTTAGATAATTTTTTTGGTACCGTGAACTTAAATTTAGAGATATGTGTCCCCTGCGTTTTGAGAACCTCTCTTTTAGTTATTTCTATTACTCCTTCATTATGATTGGTAAGCATTTTTGTTTCAGTAATTCTTATCTGTTGCACATCAATAGGTGCAAGAACTGTATATTGAATACTTGTCTCTACTGCTGAACCACTTGCTACATTTTGAGGTACTATTGATGATTTTTCTATAACAAGCTTCTCTTCTCCATCTCTTAATTTATATTTCTCCGCAGCCTTTTTTCTTGGCGCTATCTTTTTATCATAAAAATAACCAATAGCCGGTGCAACTAATGTTCCAGAAAGGGCACCTATAATGACTCCTAAGGCATTTCCTCCAATAGCAAACCCTAAGATACCTCCTGAAGCAGCTCCGACTGCTTCTCTATTTTCTGTCTGAGAAAAAAATGCACAACCATTTATCTGAAAACCCAAAAAAGAAAAAATTATCAAGATAATAACAAATTTTTTCATAGCCCTAAATTTTTCTATTATAGCAAAACTTGGCAATTACCATATTTTGAAAGGGAAGGTCAATTGTTTATTACCTCAGTTTTAACTCTATTTTTTCATCACCCATAAGGATAACTGAAGAATCAAGAACCTGTTGCCCTGATATATCTTTATTTGCATATTGTTTTACTTTTTCTTGTGGAATGATAAATCTATATCGCATCGGTTGATTTAGGGCATTTTTGTTGGTGAAATCCCTGATATATCCTGTAATTATTAAATCATAGCCATCAAATAGTTTTGGATCGCTGACATATTTATCGAGATAGCTTAAAACTTTTTTTACAATATCATTATAAAGTCTTATGCCGATATCATATTTGTTCATTTCAGTAGAATTGTAAATTTTGTCGGGTATAAATTCGAATTGCAAGTAATTTTTCTCTTTGTATTTAATTAAATCTATTGAGTGAGGTTTGAGCTTTGTATCCGTCAATAAATTTTCTGAAATAACTATATCTATAAAATTAAGTATCGGATATTTCAATAAATCGCCTGTAAATGAGGCTATAAAATCTGGATTTATATAGTCTATTGGTTTAACTAAAACTACCGAAACTCTTACCCGGCTGTGCGCTTCATTGCTTATATGTTCAGCACCGCTGATTGTGTACATTCCATCTTTTGAAACTTTATATTCAAGATCTGATGAGAATTTATGAGTCTTTAAGAAATAATTTTCATTTGTATAAGCAATAGTGTGGGAAACCTTAAGCTCTAATCTACCATCGGATTTTGTGATAAATTTGCCCTGATCATAAACTTTACCTTCTTTCTTGATAATATATTCAACTTCAGCTCCTTCTACTGGTTCACCATTAAGATCTTTGACAAGTAATTCATACCTATGAATCGATGTGATTTGATGAGTTTGTATTTCGTATTCCGAGGGAATACAAGATACCAAAACTAATGCTATACTTATAATTATTGCAGATCTTTTGACCATTTTAAACCAGCCTCTGTATTTTAGTGCAAAGCGCTATTCCTGCCAATAATTTATTTTATGATATATATTGCCTCAAATATAGTAATAATTGCTTCACGCTTTGCTCATCGGCAGAATAGTATGGAGATTAAACAATCTGCAAATAGTTTACAGATTCTACAAAATTGTGTATATTTCAATAATAAGTTAGGTCAATCTAATTAGATAGGAACGAAATATCAGGCATCATTATATAGAGGGAAGGTAGAAATATGAAGAATACAAAGAAAATTTTAAGACTGTTTCTAACGATTCTAATCATAACGTATTTTTTAAAGTCAAGTTATGCGCAACCAAATATTCCGGAGGAAAGTATCCCAGCAAACATACCTCTTGAAGTAAAAGAACAGATTGAAAAATTGTATTCCAAAAATCCAGCAGAACGGGCAACAGCTGCTACAAGATTAGGGGAAATCGGCACACAAGCTGCTCCTGCGGTTCCTTTCCTAATAGGCATTTTAGGTGATGGGTATCCAATTGTATTGCATACTGGAAACAAAATTTCAGGAACTACTTCACCTTCCAAAGAAGCTGAAATAGCATTGGGAAAGATAGGCAAGCCTGCCGTAGAAGCACTTAGTGCGTCCCTTAAAGATAAAGATAGCGATGTTCGAGCAACAGCGGCATCAATACTCGGAGATATAAAGGATGATAGAGCAGTAGTTCCACTGATTGATGCCCTTAAAGACAAAGATTCGCATGTTCGAGAAAATGCAGCAGAGGCTCTTGGTGGCATAAGAGATGTACGATCAATAGGGCCATTAAGTGTTGTTCTAAAGGATAAAAAGTCTAATGTCCAACAAGCAGCATTTGAAGCATTAAATAGTGTAATTGAAGGGCTAAAAGATAGTAATGAAATTGAACCTCTTATTGCTGCCCTTAAGAATAATGAACGCATTGTGCGACAGATTGCTGTTGAAACAATGCGAGGGATAAAAGATGTCCGTGTAGTAAAACCCTTGATTGTAGCTCTTAAGGACAGGGATTCAGATGTCCGTAAAAATGCGGCGGAAGCCCTCGGCGATATTAAAGAAGTTACTGCAGTAAAGCCTCTTATTACAGCTCTTAAGGACAGGGATTCAGATGTCCGTAAAAATGCAGCAGAAGCATTAAAGAAGATCGGTAGCCCTACTGTTGAACCGTTGATTTTAGCCCTTAAGGATAAAGATGTCAGCATTCGAGCAACAGCGGCATCAATACTCGGAGATATAAAGGATAATAGAGCAGTAGTTCCACTGATTGATGCCCTTAAGGATGTAGAATCTAATGTACGAAGAAACTCAGCAGAATCCCTTGGAGAATTAAAGGATGCCCAGGCAGTAAAACCTCTTGTCTCTGCCCTTAAAGATAGAGATATTCATGTCCGAGATACTGCAGCAGAAGCATTAAAAAAGATCGGTAGCCCTACTGTTGAACCGTTAATTTTAGCCCTTACGGATGAAGATATCAGCATTCGAGCAACAGCGGCATCAATACTCGGAGATATAAAGGATAATAGAGCAGTGGTCCCACTGATTGATGCCCTTAAGGACGATTCTTGGTTGGTGCGTTTTGAGGCAGCAAAGGCACTTGGGAAGATAAAAGATACCCGTTCAGTAGAACCATTGCGTGATGCACTAAATGATAAAGATTCTTACGTTAGAGATGTTGCAACAAGAGCGCTGGAGCAGATAACTGGAAAATAAAGATTATAGCCTGACTTATTCAAAGAATTCCTCGTAACCCTATTTGACAAAATTTGTCTACATTCCTTCGATATAGTTAATCTGCGATTTTGTTTTTCTTTAAAATCAAAATGTTATAAATAGGACTTATTGGTATATTTTTTGTTCTTCTGAAGATATAACCTTAAAAGGAGGTAATTTAAATGGTGCTTAAAAATAAGTTTAAAACAGTAATAGTCATTGTTGGTATCCTTCTGTTAAGTCCTGTATCTTCCTTTGCTGATAATGATGATAATGTTCCTTTGCACATGGGATTGTCGACACTTTTTGGGGCATTGGGTGAGACTGTTTTGCATCATAACACTGATTTAGGAACTACCGGAAGGATTGTATATGGAACTATTATTGGAACTGTACCTGGTTTTGCAAAGGAAGTAATTGACAGTACTCACAGTCATAACTATTTTGATGCAAGCACTGTGGCTTATGATGCTCTTGGTGCATTTATTGGTTCAGTTGTTGCTAACTATATAAATAACAGAATTCAAGTTGGCATTGAAAAACGCAAAGAAGGAGCAATAATTTCTGTAGGATATAGATTTTAAAAGGAGCTCCAAAAAAATTATTTATAGTTAGCTTTAGAAGTACTAAAAGTTGAGGACTTATTAAGCCAGAAACAGTTTTGGTTATTTTAATTCATTTACATTTGCCCACAAATTTGTCTATCACTTTTAATTCATATTCTGGAAAGTCTTCAAGGTTAAAAGGTTTTTTCCTTATGATATTGAGTTTTAGGATTTTAAAATTGAGTTCTCTGATTTTCTTTAGCCTTTCTTTATCATCATCAATTGTATTCAGTAACGAAGAGAGATTGATTACTTCATTTCTAAGCTCGATCTCAGGCGAAATGTAGCCCGCATTCTTCAGGAGCCTATAAGCAATTCGTAAATCTTCAGGAATCCAAGTTTCATCCTCGAAGGAGAGCGGCTTTCCCATTCCCTCGAGGTTTTCAAACTCACCATTCTCCATTGCTTCCACAATACGTCTTTCAGCAATTCTTGCAAAGATATCCATGATGATATCTTTATCTTATCTCAAGCATCCTGTCAAGTGCTCTCTTTGCGGGAGTTCTTATCTCTTCAGACAATTTTATCAGATAAGTATTCTCTTTTAATGCCCTGAGCAAACTTTTCAGTGTGGTTTTTTTCATCTCCGGGCATATCATATCTTTCCTCAGGGGATAGAAGAGCTTATCAGGGTTTTCTTTTCTAAGTCGATACAGCAATCCTATCTCAGTGCCTACAATAAACTTTTTCTCAGGGGAGATCTTGGCAAACCTTAACATTCCAGATGTGCTTGTTACGTGATCAGCCATTTCGAGTACCTCAAGCCTGCATTCTGGATGAGCCATAAAAAGGGCATTTGGATGTTCTGACCTTGCCTTTTTTACATCTTCTGGCCTTACCCTTTCATGAATATGGCAGAAGCCGTCCCATGAGATAACCTTCTTTTTTGTATTTTTTGCTGCCCAGAGGGCGAGGTTTTTATCTGGAATGCAAATGACCGTTTCATCTACAAGGGACTCAACGACCTTAACGACATTAGCTGATGTACAGCAGATGTCGCTTTCTGCCTTTACATCAGCAGTTGTGTTCACATAGGCGACAACAGGTGCCCCTTTATACTTGTTCTTAATATCCCGTAGAGTAAAATCCGTTGGGAAGACAAAAGCAGGTGGATTACTAAAACCAGGAAAGCTTTTTCTCACGGACCTGGGTAAATCTACCTTTATCATATCTGCCATAGGGCAGATTGCATCAATCTCTGTAGTTAGAACCATTTTGTCAGGAGAAAGGATTGATGCGCTCTCCGCCATAAAGGTAACGCCTGCAAACACAATAACGTTGCAATCTATAGTAGCTGCTGTTCTCGAGAGTTCAAGAGAATCGCCCACAAAATCAGCAATTTCCTGGACCTCATCTCTTTGATAGTTATGGGAAAGTATTATTGCCCTCTTCTGCGTCTTTAGTTTTAGGATTTCTTCCCGCAGAAAGGGACCATCATCAAAAGGCATTTAAAACCTGACGGCATCTTTAAGGAGGTAAGGAGAATTTGTAAAAAGCATGGTGCCGTCTTTTAACATGACTTTATAAATTGGTTCGGATCTTTTCTCTTTTTCTGTATCAACTGCTGTTAACGGGTCAGTAGATTTGCCATTATAGAGAGAAAGAACTTTATTAACGTATCGTTTTGTCTCGGTAATTGGAGGAATTACCCCAAACTTCTCAACCCATTTGGGACCTGCATTATAAGCAGCAAGCGCAAGGGTCAAATCCCCGTTAAATCTTTCAAGGAGATACCTCAAGTATTTTACACCACCTTCTATATTCTCTTCAGGATTAAAAGGATTGCGAACATTCATATCGCTTGCTGTAGAAGGCATAAGCTGCATAAGGCCCATTGCACCTTTTCTCGAGATGGCCCTCTCGTTCCAATTAGATTCTGTCATTATTACAGCCTTAACAAGTGAAGGATCTATCTTATATTTTGTTGCCTTCTCATGTACAATACTGTGGTAACTTGTTGTATCTCTAAAATTTCTTCTGCTGGTTTGTTGCTGAGGAGGGTCTGCATCTACCTTTTCCCTAATAACAATATTTGCTTTTTTGCCAAAAGGTAAGTCCGTGTAACATACTGTACCATCCTCAGATATGTATTGATAAACATTAGCATAAGAATAAGTAACGGAGAAGAAAACCAGCATAAACCCGCATACTATCAGGATATTTTTCATTAAAGTAATCATACCATTTAAAACCTTACCTGTCAATATTTTCAACTTAAGATTGAAAAAAAAGCATATCTAATTCTGTGATTTTTATCACGGAAAAAGAGTTAATCCGAAAAACGCATTTACATAATGCAGATGTTGTGAAAAAATTTATTTTTCGATACCTTAGTGTGCCTTTAATTGATGGTTATCGGAATATTTTTATGGACATAGCGAATAAAGATATTCCCAATAAATCATCTCTACGAGTCATAGACGGGTTAAATAAATTTTTGAACAATGTCTGCATTATTTGGGTTAAATGCTTCAGCACATTTGTTATCTCTCTTTCATCCCACTGAAATTTTTCTTTTAGTTTCTTCGCAAGCTCAGTAAGTATTGACATAGATATATAAAGTTCAATCTTTCCTCTGACTGCCATGCCAATAAGAGGCAATTCACCAATCACAAAGACACACGTGGGTCAAAAATAAGAAGTTATATGCTATAGTTATATACTATTATTCATATTTTTAAATTAAAGATGAGGGAGGTGAAAACATATTATGAGTATACCTTTGATGAGATATATAGCAAGCTATCTTGCCTTTGCTATGTTCATTCTTGGCATCGTACCCAGAGTGGACGCAGGATTTATCCCATCCGATATTATTACTTATCCTCAGTTCGATAGAACGGCAGACCTGCAAAAGATCCAGAAAGTCCTTGAGACAAAAATGCTAACAGAAAGGCTTGGGGACTTAGGTTTTACTAAAGACGAAATTCAAAAAAGGCTCAGCCAGCTTAACGATGAACAGATTCATAATCTTGCCCTGAATCTTGACCAGTTAAAGGTTGGTGGTGACGGTCTCGGTATAGTCGCTGCTTTACTTGTAATCGCCTTACTTGTAGTAGCACTCCTCTACCTTACAAAACACAAGGTAATTATTAAATAATTTTAGGTACGATTGAGGCAGGGTCAGTAATGGCGAGCCGATCGCTTAACGTGTTGAAAAGTGCTTAACATTTATCCTCCTACTAGG
>CAZXCW010000110.1:0-9957 GCA_964639385.1 uncultured Nitrospiraceae bacterium
CTCAGAGTATGACACCATTGTTACTTTTGGCTTCATTTTGATTATTGCCAACAAAGACCACAGGAAGTTATAATTCTTTGAAATTTAGTCCTGACTAAGAATATTTATGAAAACCGTCCTGCCGTTTCTGATAGCAAGCTGGAATATATATATAGGATCTGAATGTATAGGATGGGAAGCTGTGATGATTTTTTCGGGTCTCCATCCCGGTATTTCGAAGTTACAGCTTATGACTTTAGCTTCGGCCTTAAGTTCCATAGAAAGTTTTTCCCTCAATCTCTCCATTACATCAGGGAAAAGATAGCAGAATACTACATCTGCCTTGCTGAGGTCTGCCGTCCAGAAGTCCTGAAAGTGAATTGAGACGTTTGCTTGACAGAGCCACACCCTAAGCCTGGATAGCATATAGGCCCAGGGATTTATCTCGAAACCAACAGCTTTTACATTATATCTTTTTGCCACAGCTATCAAAAATCTACCATCTCCGCATCCCAGGTCATAAACAACCTGTCCCTGAGTCATATATACAACTTCTAAGATCCTTTTTATCTTGGATCGATGTGTAGTGGTAAATACTGCTCCTCCTGTCTTAAAAGTCGATAGACCTGTAAGGACGGCAAAGGTAATCTTTAAGATGGCCATAATCACTAAAAGGCAAAGAGAAAAAATAATAATCTCGTTCATCTGGATATACTTTAGCCCACGTATAAACAATTTTCACACAAGAGGATATAGCGTTTTAGCGGTTTTAAATTCTTTCGAAGAAAAAATTTACCTCGGAGTCCGCCTGAGGCACACGAGAATGAGCGAAAAGACTATATCCTCGTTCGTCAGTGTCAAAATTTATAAATAAACTTGCTTAGATCCATACAGCTAATGAACAGAGCATGAAAAACAAGGATCATAGGCTCTTACGAGCATCTCGCACTTCAGAACAATCTCTTCCTTTTCTTCGTTTATAAACTGTTCAACAAGTTTTTTCAAATTCTCCTCAAGATTCATGAAATTATGTGAGGTAGGGGTAATTATATTTGCCCTCTCAACAACGCCCCTCCTATTCAAAACGTAATGGTGGCAGAGAAGCCCTCTCGGTGCCTCTGTAGCTGCGAAACCCTCCCCTTCTCTCAGTCTAATTTGTACTTCAGGTATTTTTGAAGTAAGCCCTTCAAGGAGCTCGATACACTCACTGATCCCATGTACTACCTCTATTGCCTGAGCAAGGTTATTATGGAACGGATTATAATCCGGAATATTAAAGCCTATATCTCTTGATGCCTCTTTAGCATCCTCATGAAGCATACCGAATTTAAGATTCAACCTTGCAAGAGCACCCGACATTAAAGAGCCCCTATCCTTTATAAAAGTCCCTTTCGCATTAGCGTATGAAACCTCACCTTCTTCAAACACGGAGTAATATTCAGTCTCTTCAATCTTGATTCCCTTGTTAGATGCTATAAATCCCTCATTTATTGCATAGCCTGAAGGAGTATGAATAGCAACATACTCTGGGTCAGTTTTAAAATAAGGAAATGGGAATTCAGAGACTATTTTAAGCATTTCTATAGCATCACCCTTTATACCTTTCAGTTCTTTTATCATCCTTACAATCATTTCCCTCGATGGTAAATTGGTAAATCCACCTACAACCATTGAAACAGGATGAAGTGATCTTCCCCCAAACAAAGAGGTTACACTATTTACTACCTCTTTTATCTTGATCAGTCTCTTTATTTCAGAACGAAATTTAGGGAGCATATCAGCTATAGAATTGAAACCTTGATAATCAGGCATGGCAAGCATATAAAGGTGTATGAGGTGGCTTGCCATAATCTGACTTAAGGCCATAATCCGACGAAGATTAACGATCTCAGGGGGAGCGATAAGACCTAATGCCCTCTCTAATGCCCTTATTGAAGTCGTCATATGAGATACAGGACAGATACCGCAGATCCTCGCAACTATATCAGGAACTTCATCAAATCTTCTCCTACAGAGGAATCCTTCAAAAAATCTTGGCGGTTCCCATATATTCAATTTCAGGTCTTTAAGGTTATTACCCTCTATTTCAAGTTTTACAGTAGCCTCTCCTTCCACTCTCGCTATATAATCTATATCAATCTTCATAGAGCTCTGATGCCTTCCTGAATTCTGTAGTGACTGAACCAAAGAGAGTAAACCTCCTGAATATGTCCTCAGAAGGTAATCCCATTACCTCAAATTGTTTTGCAAGGGCTGATGCATTAGCTTGTTTCATCGGACCCCAGCATGAATAACAAGCCCTGTTATTTGATGGACACAGGGCACCACAACCAGCATTTGTTACAGGACCCATACAAGGCATATTATAAGCAACAAGAACGCAAATATTTCCTTTTATCTTACACTCAACACAAACGCTATACTGTAGAAAATCAGGTTTTTTCCCTGAAAGAATAGACGTCAATGCCTCATAAAGGTCTCTTTCTCCTGGAGGGCAACCTTTTATCTCACCATCTATTTGAACATATGCACCAATAGCATTCGGTTTAAGAGAATGAATCATTGTTAGATCCTTATAAACTTTCTTTTCCACTTCGAGCTCTGGCTGTGTGGATTTAATGGCAGGAATACCTCCGTTTATGGCACATGAACCTATGGCAAAAAGATATTTACTCTTTTCCCGAATTTTCTTCAGTTCATCAACCTGCCACGACTCTGTTATTGTACCTTCGACAAGGGCGATGTCGAAAGGTCCCTCTGGTGTCCCGCCACTTGAGACCATCTTACAGAATATAAAATCAAAGTTTTCAAGGACTTCAACAATGTATTTCTGAAAGTATATAAACTGAAACTCACAGCCAGCACAGCATGAATATTTAAAAAATCCCAGTCGTGGTCTCTGTATCGTCAAAAAATACACTCCTTAACCCGAAAAATGTATTTATATAATGTAGATGTTGTGAAAAAATTTATTTTCCGATACCTTAGTGTACCTTCAAATGATGGTTATTGAAAATTTTTATGGATATAACAATAAAAATATTCCCAATAAATCATCTCCACGAGTTAAATAAATTTTTGAACAATGTCTGCATTATTTGGGTTAATAGAAATTCAAAATCTATACTTAATAAATTAAGACGCCTGTTTTCCTTAGGGAATTAATAAAATTATCAACGATCATAGGATTAAAGTCTCTTCCTGCTGATCCCTTTATCATATCTATTAACGAATGCAACTCTACGCCTTTTCTATACGGTCTTTCAGCCCTCAAGGCATCAAAATAATCCGCTAACGCAACTATCTGGCTCACAATATGTTGCTTTCTTGCACGCCATACCGTGTCTGGGTAGCCACTACCGTCAAACTTTAAGTGGTGCTCAAATGCTGCAATCACTGCCAGTATAGGAATATCTAGTAAAGAACCAAGATATATCGCCCCGTAAACCGGGTGCCTCTTCATCTCATTCCATTCAGCCTCATCAAGTTTCGCCTGTTTCTCAATAATCTTCTTTGAGACAAATAACTTACCCATGTCATGGAGCAATCCTGCATATCCTGTTTCACGGAGACCTTCGTCCTTCAGGCCAAGAGACTGTACCTGAAAAAGGGTTAGTACCGCAACATTTGCCGCATGTACATAGGTATATTCACTATGAGATTTAATAGGACTTACAAGACGAAGAACATTAGCCTCTTTTTTAAGAGCGAGGAGAAAACCCAAAATTGATTCTTCAAGCCCAAGAATATCGAGTTTTTTTGAACTTAAAAATCCCTGATAAACATCTTTAATCCGTGAGATACTCTCACGCATGATTGTTAAAGGATCATCTTCTGATGACTTTACCCTTACTTGCATGGTTCCTACCACTATATTACCACTACTCACAGGCCCTTCACTTTTCGAGGCCATCCGATGTATTAAATTCCGCATCTCCTCACTGGTAATTCCTCGTTTTAAAATCACCTTATCGATACCCTTTACTTTCATTTTTCTTAAAAAGGTTTCTGTATACATACCTTTTTCGGCAAAGGGTGTGTCATTGAGTATAAGATTTCCTCCAAGATTTGTTATATCAACTGAATCATTCACGAAAAGTTCATTTAGGAGTTCTAAGGCTTTTTCAGAAAAATCTATCACTGCCGGATGATTCTTCGAATAAAGGGAACACTGAGCAATAGCGGTTACAACATTAAAAAGGAACTCTGAAAATTTCTCATCCACCTTTTTTATCTCCTTGAGAATGAATTTCTTTTAAAAGCCTTGCACTGATAGACTTGATCTCTGTATCTTTAGATTCGAAACCTAATACAAGGAGGGGGTTGATTGCATAGACTGGATAGTTTTTTAAATTTCTAAAGATTTCTAACCTCAGTTCATTGCGTGCACCTCTGAAAAGAAAGGCCTTTGACTTGTAAAGCCTTTTAAGAGGCTCTATTGCTTGAGGGTCTCCTATCTGTGCAAGTGCCTTTACAGTTAAAATCTTATAATATGTTCCTGTACCAAAAATATCTTTCTTTTTAAGGATTTCAATAAGATATGGGATTGCTTCCTTAACTTTATAGGTGCCCGAAAGCAGAATAGCCTGTTCTCTCAGCTCGGGATCACGGCTTCTCAAATATGTCTTGAGATAGGCCAGACCTTCTCTGTCGCCAAAACATATAAGGGTTTTGATTGCCTCCATGCGTAAACTTTCATTTTTATTTTTGGCAAAAGGCTTTATTTGTTTGACGTAATCTTTTCCGCCACAGTCTCTGATAAGAACTATCATATTTATCAGGTTATCCAAACGTTTATCATTTAGTCTCTTTACAGCCTCATGGGCAACATCAACACCCATATTGCTCAATAAAGAGATGAAGAATTTTCTGATGTTCGGATTAGCCTCCTCTGAAAATGCATCTAAGAGCGGATTTACGATATATAGTCTCAAAACTCTGGATAGCCTCACAGCGTTTTCCTGGTCGTACCTGCCCCAGAACTTAAAAGCCTCTATAAGCTTGCGAATAAATTGCTCTGACCTAAAGAAATATTCAAGCATACCCGATGCTTCGACTCTGAATTTTCCAGAAAGGGAATAGGAATACATCGTGTTGTAGACATCACAGAGCTCCTGGAACCTGCCTGTCTCCAGGAAAGCATCTACAAGCGCTGAGAGTCTTGTAACAAGCTTAAGGTAATCCTCACTATCTATCGAGCCAGACTCAAGGAGTTCAAGTAGCACATCAGCCAAAGCCCTATCTACTGTCCTTTCACCACTGTCCTGCTTGAGGATCTCTGTAAGTTGATTCTTTTCGGCTTCAACACCTTTAATCATTATCTCGAGCTCTTTCTGATATTGCTTGCTGACATAATTACTGAAGTTGTCCTCTTCAAGGAGATTAATTATGCTGTTATCCATTTCTATATCATCCACATAGGCCTTTCCCTTGATAGTAGTATCAAAGGAAAATTCATCTTTAACTGAGGCATCTAAAAATTTATCAAGAAGATTTTTTAGGCTCATTGGTATTGTTACAGAACTTTGTTCAAAGACATCAAGAAGTTTCTTCAGGTCTTCCTCTTTGAGTTCAGCAAGCACCCTTTCAAACTCACTTGAGGAAAAATGATGGTTAAGGGCCCTGTTTAAAAACAGTGTCTTAAGTTCAGCCTTAAGATTTTTTATGAATTTTAAAAACCTTTCAAATATCTCTCTGCTTAACGGAAGCTTGCTTTTTCTTCTTAGAAATGCTGAAATGACTTTGTCGCAAGACTCTTCAGAAGCATTTTCTTTCATCTGGTTGTTTATGAATGAGGCAAGCTGCTCAGGAGGGATTTTTTGAACTAAATCTTCAGCATCTTTATCTGCAAGCCTTCCCTCAAGCAAGCCACGTACATAATCCTCTATAATTTTACTTTCCAGTACACCTGACCTGAGTTGATCCTCTTTAAAGTCAAAAACAGAAAGATCAACCGGACTTAATTTTATGTGTCTGAGGTCTTTAGTCTCTGCAAGCTGAACTAAAGCGTCACCAATAGGGCCCTCACGCATGATTATCAATTCATGGAGCACTGCAAGATCTTTGACATCGAGACCAGAATAGAATGTTATGGCTGCTATTCCTTTGCTATAAATACTAAGAGCAAAATCTTGAAATACAGGATTCCTCTTGTCGAGATTATGGTCATCAACAACTAAAGTATTTTTTGCAATGCCGAGGGTTATAGCATTTCTCCGTTGAAAAAGTTTCTTCAGAAGCTCAAAGGTTCTGTCAAGTGAGTTTTTTATGATAGGATGATCAGGTGGATATAATTCTACATTTTTTCTAGATATACTAAGCTCTGTGACCGCCTCTGAAAGGAGTCTTACATCACTCGGAAGTTTTACTTCATCCATATCCTAATATTTTTTCCTATTGTGTAAATAGAAACAGGATACCATATAATGATATTGTATGCATATTGTTTATGCAAGAGGTTTATCAAAATATTATGGCCCTTTGAAGGCAATAGATAGCATAGATTTTGAAATATTGAAAGGTGAATGTTTTGGCTTCCTCGGGCCAAATGGGGCAGGCAAGACAACCGCTATGCATATACTCTATTGTTTCATTCCTCCAACATCTGGAGAAGTAATGGTATTCGGCATGAAAGTATCTGAGAAACCGAGTGAGATAAAATCGCGGATAGGTGTGATGCCGCAGGAAGACAATCTTGATCCGGATCTTTCTGTTTTTGAAAATCTTGTTGTTTATGCGAGATATTTTGACATACCCAAAAAAGTTTCTTCGAAAGTCGCATGGGAACTTTTAACATTCGCAGATCTAAAGGACAAAGCACATGTAAACATACGAAGCCTCTCAGGAGGCATGAAACGCAGGCTGCTCCTTGCAAGGGCCCTTATAAACAACCCAGAATTACTGATTCTTGACGAACCAACTACCGGTCTTGATCCACACAGCAGGCATTCTGTCTGGGAGAAACTGACTTATCTTAAGTCAAAGAATACCACCCTTATAATTACAACCCATTATATGGAGGAGGCTGAAAGATTATGCGACAGGGTGGCTATAATGGATTCAGGTAAAATTGTAACTGTTAATTCACCAGCGAGACTTACGACTATGTACGGGGGAAATCTTGAGAACGTTTATTTGAAATTAACAGGAATGTCCCTTAAAGACTAAAATGATGATTATTCATGCCGAATATAGTGTTGAAGCGGTTTCTTTTGACGATAGTCATACAATCACCTCCTTAAAAATAGAGAGGCAAAAGCCTCGGTGGTCCCGACATTTGTCGGGACCGAGAATGAGCGACAATACTATATTCGGTTTGTTATAAGGCAAAAGATATGAAGATTAAACGGGCATTCAGGGTCTGGCAGAGACATGTCACTGTTTATACAAAGCTTTATAAATCAAGTATTGCATTGAATTTCATAGAACCTATTCTTTATCTTGCTGCCTTAGGACTTGGATTAGGTGCCTTTGTGAAAGAGATAAATGGTGTGCCCTATATAAAATTTATTGCCCCAGGAATAATCGCATCATCTTCGATGTTTGCAGCAACCTATGAATGTACTTACGGAACCTATGTTAGAATGACCTATCAGAGAACCTTTGATGCGATACTAGCAACGCCAGTTAATATTGACGACCTTGTGGCTGGTGAATTAATCTGGGGAGCTACGAAAAGTATTCTTTACGGCACAATAATAATGGCCGTAATCTCTCTCTTTAAGCTTGTCGATTCTCTGTGGATTATCTTTACAATCCCTTTTCTTTTCATAAGCGGCCTGATTTTTTCAGAGATATCGCTTATATTCGTAGCTATCGTACCAGGTATAGACTCCTTTAATTATTTCTATACTATTTTCATGACACCTATGTTTCTATTCTCTGGGATCTTTTTCCCTCTTGATACACTTCCTCCAATCATCTCGAAAATTGCTTTTTTCACGCCCCTTTATCATTTTGTAAACATTTGTAGGTCTTTTTCGGCAGGGCAACTCTCACAGGCTCAGTGGGATACTACATGGATCTTAGTTGTGTTTATTCTTCTTAGTCCATACCCATTCAGGCTGATGCGAAAGCGTATCATTCAATGACATCCTTAACCTCCAAAAAGCCACCTCTTAAGATTCCAGAGGTGTAAGAGTCTCTGGGTTAGCGCAACGCCATCAACCTTTGTTTCGAGATTCTTGAGTTCCGTGTGAAGGTTCTCTATTTCTGCATCTTGTGCCCTTTCTAAGCCACCATCGGCGATAAAATGCCTTATTTTATCAAGCTCACCTGCATCTAACCATACGCCATGTCTACCGCACTCATCAATTATTACCCCAGATATTTTGGCAAAATTCTTTCTATTCATCAGTTTTCCGCAACGAATGCAAGGTATATATTCAACATGATCCTTAAATGGCTCACGAAGATATTCACCTTTTTCATCTTCTTTTCTGTAAACATCATACTCACTGGTAAAAAGGTGAAATTCACCTCTGTCAAGCCACAAACCCCCGCATTTTGGGCATATATTATATTCTTCCCCTTTCTTCAGATGCATTGTTAGAGGCACTTTGCATCGGGGGCATTGAGGAGAAAGAAGTTTATCCTTTTCATGGAGATGACCTCCGCAGAAAGGACAGATCATATAATTTACGTTAATATCTTTACCGCAATATTCACATTTTTTTATCTCAGGCATACTATTCTCTTAGCTCTCGCATCAGTTATCCTCAAGTCTATAGTATACTTCACGGATATCATCCCTGCTATAAACAAAGGGATAATATGTAATTAACCCAAATAATGCATTTACATAATGCAGATGTTGTGAAAAAATTTATTTTTCGATACCTTAGTGTACCTTTAACTGATGGTATATGGAATATTTTTATGGATATAACCAAATAAAGATATTCCCAATAAATTATCTCTACGAGTCGTAGACGAGTTAAATAAATTTTTGAGCAATATCTGTATTATTTGGGTTAAACCTCAGTTTTATACTCCCTTTTGAGTTCCTCAAGAAGTTTCAGGCTATTCCACATACCATCTTCATCATCTATGATCTCGAGGATTACGCTGATATCCCTCTTCCTTTTAAGAAGATACCCCAATGCTTTCAGTTCCCTACAATCCTCTAAAAGACCCCAATGATCTCTAAGACCATCACCGTGAGGGCCGTTATACCTGTGGATGTGTACAAAACTTAGTTTATCTATTATATCTGCTCCGAGACTTCTCACAAACTTAACTGAATCTATCCCCGCGGCCTCAACATGCCCTAAGTCAATGGTAACAGAAGTGGCAAATTTCCTCCAGAACCATTCTATATCATGCGTGTTATTTGCATTCTCTATCGAAATAGGGCAAATCTCTGAAAGTTCGCAAATGGCCTCCCTATAAGCCTCTTCATAAATACCTTGCAGCCGTGCGCCCCACGGCGCGGTCTCATCATGGATAATAAGCGCAAGGTCTACATTCTTTGCGATTTTATGCATTTCCTCCATTGTTTTATCTCTATAGTCATTTCTTGTCTCAGAAAGAAAATAACCAACAGGGTGTATCACATATTTAAGATTTAAGGAATGGCAAGCAGAAACAGCTTTAAGCATTTGGTCTAATCCTTCTCTAAAACCTCTATATATAGATATCTGGATCAGACCCGCAGGGTAAAGACCAACCTCCTTTTCTCTTACTACTTTGTAACCATAAATCATTTTGTAGTCTAACTTTTTCTCCTCTTTTTACTATAACATCAATATGTATTATCAATAATTTGTTTTTTGCTCCAAGCTTGAGGTTATTGTTGCAAAGAGGGAATTCAATCTTTTTCTATACCCCTTAATCGTATCGAGCCCTAATTAAAACTTTGGTTTTAATTCTTTAGATTTAAAAATATTTTAAGTAAAAAATTGTTTGAATTTTCTAAGAAAATCGTTATATTATAACATTATAATTGTTATGTCAAACCTACAAGGAAGCATTGCGTGA
>CAZXCW010000111.1:0-9894 GCA_964639385.1 uncultured Nitrospiraceae bacterium
GAGGCAAAAGCCTCGCAGGGCGATAGCCCGAGAATGAGCGAAAATACTATATCCTGCCTAAATACCATAGTTCATAGTATTTAAAATAAATTTTTGAACAATGTCTGCATTATTTGAGTTAAGGAATATCTGCAAAAGAACCCGCTCAAATACTATATTCTGTCATCACCGATTTGGAGATCTTACAAGCAAAATGGAAAAGTTTTTAAAAGATACAAAGCGATGGTAAAATAGTGAGCGTTGGAGGAATAACAGCCTTGAAAATAGCCTATTTTGATTGTTTCTCAGGGATAAGTGGAGACATGTGCCTTGGTGCCATTGTAGATGCTGGTGTACCGCTTAAAAAACTTAGAGAGGAGCTTAAGAAAATTCCTGTAAAGGGATATGAGATAAAAGCTAAAAAGGTTAAGAGGGGCAGATTTTCTTCAACAAAAGTGGATATTACACAAAGCTCAAAGTTCATCCGCCAAGGCAGACAAAGTTCAAGGAATTGGAGAGACATTGAGAAGATTATTAAAACCTCATCACTGCCCAAAGAGACCAAACAAAAAGGACTCGGAGTATTTAAAAGGCTTTTTGATGCAGAGGCAAAAGTTCATGGTAAAACCTTTGATAAGGTTCATCTCCATGAATTGGGATATATCGATTGTCTTATTGACGTATTCGGAACGATTATAGGTCTTGATATGTTAAAAGTAGAAAAGGTTTATTCATCCCCCGTTAATCTTGGAAGCGGTTCTATTAAGACAGAACATGGGATTTTACCAGTCCCAGCACCTGCTACAACAGAAATTTTAAAAGGAGTTACTGTATATTCATCAGATACCCCATTTGAGCTGACTACCCCAACGGGTGCTGCGATACTGAAGGAGTTTTCATCAGGATTTGGAATTATCCCTCACATGAATATTGAAAAAACAGGTATCGGAGCCGGTAGCAAGAATTTTAAAGACAGGCCCAATGTGCTGAGACTTTTTATCGGGGAAGAATGGTCATCAGCACATGATAGAAATGATGAAATGGTAATTCTTATTGAAGTCAATATTGATGATATGAATCCTCAGATATATGAGTATGTAATAGAAAAACTCTTTAAGGCAGGAGCCCTCGATGTCTTTCTCACACAAGTTCTGATGAAGAAAGGAAGACCAGGGATAAAGCTATCGGTACTTTGTAAAGATGATGATAAGGAAGAACTTATAAAGCTTATAATGAAAGAGACAACAACCATAGGACTCAGGTTTCATGAGGTTAAGAGAAAGATCCTTCAGCGTGAAATAAAATTAGTAGATACAGAATTCGGAAAGGTGCGGGTAAAATTTTCAAGACTCGGGCATGAGATTCTGAAGGCGACCCCTGAATATGAGGATTGCAAAAGGATTGCAAAAAAGCTAAATGTACCGCTTATAGAATTTATGAGGAGTATAAGGATTCAATGATCAAATGACCAAATATTAAAATTCAAATCGTTTACAAGACTTATTATTCTTCCTTAGTAAATGTTTTCATGAATGCGTTAATTGTATCAGAAAATTCCTTTTTAAGGTCATTGCTTATATTATGGATTAACGGATTCTTCTTCATCTCTACTAACAATGCTTCTTTTAGGTTAGGCTTTTCTTTCTCAATGTATCTAAAAAATCTCTCAACAAAATTTTCATCCTCAAAGGCCCCTGTCATTTCATCAGATATATCATCAAAAAAGCCCTTTATCTTTAGAAAAAGTATCAATTCTTTTGCTTGATAAGACAAACTATTACTCCAAAAGCAAGTCAAAAATTCTCATATATTTATAATTTCTAACGAATTAGAGTTTTATTATACCATAGAAGTAAACTTTTTGGGGTTGTTGCTGAAGCTGATTCAAAGTAATTTATTCTTCAGCAACAGGAAATAAATAGAATATACTTGCCAGGATTTCATCTATATTGTGATCACTGATCATCTCCAAACTTCTCAAGTAGGCCTGAATTGAAATATCACCACCGAAATGTAATAATAATATTTTATAAAGTTCAAACGCCTTATTTGCTAAAGGGTCTTTTATGTTATATCCCAGTCCGTACTTATATTCTGATCTCTCATTGAGTTTTTCCATTTTTATTTTCGAATATATAGGAAGAAATTCAGAATAGAGTGTGAGGTTGCCGGCGAAGAAAGAAGGAAAAACATCATCGTACTGAGCTAATACTTTGAGGTTAGAAGTAATACTTTCTATGGTCGTCCAGGGATGGAAAAGGATTATTCCATGACCAACATCAATAATAACATGTTCACCATATTCGCTCTTAATACTCCTCAGAAGGCTTAAAACATTTATATTAGTCTCTACATCTACGTTTTTATTAAAAATTATCAAATCTTTCTCATAGAAACTCTCGAAACCGAGTTGCTCAATAGACAGACAAAAGTCGTTCTTTCTGGCAAGATCGAGCGCCCTTAATAATTTATCTCTATGCATCAATAAAAGATCTGGTCTGGTTCTGAAACTTATTTTATGAAAAGGCATCTTTTTTTCAAGAAGGGCAGTGAGGAAAGCATTTAAGAAAAGTAAGGGATTTTCTGTCTGTATTTGAAAGGACGTAATATTATGCATCTTATGCAGATATAAGGCCTGTTTTAAGAGCAGTTCGGTCGTTTTTTCAACTGAGAAGTTCGTATACTCTTGATATTGGAAGATACAGAATGAACACCCATGACGATTCCTGTTAAAAATGTCTTCCAGTCTCTGCAATGCATTATCTGAAATAAAATATCCAAGTTCACGTAAATCATCCCTAATGCTAAAATGATGTGAAGATGAAATGGAATTTGCATAGGGACAGCCTGTGCCAGCAACGATGCTGATATCATTAAAGTTCGCATCAGGATTTCTATCAGGTCCTATATATTGCCAATCCAGAAAAGGCTGATATGGAAAAAGCTCAGTTTCTAAATTCCAATACCGTGTTTCACTGGAATAAAGAACGTTATTGCCATGCTTAAAAAATAAGTTTGGCACCTTATAAAAATCTTTAGCATTGAAATATTGATGTACAAAGGCACTTATAGCTTCTCGGCCTGGTCCAAAGACAGCATATTGAACGTCTGTGTGAATGAGTAAAGAGATAGAATTTACTCCTCCTATAAGTATAGGGATAAGCGGAAACTGTTTTTGCAATAAGTTAATAATTTCAATAGTGACAATCGAATCCAGACAGATGAGACTATAATTTCCTTTTTCTATGGTGGTAATAATGTCATTAAAATAGTCAACTCTGACAATATATGTATCACAATGTATTCCCTGTTTTTCTAAATCATTTATAAATAAACACATTCCCATATGAGGAGGACAATTCGGGATAACTTCCAACTGTAGAAACAGAATGTTTATTTTTGCCATAAATTTTTAGAAAAATCTTATCTTATAAGTCAACCATTAATCAGTTCCTTTTAGTAATCATTACTATTGCTTAACTTCTAATTGAAGATAAGAAGGTAAAAGCATTTACCGGGACACAACCATAACCCGTTTCTGTAATAGCAAATCCAATCTATTATGCTTATTTACCTGATAATGTAATGTAAATGGATGAACCATTTCGGAATATGAGGAGGAGTATATCCTCTCCTGTTTTTATTTTTGACACTACATCCTCATAATTCTTGATGCTGTTTATCTTATGCCTGTTTATCTCCTGTATCACATCCCCCTTCATTAGCGCCATCGCAGCAGGACTGTCCTCATCTATATCTGAAATAACAACTCCTTTCAATTTCCTGGGAAGATCAAGCTGTTCATATATTTCCGGTGTAAGACTCTGTACAGTAACACCTCTTAATAGGTTGTTATATTCTCCCCTTGAAGGCTTCTGCATCTCTGTTGGAAGTTCACCGATAACAACCTTTATTGTCTCTGTTCTCTTTTCTCTAATGACTTTTAGTTCTGCTTCTTTACCGGGTGAGGTATTGGCAACCATATTTCTTAATTGGAAAGGCTCATCAATCTTTTTACCCTGATACTCTATGATTACATCACCTCTTAGAACACCTGCCTTTTCAGCCGGGCTTCCTTCGATTACGTCCGTAATAAGAGCTCCCCTGTCTTCTTTCAGATCGAACTGTTTTGCAAGATCCGGTGTTATACTCTGAACTGTCACTCCAAGCCATCCCCTTACAACCTTTCCCGTCTTTATTAAGCTTTCCATTACAGCCTTTGCCATATTACTCGGCACAGCAAAACCAATACCCTGATAACCACCAGTTGTGCTGAAAATTGCAGTATTAATACCTATAAGCTCTCCCCTTACATTTACCAAAGCCCCACCGGAATTTCCGGGATTTATCGCTGCGTCCGTCTGGATAAAGTCTTCGTAAGAAGCAATACCTACATTAGCTCTCCCAACAGCACTTACAATTCCCCTTGTGACAGTTCCGGCTAATCCATAAGGGCTTCCAATAGCGAGAACCGTCTCACCAACCCTTAATTTGTCAGAGTCACCCCATCCTATTTTTTGAAGATGGTCACCCTCTATTTTTATTACAGCTATATCTGTCATAGGGTCCGTACCGACGATCTTTCCTTTAAACTCCCTCTTGTCTGAAAGAGTTACCTCTATCTCCTCGGCGTTCTTAATAACATGATTACTCGTTAGGATATATCCCTTTGAATCGACTATTACTCCAGAACCCAGACTCATGGCCTTTCGTTCCTTTGGCATCCTGAAAGGCCCTTCCTCTCCAAAAAATCTCCGGAAGAAGGGATCATTGAAAAATGGTTCTGGTCCCTTTTGAACCTTTATAGTTCTTGTGGTCGATATGTTGACCATAGCAGGCTTCACCTCTTCGACAATCCCTGCTATTGCCTGGTTTATCTTTGTGAGAATATCTACAGATTGTTGTGATATTTTAGGTTCCGCATATGCGACTGAGTGGAGCCCCAAGTACAACGAGATAATTAGGCCCATGATAAGACCTGCCATTATGAAGATTAAAAACTTATGTGAGTCTTTTTTCTGATGAATCATATTTTCCTCCTGTCTGTAATCTAATTAATTAGTATAACATTTTATAATTAAAGCTTCCTCTATGAGGGCTTCTTCCAAAATGCCGATAGAATAAAAAACCCAAAAATTTCACTGAGATGCCGAAACAATCTCTATCACCTGTTTTTTTATAAATATATCAAAGAATTTTGAAACAATTGTGAACAGATTATGAAAGATTGTGAAGATAGCATTTCGATACCGGATCATTTTTATGACTTTTCTGGACTATCAATTTATAATAACCCTAAAATGCATTTTCATAACGCAGATGTTGTGAAAAATTTATTTTTTGAGTAGAGGGATAGTTTGAAAATAGGCATTATCGGCTTATCCAATTCCGGTAAGACAACGGTCTTCAATGCCCTTACGGGTAAAAATCTTGAAACTACCATCTATCCAGCTACCTCGGGAGAACCTACTATAGCTGTTGTGAAAGTGCCAGATTCAAGGCTTGACAGACTTTCAGAGATATTCAAACCCAAGAAAACCACTTATGCAATAGTTGAATATATTGATTATATTGGCCTCACTAAAGGAGACATGAACCAAAACAGAAAGGTCTTTGACCTGATAAAAGACGTTGATGCCATTGTTCATGTGGTAAGGGCATTTGAGAATGATGCAGTTATACATCCAATGAATACAGTAAATCCTCTGAAGGACATAGAAACTGTCGAACTTGAACTTATATTCGGCGATCTTGAATTGGTGGAAAAGAGACTACACAGGATGGAAGATGCATCAAAAAAAGGAAAAAAATTAGATGAATCAGAAAAGAAACTCCTTATAAAATGTAGGGATTTCCTTGAGAAAGAAATTCCCCTGAGAAATGTTGATTTCACTGAGGAAGAGCAGAAGGCAATGAGACACCTCCAGTTTGTTTCAACAAAACCAGAAATTGTTGTCCTGAATATCGGTGAAAACGCCTTGCATACTAATAAGGAAAAAGACCTTTTGAATAAGATGAAAGAATACTTTCAGAAAAGGTATGGAAACTCGTTACTTGTCACTCGTTACCCGTTACTTTCTCTGTGCGGAAAGATAGAGATGGAAATTGCACGACTTTCTCCTGAAGATGCCAGACTGTTCCTTGATGATCTTGGGATTGAGGAGCCGGCATTGAGTAAACTCATCCACATTTGTTACGACGTCCTTGGTCTTATCTCATTTTTTACTTATGTTGGCGATGAAGTGCGGGCATGGACTATATCAAGAGGTACAAATGCCCTTAAGGCTGCCGGAAAGATACATTCTGATATTGAGAGGGGATTTATAAGGGCAGAGGTTATCTCCTTTGCTGATTTCATTTCCTTGGGAAGCCTGCATGCTGCAAAAGAAAAAGGCCTCATGAGGCTCGAAGGTAAAACCTATGAGGTCAAGGATGGCGATATTATTAATTTCAGATTTAATGTATAAAAAGGTCTTCATAAAACATGAATAACCAGAAAAGACCAGCCTTTCAATTTATCATTCTACTTGGAATTGTTAGCCTTTTCGGAGACATAACGTACGAGGGTGCAAGGAGTATAACCGGACCTTATTTTGCTGTCTTAGGTGCAAGTGCAGGCATTGTTGGTCTTGTATCAGGCCTCGGTGAGTTTATCGGATATGCATTGCGTTTAGTCTCGGGTTTTTTAGCAGACAAAACTAAATCATATTGGCCTTTAACAATAGTAGGCTATTCATTTATCCTCTCCATCCCTCTCCTTGCTGTTGCCGGGCATTGGAAGATTGCTGCTGTTCTCCTAATTCTTGAGCGAATGGGTAAAGCAATCAGGGCACCGGCGAGAGATGCTATTCTCTCGCACGCAACAAAGAATGTTGGTAGAGGTTGGGGATTCGCCCTCCATGAAGCTTTAGACCAGGTCGGTGCATTCATAGGACCTTTCATCTTCTCCACCGTTTTTATTTTAGAGGGAAGCTATCGTGATGGCTTTAAGATCCTGTGGATACCAGCCTTTCTTACTTTAGCCTTTCTTTTTATTGCCAGGGTCCGGGTTTCTTCGCCTGAAAAACTCGAAATCTCTTCAGAGTTAACAAAACAGAAACCCGGTGCAAGGCTTCCTCGCGTTTTCTGGTTTTACTCATTATTCGCCTCCCTGAGTGTAGCAGGCTTTGCACATTTCCAGATTATCTCTTATCATTTCAAAGTAACATCGCTCGTTACCGATGTTCAAATCCCTATCTTCTATGCTGTTGCTATGGGAGTAGATGCCCTGGTAGCGTTAATTATCGGCAAGGTTTACGACAAAATAGGTTTAAGATCTCTGATTATAATACCTCTGGTAACCCTTCCAGTACCTTTTTTTGCATTTTCTCAAAGTTTCTACTTTGCTCTTATAAGTGTTGTCCTCTGGGGTGCTGTTATGGGTATCCATGAAACAACGATGCGAGCAGCGATTGCTGATCTAACAGCTCTTGAACACAGAGGATTTGCCTACGGCTTATTCAATACGATGTACGGGGCAGCCTGGCTTGTCGGTGGCACATTGATAGGGCTGTTCTACGATCTCTCTGTTACGTTTATCTTTATTTTTGTAGCATTAACACAACTAATCTCGATTGCCATATTTTTCTTCTTAAGAAAAGAAAACCTTTTAGTCTAAAAATTGGTTAAGGAGGTTATTCATGTTTGAAGTAGATATACCAGGTTTAGGTTTATTAAGACTCGAACACTTAGTTTCAGATTTTACAGGTACTCTATCTTATGACGGCAAGCTTATCTCAGGAGTCAGAGAGCAACTCAATAAGATATCCGAGTTTTTAAAGGTGCATGTGTTAACTGCGGATACCTTCGGGAAAGCAAGGCAAGAACTTGGAGGCATTAAATGCGAAATACACATCCTTACAGGTGCAGATCACGATGTACAAAAAGAGGAATATGTCAAAAAAATTGGAGCCGAGAGTGTTGTTGCCTTTGGCAACGGGAGCAATGACAGACGGATGCTTAAGGTTGCACGTCTCGGCATTGCGGTTTCTGAGGGAGAAGGCTGTGCCGTTGATGCATTAGTAGCTGCAGATATTCATGTCATAAGTGCCAAGGATGGGCTTGATCTGCTGCTTAATCCAAAAAGGTGTAAGGCAACGCTAAGGTTTTGAGGTTCTTAAAATTACATTATTTGACTAACCCAGATAATGACAACACTATATGTTTAGGTCAATTTACTTAATACTTTTATATTGGTTATATGAAAGATGAAGAGAGAGATATTGAACTGGCATCCTCTGGGACCGAAGACGATTTAAGGTCTCTTGCACACCATTTTTCTTCTGAAGTCTTATTAACTTTGTTAAGAAACAAGAATCTTACAGAAGATATTGCACTCATTATAGCGAACAGGAAAGATATCAATCCTGAGATACTTGAATTTTTATCTAATGATTTAAGATGGAGGGGCAGTTATAGCATCACAAAGGCATTATGTAAAAATCCAAAAACACCGCACAGGCTATCTTTGTCTCTCATTAAATCTCTGAAGACATTTGATCTTGCGGACCTGACAAGGAATCAATTTATTCCTTTGAATGTAAAAATGAAGGCTGAAGCAGAGATAATAGAGAAACTTCCTGCGATGCCTCTTGGCATAAAAATAACACTTGCAAAAAGGGCAAGCAGTAATGTACTTATGAGGCTCATAGAAGACGGCAAGAAAGAGGTTGTTGCAGCATGTCTGGACAGTCCATATATGACAGAAGGTGATATATATAAAATTATAAGCAAGAAGACTATATCTCACAACGTAATACGACAGATAGCAGATCATGCAAGGTGGTCATGCAGGTATCAGATACAATGGGCTCTCATTCTTAACAATCATACCCCTCTTTCCAGAGTAGTGGATTTCCTGAAGAACATAAAAACGAGTGATCTTAAGGAACTCTATGAAGCCCCTGAAACCCCAACGAGCACAAAACCTTTTATTCATGAAGAGCTTTTAGAGAGGGAAGGAGGCGGAAACTAAAAAATTGCTAAAGTTTAGTTGAAGTTGTTTAAAGGGCTGGTGATTTTTTCGCTGTCCGTGTATATTCCCGCAATACTAAATTTATCAGTGTTTGGTATGGTATTTTCTTTTCGCTTGCAAGCTTTTTGAAAAATAATAAAATATCATCGTCAAGGCGGAGTGAAGTAGATATTTTTTTAGGCCTGTAAAACCTGCCCCTTATACCTTTTGAAAAGTCGTATTCTTCCTTGAGTTCAAAAGCCTCCTTATCTTCCAAGTGTTTCATATTGCTCACGCTCCTTTCTTGTTGCCTTTCTTGCTGTTATAATTTTTATATGCTCGTTTTCCTCCTCCATGAAGTAGAGATGCCCTACTACTAAAACCTTTCCTTTTTTCGTCGCTCCTATAGTTATCCATCTTTCCTCAAAGTAGTCAAACCTCTTATCCAATATCGAGATATGTAAAGGATCATCAAAAATCTCTGATAACTCTTTGAAATCTATGCCATGCTTTTTTCTGCTCTCACGGTTTTTGTCTTCATCCCAGGTTAATTCCATACAAAGTAATTTTATGATACTTGTATATGCAATGTCAATACAAATTAAAGGAGATTGACCTTAGATCTCGATCTGAATTATTTTTTGTAGCCTACTACGTTAATGGTGTAACAGAATAACTCCGTGACTGCTTTCTCACAGGAGCAAACGCTTCTGTACAAGATAATAATTATGCATGTTTCTTCTGTAAATGAATGGACTGAGGCATAAATCCAACGATAGCATATGTTTCAATCCGGAAGATATACGTCTTTTTTCTCACTACCACCTGCAAAGAGTGAAATCAAATCATCAAAAAAAGGAAAATTTCGGTTTGAAATATTGCAGAATGTGATAGCTGTGATGTAGCTTTATTTTCTCCTATAC
>CAZXCW010000112.1:0-9893 GCA_964639385.1 uncultured Nitrospiraceae bacterium
CGCATTTCCCCAATCACGATAACATCAGGGGCCTGTCTGAAGATATGCCTGAGCCCATCGTGAAAAGAATTTGTATCAATACCAACTTCTCTCTGGTTCACGTTGCTATGCTTATGTTTATGGAGGTATTCAATAGGATCTTCTATTGTAATGATATTGCACTTCCTCTTTGTATTAATGAGATCTACCAAAGCGGCCAAAGTAGTTGTTTTACCATGGCCTGCAGGTCCTGTTACCAGTATGAGTCCCTGTGTCTTTAAAGCAAAGTCTTCTATCCATGAAGGCAATCCCAGCTCCTCAAGACCGGGAATTACTTCTACAATATGTCTTGCTGTGATAGAAGTAGAATTTCTCTGTCTATATATATTGATCCTGAATCTACCAATCTTGGGAAAAATATATGCAAACTCTAACTCTTTATACTTTTGGAATTCTTCACGCTGCCTCTCAGACAATAACTCAAAGGCAAAGGCATTCAGTTGTTTTGGATTCAAAGATTGGCCAGAAAGTCTTCTCAATTCGTTATCCTTTTTGATACAAGGCGGGACACCAGCCGAGAGGACTAAATCCGATGCATTTTCCTCGACAAGACTAAAAAACAGACGCTTTAAATTCAACCCCATATCTTGAGGCTCTGTTTTTTTCACCCGCTCAGGCTCACTTATCTTTAATGGTCTGTCAAGTTTATCACCCTTTTTATCGATGCTTTTTAAAGCAGCAGTCATTTGATAGGATGGGACAACCACAGGTTGAACAGGTCGCCCCAATGTAAATTCAAGGTCACGAATAACAGCAGAGTTATTAGGGTTTACCATGGCAAGGGTAATAAACTTTTCTTTAATCGCGATAGGCAGGACCTTATATTTTTTAATTGTATCAAGAGGAAGCTTTTTGATGATTGATGGTTCTAACGTGAGATCATAGAGATTAACAGAAGGAACATTAAAATGCTTGCTGAGAAACTCAAGAAGTTTTTCTATCGTTACATAGCCTAATTCAACAAGAATTGATCCTATAGAGCCGCCTACCTGAGCCTGTAATTTTAGCGACTCCTCGAGCTGGTTACTATTTATGAGACCATACTGGATTAACAGTTGACCAAACTTTTGCTTTTTACCGTTTTCCATTTTGGGTTCCCTACTTTAATTCTCCCCTTACCAGTTCTTGATAAGGCCAATATGGTAACAAATACAGACGTATATTACAATTTTCAAAATGGAAAAACCTTAAATACTCCCTTGACATGGAATGCAGACAATCTTTCCCTCCTTAACTCTTGCTCTGGGCTCCATAACTTTCTCTCCACATAAATCGCACTTAATGCTCGGATATATTTCTGCCTCTTCAGGAAGATCTATTTGGACTTTTGTAGTTTTAAAAAGTTCTTCATCTCTGGCATGCAGTATAGCCTCAATCTTTCTTGACTTCCTATCATGGACTGCCTTCAGAACATCATCTGAGCGGTCTCCTCTCATATATCTTTCCCACATCTTTTTCTCTTCTTCTGTTTCGGGAGGAGATTCCCAAGTTACAGAAATCCTAAGCCCCTCAGTGGAAGGCCTTTTTATGAAGGTATAAACCTGTTTTCCATAGTCTCTGAATATCAAGTTACCCTTTCCAAAGGTGCAGCCAGTCAAGACCTGCACTGCATCGATGGCACAGGAATTATTCTCAACGATTGCCACAAGCTCCTCATCTCTTGCTCTTTCACCGAGCTTCTTTAGTGCGAGTATAGAAACCCTGTAACCAAGAACAAGGCCGGGACATATGTGACCATGGAATTCAATAATGTCGTCAAGACTTTTCATCAGAAATAATTTTACATTAAATTTAAAATCTTTATTGATTTGATTTCACTCATTCACAAATTCAGTTTTGCCTCTCTTGTCTTTCTTGAGATCATTTATCCAGTCTTTGACAAAAAGCTTTATTTTATCTCTTGTCTCAGGTTGTAAAACCTCAAATGGTCTATATGACAGTTTTTTAACTATGGGCTTTAGAATCCTATATCCATATTTGTTCCAGATAGTAATGATTTCGCCATCGTGCAGTGGCAGAACAATTTCCTTAATATTCCCTTCTAATTCATTGAAACCAATCCGTGAATACTTCACAAATTCAGGGTATGATCTACAGATATCTTTAAAAGGTATTCCCATCTTTGCATCTTTCTGCAGTTCAATTGCTAACGGGACATTTTTATGCTCTTCAGGACTCGTATATTTAACAAAAAGGGATTCAATGACTTTTTCCCCTGGCATGTCCTTTAACTTTTTGTCAATGAGTTCACTGATGATAAGGTATTTGTTGAGATAATTAATCTCTTCTTCTCCAAGCCCATATTTTTCTATCAGACCTTTATATTTTCCCATATCCGCATTAATATTCAACTTTTTTGCCTCATTACAGAGAATTTGTTCATTTACAAAATCTTCATGATCATTGCCGGTTCTCCACAGGATTTCTCTAATACCCAATTTTGTTATTGCAATTGAAGAATTACCTATGTACTCCTCAACGACTGCTTTCTTCTCCGTGTCTGTTTGCTTTGTTTCAAGTATATTTTGTATTGCTGGTTTATCAATGTGTTGTGTCTTTTCCTTATCTTTTTCTCTAATAGCCTTATTTTTGCCTTGTAGAGCAGCTATATCTGTTCCTATTTGTTTCACTCCCCCTTTTTGTATCTGGTCATCCATTTCTTTATTAACCTCTGATCTCGATTTACCGATTGCCTCCAATTCTCTGTTTACATATGGGATAAATGGACTATCGGGAATCTGTAATTTAATTTCAGATAAAACCTTTTTTGCTTCTTCAAAAGATTTTAAATATATTAATGACTTTCCGAGCCAGAACATTGCAGCATCTTTAGCAAAACTGTCAGGAAACTCCTTGAGAAAGATGTTGAATGTTTCTGCAGATTGCTTTGGCCGGTATGAAAGATAATATTCGTAAGCACTGTCAAAAAGTTCCAATTCTCGACAAGCGGCATAAGAATTTGGGATAACACGCACCATGGTATACAAGAGCATAAAGATTATTAGCTTTATTTTATTGTTATAGAGGCATTTTCCCATAATGACCTTACCCATTCATTTAATAGTTTTTCTCTCTTCAATTTATACAGGTGCTCCTGTATATCTCCTCTAACTTCAGCAAGGGTCTTAAAACTTTCAGGGATTCTGTTAATGAGCTGGAGAATGTATGCACCTCCACCAACCCAAATAGGATCACTGATTTCACCTTTTTTCATTGTGAACGCCTTATTATCCAAGGGAGGTATAAGCGCTCCCTTTACAAATTCACCCAACTTTCCATCCTGACCATTTAACTGTTCATCAGAATATTGATCCATGAGGTTTTCAAAACTTTCACCATTTTTCAACTGGTCAACTATTTTCAACACCCTTCGCTTAAAGTCTGTGATCTCTGTAACAGAGGGATCTTCATTTAAACGCAAGAAGATAGCCCTTATTGCCACCTTTTCTGGGCTGCTAAGATAATCCCTTTTATTTGCATTATAAAAATCCTCAATCTCTTTATCTGTTATTACAATCCTCGAATCTACTTTTTCACTGATAAGTTTCAATGTCATTATTTTATCTTTCATGGACATCTTATAACTATGAATATTCATATTTTCCCTTGCAAGCTCTCTTTCAAGATCTTCCTGAGATAAGGCATTTTGTTCCTTGAACTCCTCAATCATCCTATCTATTTCCGCATCGCTCACTTCTATATTTTTTCTTTTGGCTTCATGGAGAATAAGTTTCTCTTCTATTAATCTCTTTAACATGGCCTCATTAACTATTTCTTTATTTTCTATATGACCTATATCTTCAATAAACCGTTGATAGTCTGAGAATGTAATTACATCATTGTCGACCGTGGCAAGGACCCTATCTGTTGTGAGGCCATAGGAAGAGCCTGCAGCTAATAATACGGCTGTAAAAATGCATATCAGAAGGGTGAGGTATAACATATTAGTGCAATCAGAGTTCCTTGCGATTTGTGCGCGTATTGCAGATGTGGGGTTTAGTGTTTTAGATGTGCTACGGATTAAACACGCTAAAAAGCTTATCATATGTATCCATTATATGCTCTGGAATAACCCTTATTTCATCGAAAACTGTCATAAAGCTGGTGTCTCCTGCCCATCTTGGTACCATGTGGAGATGCAGGTGATCTTCCATGCCGGCACCGGCTATCTTTCCAAAATTAATTCCAATATTGAAACCTTCTGGCATAAGAACCTTTTCAAGTGAATTAATCGAATATTGTGTGACCTTCATAAAATCGAGAAGGGTCTCGTCTGTAAATCCATTAAATGATGGGATATGGAGATATGGCACAATCAAGAGATGGCCATTATTGTAAGGGTAACGGTTCATCATGACAAAGGTATGAGAACTTCTATGCAGAATAAGATTATCCCTATCTTTATCTTTCCCATGCTTGGGCATTTCACAAAAGATGCACTCCTGGTTCTTATCTGACAGTATATAGGCCATTCTCCAAGGCGCCCAGAGTGTCTTCATGTAACCTCCGTTTCAGACCTATCTTTCTTCTTTAATCTATCGATTACCTTCTGGGCATCACTCCAGGTAAGCCATTTATCTTTTGGGTTTCTAAGAAGATAAGCCGGATGAAAAGTTGGCATTAAAGGGATCCCATTATAATCGAAGAAGTTCCCACGTATCGCTGTCATCTTTAAACCTGCATTCCCTATAAGTGTTTGGGCAGAGATCCTGCCCAGAGAAATTATTACCTCAGGATTTATAATCTCTATTTGTTTCTCTACAAACCTCCTGCAGCTCTCTATCTCATCCCTTTCAGGGTCTCGGTTCATTGGAGGTCTGCATTTTACAATATTAGCAATATAGACGTCATTCCTTTTGAAACCCATCTTTTCTATAAGTCTTGTAAGAAGCATACCCGCGTCTCCTACAAAAGGTCTGCCCTTAAGGTCCTCCTCTCTTCCCGGTGCTTCACCAATAAACATAATCCTTGCACTAGGATTTCCTTCACCAAAAACGATATTTGTTCTACCTGTTGAGAGTCTACACCTCTTACAATCACCAATCTCTTCTCTCAAGGCATTAAGGGCAGTCTGCTTATTATTAAGCTCCCTCCGCCCTCCTTTTTCAAAGCCACCCTTCCCCCCTTTCAAATCCCCCTTTAATCCCCCTTTATTAAAGGGGGACTCAGGGGGATTACCTTTGCTAAACGGGGGGGAAATTGGCAACATTTCAAAGCCCAATGCCTGATAGAACTCAAGGATGCTCTTTATATCGTCTGCAATATTTGCCATTATTTACCTTTAAGTTTCAACTTCAACGTGTTACTCTATTTACCTTTCTCCCCATTTTAATTTTGTCCTCAATATCTGGAAATAATCTCTGTCGCAAGGGATAAGTAGTTTTGTCTTAAAAGGTGCTTTTACAACTTCAATTGTATCATTCTGCATTAAAGAAAAGCCGACCTGTCCGTCAAGCGTAAGATAAACACGCTCTGCTGGAGCTCTGAGGATAACTACAATTATGCTATCACCAGGTAGAACCATTGCCCTATTAGTAAGCGTATGCGGGCATATTGGCGTGAGAACTATATTATCCAGTGTAGGATAAAGGATAGGTCCACCTGCAGAAAGAGAGTATGCTGTGGAGCCAGTTGGAGTAGAGATGATAAGGCCATCGGACTTAAAAGTAGTAACATAGTTGTTATTTATGTATGTCTCGAGATCGATTATCCTTGCAAGGGCAGCCTTGTTAACTACTACTTCATTCAGAACAATGTATTCTGCGATAACTTCACCGAGTCTACGAACCTGTACTGCAAGCATAAGCCTCTCTTCTATAGGGCATTTACCAGAAAGGATTTTCTCCATAATCTCATAAAGTCTTTCTCTCTGAACCTCTGTAATAAAACCGAGACCTCCTATATTGACACCAAGTATTGGAACCCCTTTATCTCCTACAAGCCTGCATGTGCTTAGCATTGTCCCGTCGCCACCCAAGACAATGATGACATCTGACAACGATGGTATCTGTGAACGTGGGAATCCGTCTATATTGATGGAGGAAGCGGTCTCTGTATCCACATAGATTTCATAACCTTTTTGTCTAAGCCAAGGCAGAAGTTCTTTTAATGTCTCAGCTGTCTCAGGTATGCCAACCTTACAGATTATGCCAATCTTTTTCATCTTTTACCTCTATTATTATCTCCCTCATTTCTTCATTAAGAGATTTTAATTTTACCTTTATAATCTCATCAAGTAACCTTCCCTCTGTCTTTTCTGCCCATTCAATAACAGAGATACCATCGCCTTTTATTTGATCCCAGAAACCTACATCGTCAAGTTCGGTAGTCTTTTCAATCCTGTATAAGTCTATGTGGGAGAAAGGTGGTTTCGTGCTATACTGAGTAATTATTGTAAAACTGGCACTAACAATATCCCTATCTTCAATCCCGAATGCTCTTGCTATCCCTTTCACTAAGGTTGTCTTTCCACTACCAAGCTCTCCGTAAAGGCCCACAATATCTCCCGGCCCCAAAAGTCTGCCTAATCTGAAACCTATTTCCTTGGTCTCATCAGACCCCTTGCTTATATATTTTTTTACCATAATTATTCTCGGTGCTTCCAGAAGGAGACTCATTTGAGCGGTTTTATTTTCTTGAAAAAACAAAATGTTTTTTCAAGAAAATTCCTCGGTCTACGACTCGTAGAGAGGTCGAAATGACCGAGAATGAGCTATAATGCAGTCTCCTTCTGAAAATATAGCCTTGTATGAATAACCTGGGTTTAAATCAAAAGATACCAATGAATCCTCCCTGGGCTCCGTTAAGGTTTTTAGTATATCTATAAGAGTAGTATTCGTTAGGATTGCAGTATGTACATTCATGCGAAATCCATATATTTTTTTCAAGAATTCCTACTGATTTTGCTTGACACACGTTTGCGGAAGCAAGATCAATGCAATACCCTCCATCCTGCTGGAGGTAGTATTCTCCTTTTCCTGTTGCTTTGAAGATTGCATCTATCACTTCTTGACCCACATAATAGCAGCTCCATCTAATACTTGGGCCAAGGGCAATCTTAATATCCTCAGAATATGATCCAAAATGCTCACTCATCAGTCTAATAGTTTTTTTAATTATTTGAGCTGCCGTTCCCCGCCACCCTGCATGCACAGCACCTACCACATACCTTTTTTTATCTATGATAAGGATAGGAACACAGTCTGCAACCTGAACGCCTATTAATATATCTCTCCTGTTTGTAAGCACAGCATCTGCTATCTCTTGGTCAAGGCCTGCCTTTAATACATGAACCTTGTCCGTATGCTTCTGTATAGGGAGATAGACGTTATTCCTTTTGATAGATAGAATATGGCAGATTTCATCAATATTTATGCCCGGTGATTTTCTGGTAAAAAAGGCATTTACCGACCTATCAAAGATGTCAGGAAAGATCAAACTATACATGGCCTAAAGAAAGGAAAGCAACAGGTATCTTATCTAAGATATCTGTTGCAATCAAAGAGTGTTCGCCTTTCTCGGATGCTGCAATGTCTCCTGCCGAGCCATGCATGTATACTCCAAGGATTGACGCATTGAGAGGACTCATAGCCTGGCTCAAAAATCCAGAAATCATGCCTGTAAGTACATCTCCTGTGCCTGCGGTTGCCATCCCAGGATTACCTGTTGTATTAATATAGGCCATTCCATCAGGTCCTGTAATAATAGTCGGTACGCCCTTAAGCACAAGATACACCTTTGTCTTTTTTGCAAAGGATAGAGCAACATTAATCCTGTCCTTTTCTATCTCGTTGCTACTTACAGTAATCCCCCCTTTAGTATCCCTCTTAATCTCCCCTTGGTAAGTTGGAAAATAGGAGGGTGTGAAAGGACTTAACAACCTTGCCATTTCTCCAGGATGTGGCGTTAAAATTATCGGTACTTTCGTACTTCTTAGAATCTCTCTCTCTCCATCAATTGCGTTTATTCCATCCGCATCGATGATAATTGGATTTTTTGCATTCTTTAAAAGGGATTTCATAAGTTTCTTCGTATCAACACTTAGACCAATACCAGGTCCTATAGCGAGAACGTCGGCCTTTTCGTGAAGGAAATTCAATATAACCTTTGATGCCTTTTCAGAGAGTGTGCCATCGCCTTTATCAGGTAAAATAAGGGTCATCTCTTCAGTAACGCGTGATTGAAATATATCCGCAAGAGACTCAGGCACTCCTATAGTTACAAGACCCGCACCAGACCGGAGGCATGCCTTGGCAGCCATAATTGCAGCACCTGTTTTTCCTCTCGAACCAGCGACAATAAGCGCATGGCCATAATCACCTTTGTGTGAATACTTTCGCCTTAGAGGTAACAAAGGTGTTATTTTATTTTTCATTAATAATTCTGCGCTGAGTTTATTAGATCTAAGTAATTCTTCTGGGAATCCGATATCTTCAATAAAGAGTTTACCTGAGTATTGGGCACCCGGGAATAGAAAATGGCCCCTCTTGGGAAGACCAAAAGTAACAGTATAATCAGCTTTCACCGCTTTACCCATTATCTGTCCATTGTCTGAAGAAATACCGGATGGAATATCCACAGAAATAACAGGTGCATTTGACTTATTGAGAATGTTGATGACCTCAGACAACGTACCAGTAACATTTTTACTAAGACCTGTCCCTAAAAGGGCGTCAACAAATATACTGTGTTTGGATATTATTGATGAGTGATGTAACAATAATTCCCTTATAGGGATAATTTTAATCCCGAATTTGACTGCAGTTTTATACTGCAATAAGGCATCACCCTTCAGACCTTCTGGACTTGATGTCAGAAAAACCTTGACATCCCAGCCCTCTTTGTAAAGTGTCCTGGCAACAACCAGGCCATCGCCACCATTGTTTCCACTACCCGAAACTATAATGATATTTCTGCGACCGAAGATCTCCTTTATCTTTGAGGCGACCGCAAGCCCTGCCCTTTCCATTAGCACGACACTCGAAACTCCATATTCATCAATGGTCTTTTTATCAATAACCCGCATCTCTTCAGCAGTAACGACCTTCATATTTATTAACCTGCGCTACCCTGCTCTAATATTACACATGCAATACCATATTCGTGTTCGTGGCTTAGTGTAAGATGCACCCTTTTTATTAATTTTTTATTAAAAAAATCTTCGATTCTACCTCTAACCTTTAAGATAGGTTTCCCTGTCTCTACGTTTACAACTTCTATGTCTGTTAAAGATATTAGGGCTACAGGGCCTATTGCCTTAATAAAGGCCTCTTTCGCAGCAAAACGCCCCGCAAGTGATAGATAGGGATCTTTCTTTTTATAGGAATAAGAGAGCTCGCTTTCAGTAAATACCCTATCGAGGAACTTTTTCCCCCATTTTTCTACAACTTTTTTTATTCTCTCAATCTTAACAATATCTATACCTACTCCATAAATCATATAAATTATAAAATGCTATTTTTATTTCTTAAATCATAATCCTTTTCCTGTATCAAGGCAAGTAGAAAAGGAAACAGTAAGCATCTCCAAATCCGTGATAGCAGGAAGATATAGTATCTGGGCGGTTTCTTTTGCCGATAGTCCTTAAGCCTATTTTAAATAATCAAGAGGCAAAAGCCTCGCAGGTCCCGACATTTGTCGGGACCGAGAATGAGCGAGGATACTATATCTTGACGCTATATTCATAACTTATAAATATTGTTAACCCACATAATGCAGACATTGTTCAAAAATTTCTTTAACTCGACGATTTATTGGGAATATCTTTTTGGTTATATCCATAAAAATACTCTGTAAACCGTCAGTTAAAGGTACACTAAGGTATCGAAAAATAAATTTTTTCACAACATCTGCAT
>CAZXCW010000113.1:0-9837 GCA_964639385.1 uncultured Nitrospiraceae bacterium
ATAGTCATATCTACTACAGCTTGTACCTACTTGAGTCAAGCGGATAGCCCTTTTTTCTAATAAGACTATTGGAGGTTGTATCCGCAAAAGATTGCGTCAGGCTTTATGTACTCAGAAAGGAATCTATCTTAGCCTTGAGCTGCGGTTTTGGGATCGCACCTACTATAGCATCAAGCTTTTGACCATCTTTGAAAAACATAAGGGTGGGTATCCCCATAATGTTGTATTTGCTGGCAATATCAGGGTTTTCATCAGTATTAAGTTCCATGAACTTCATTTTCCCTATATACTCTTTTGCCAGCTCCTCAACGGTAGGTGATACCATCCTGCAAGGTGCGCACCATGCCGCCCAAAAATCTACCATGACAAGCCCCTGAGCCTTTATTACCTCGTTATCCCAACTCGATGATGTAACCTCAAATACACCTTCTGACATAAAACCTCCTCCAAAACCTGTTATCTTGCAAGACAAAAAACAATTTAAAATTATATTTTAGAAATAAATCTTTGTCAACATAAATAACAAATTAACATAGCCCCATTTACATACACAGAAGAAATTTCTTGGCATGCTCACAATTCTCATTGTGTGCTATATTAGAAGGCATTGGCGGACTGGTAAGGTTTCTTAATATCTTGGTAGGCCTGGCGCATAGGCGCTTTATTGTATAAAGTATTCTCAAAATTTCTGGTGAAGAGGTAAAAGGGAAGTGTTATGAGATGTCCTGATTGCCAATATGAGAATACATCTTCTGCAAAATTCTGCATAGAGTGTGGATTTCCATTGATAGGCTCATCAATAAGGCCCAAAGCATTACCAATATTTCCAAAGCTTAAGGAACATGTGAGCCTTTACCAAAAAAGCGAAGTTGGTAACAATCAAGAGGCCATTAAGTACTTCCCGGAAGAACGAAAATTTGTGACTGTGATGTTCGCCGATATTTCCAGATTTACTTCAATATCTGAACAGATGGATCCTGAACAAGTAAGAGATTTGATAAATGCATGTTTTGAAAAGCTGGCTCCGATTGTAACAAAGTATGGGGGTATATTGGAGAAGTATGTTGGCGATGCGATTATGACAGTCTTTGGTGTACCCCTATCCCATGAGAATGACCCGGAAAGGGCCTTACGGTGTGGCTTGGAAATAATAGAAACAATGGGAGACTTTAATGTCGCTCATGCCACGAATTTAAACCTTCACATGGGCATCAATACGGGTATGGTTATTGTAGGAGGCATTGGAACAAGTAACCGTCAAGAAATAATGGGCGATACTGTTAATGTTGCCTCTCGTTTGAAAGATCTCGCAAAACCTGGACAGATATTCGTGGGGCCTGCCACATATCGTTTGACTAAAGACATTTTCGATTTTCAGGAGCTTGGTCCAATTAGCCTGAAGGGTAAAACAAAGCCTGTTTCAGCATATAGGTTGTTGAGCGTTCATGGCATGAAAAAATATTTAGTGCGGAGTATAGGCTCCCCAATGGTTGGACGTAATATTGAATTTTCCTCTTTCATCGGAAACATTGGCCGTCTATTGGCAGGTCAGGGCAGTATTATATCCGTTGTTGGCGATGCTGGCCTTGGCAAATCAAGACTCTTAGCAGAGGTTAAAAAACAAGTCACCGGGTGGAACTTACTGTGGTTAGAAGGGAAAGCTCTTTCCTTTTGCAAGGCTATCAGCTTCTGGCCTTTCCTTCAGATCATTAAGGCCTGTGCTGAAATTACTGAGGAAGATGATGAGAGAGAAGCTTGGGAAAGGCTTGAAAACAAAGTTTCTGCAATGTTTCCAGATCAAGCTGACGAGATTCTTCCATATCTCGCAAGCTTATTGGCCCTGGAGGTAAAGGGTGGTTTAGAAGATCGTGTTAAGTATTTAGATGGCGAGGCTATGGGCAGACAGATTTTTCGGGCAACGCGGAGATTTTTCGAGCGGCTCTCTATGGAAAATCCGCTATTACTTATCTTTGAAGACCTCCATTGGGCCGACCAATCTTCAATAGAGCTCTTAGAACACCTCTTCCCTCTTGTTAGAGAGGTTCCTATCATTATTTGTTGTGTTAGTAGAAAAGACAGCCAGTCACCTGCTGTGCGATTACGTGAGATATCTGCGAGGGATTATGCTGACCGTTATACCGAGATTATTGTTGCCCCTCTTTCTCCAGCCGATAGCACCAAGCTCTTTGGCAACCTCTTAAAAATCAAGGATTCTACTTCAAGATTGGTCAATCTGATTATGCAAAAAACCGAGGGGAACCCATTTTTTATAGAAGAAGTGATGCGCTCGCTCATCGACATTGGAGTTGTCTATCAGGAAGTGCCGACCGGTTACTGGCAGATCGCTAAATCAATCGAGCATCTCACAATTCCGCATACTCTGCGAGGTGTGATAGTAGCCCGTATTGACTGCCTTGACGAAGATACCAAAGAAGTGTTGAAGATTGCATCTGTAATCGGTCGTAGCTTTTTCTATCGAGTACTTCGAGCTGTTTGTGATGAGAAACAGCAATTAGATAAACACCTGGAGAAATTGCAACAATTAGAACTTATTCGTGAAAAGAGTCTATTTCCAGAACTTGAGTATTCCTTTAAACATACTCTGACACAGGAAATTACTTATGAAAGCATTCTTTTGAAACATCGGCGTGAATTACATCGCCAAGCGGGTAGATGCTTTGAAGAGTTGTTTGCGGGTCGTCTTGAAGAATTCTATGGGCTTCTTGCATATCACTTTGCCCAAGCAGAGGATTGGGAGAAGGCGCAATACTATCTTTTTAAGGTTGGTGATCGTGCGGTTAAAGTGGCTGCAGACGCTGAGGCACTCTTTCACTATAGACAAGCAATGGCTGCACATGAGCGTGCCTTTGGTGATCGGTGGGATCCATTTCAACGGGCGGTACTAGAACGTAAAATGGGTGAAGCCTTTTTTAGACGAGGAGAACACTACGAGGCTGCTAAGTATATGCACCGCGCATTGACCTATATTGGGAGCCCATATCCTATCTCCAGGTGGGGTATTCGGATGACTATTGCAAAAGAACTTGCAGAACAGTTAGGACACCTTTTGCTACCAAGTTTCTTTGTTCTTAGCGGACTTGGCCAAGATGATCCTGCTGTAGAAGAACGGTCGCGGATTTATGAGGTGACAGGCTGGATCAACTACTTTATCGACCGGGAGCGCCTTTTACTTGATGCGATTACGTTATTGAACTTTTCAGAGCGGAGTGGTTTTTCACTCGGTATTGTCCAAGGATGTATGGGCGTGGGCTTAATTTTAGATCATATACATATGTTCCGGCTAGCTGAGAGATACCACCGCCGAGCCATAACACTTGCAGAGCAGATCAAAAACCCTATAGCGGTTGGTCTTTCCTATCTGGGTCAGGCAATACATGAAGACATTCTGGGTAAATGGGAAGTAGCTATTGAGGCTTGTCAGAAAGCAGCAGAGGCTTTCTGGACAGCAGGCAACCTGCGTGGCTGGGGAGGGACAAACTCATTATGTGCCGAACTTCTTTATTTCAAAGGAAACTTTACTCAGAGTTCAGAGATATTCCAGAATATAGCCAAAGTAGGCCAAGAAGGAGCTGATCACCAGGTTTGGGGTTGGGGATTATGGGGACAGGGGCTTAACTTGTTATGTTCGGGTTCATATGTTGAAGCTGAAACATACTTATTGAAGGCTATTGAGTTATTAATGACCATCCCTGATTATCAGGGGATGGTAGATGCAAAACGTGATCTTGGAAGGTGTTATCTCTACCAATGCAAACATAAGCAAGCCCTTACCATATTAGAGAAGGGCGAACAAGTTGTTAAAGAGCAGGGATTAAAAGGCCCACCTGTTGCCAGACTATATAATGTTCTATCTGAAGCTTACCTCATTGCGGCGGAAAAGTCCGAAGGACGTGAAAAAACAGAAATGCTGAACAAAACGAAGCATGCATGTCAGAAAGCCCTAAAGCAAACCAAAATTTACCGTGGGTGCTTACCTCACGCCTATCGTGTAAAAGGCTCTTATGAGTGGGCTAATGGCAGACCTGCTGCTGCAAAAAAATGGTGGCAACAAAGCTTATTAGCAGCAGAGGAATTAGGAGCCCGTTATGACCTCGGTATAACATATCTTGAAATGGGCGAGCGGACTGGGGACATCCTTCTTCTTAAGCGCGCTGAGGGTATTTTTGATAAAATTGGCGTCAAGTTGTATCAGCCGAAGACTCATTTATTCTCAACCAAAAATTAGTCAGATCCTATCGGATTCATTGACAGCCCTGAGCTTTTCTGTTATTTTTTAGTAATGAAAAAATACATTCTCCTTTCTGTCATTTTAATAATCTTTTCTCTATATAAAGATTCATACGGCTTTGATATAACCGGTTTACAGCCCGTCCCTCCCAATGGAGTTTTTTCAACCTTCAGCGCGGAGAGCCTTCCTAAAGGTAGAATTGCCGTTTCTACAGATGCTGAAATATTGTTTGACCCGGATTTTTATAGGTTCTTAGTCAAGGCTGCATATGGCATTACAAATACTATAGAATTCGATATGACTATCCCATATGTTCTTCAATGGGATAGTCGAGTGGATGGGTTTGAGGATGTCGCCCTCGGATTAAAGCACAGGTTTATTGATGAGGGCAGGTATGGGCCATCCATTGCATATATTCTTAATGCATCCATACCATCGGGTCGTGAGGAGTTCAGCACAGATGGCCGGTTCGGCGGGGGTCTAATTATCAGCAAGAGGGTGGGACCAGTTAAGGGACATCTAAATTTTTTTTATGAAGAACCTGGTAAAAAGGATTTCAAAAAAGAGTTCATTTTTGGGGCTGGCTTAGACTTCGCCGCAGCTCATAATGTTAATATCCTTGTTGAATTATATTCCAAGAAAAGCCATGATTCTAATAATCTAGACTCTGTAGAAGGAAGGGTTGGTTACAGGATAAAAGCTGCTGAAATGATATATACTACTATTGGTGGTGCATTCGATCTCATACATAAGGATCCTACGTACAGGGTAATGATCTCTGTGACATTTATATCACCACATAAGAAGAGGGCTATAAAAAAGGTGTATGAGGAGGAGGAATAATAATGTTCGATGTTGGCATGCCAGAGCTGATAGTAATTTTTATTGTTGCTCTTCTTGTTTTTGGGCCCAAAAGACTTCCCGAATTAGGTAAAACCCTAGGTAAAGCGCTTGCAGAGTTGAAAAAGTCATTGGAGGATGTGAAGGAGCAGGTGGAGACAGAGTTTAAAGAGGCTACTTCAGATATTAAAGAGGCTGTTGAGACGGAGAAGGGATCGCTTAAAAAAGAGCTTGAAGAATTGAAAGGGGCATTGAAGGATGTGAAGGGTCAGGCGGAGACCAAATTTAAGGAGGTCAGTTCTATTGCTCAACAACAAGCGGCGGACATAAAGGAGAAGTTTGAAGAAAAAGAGAAGGAAGAAAAAGAGAAGGAAACTTAGATGAAAGACTTTAAGATGCCTTTTACAGCACATCTTGCAGACTTGAGAAAAAGGATTTTTATATCTGTCATTGTTGTAGCGATAGGATTTGCTGTAGCTTTTATTTATTCTGAGTATCTGTTTAAATTTTTGACTATTCCCCTGAAATACGATCTTTCATTCAGTATTTCTAAACCTTTTATCCAGTTTGTAGATAAGAAAATAAAGTTTAAACCTCTTGTATTTTTTGCCCCAGCCGAGGCCTTCTGGATGCATATGAAGATTGCAATGATTACAGGTCTTGTAGCGTCATTACCTATAATTTTTCTACAGTTTTGGAAATTTTTATCACCTGGACTTTTACAGAAAGAGAAGAAATATGTGCTTCCCTTTGTTATTATTGCAACAGTCTTTTTTTTAATCGGAGCTGCATACTGTTTTTTTTTAGTGCTTCCCTTTGCAATGGACTTCCTTCTAACTTATAAGACAGGCTCCATGGTCCCAATGCTTGGCGTAGGAAAATATGTTGACTTCTGCCTTAAGTTTATTCTGGCCTTTGGTGGAATCTTTGAGCTTCCTATAGTCCTTATCTTTCTCACACGCATGGGCATAGTAACTACAAGGACATTGGCAAAAAACAGAAGATTAGCTATAGTATTGGCCTTTGTTGCTGCAGCTATTATTACCCCCACACCTGATGCCTTTAACCAGACCTTGATGGCTGTGCCAATGATAATCCTTTATGAGGTAGGGATACTCTTCTCGAAAATTTTTACAAGAAAGGCCTCTTAGTGCCTACAATTAGAGGGAAGAGTCTCAAGGCAATTGCCTTTGATATATCAGAAGGATATCTTGCTGTTAATCCCATATTTTTGAAGTCTCTCGATGATGAATCCCTTAGGGGACTTTATAATGAAATAACAAAAACCCAGTCAGAGATAAGGGCTGAGAAATTCCCATATAATGATCCCCAGTTAATTAGGTGGAGAAATATAAGGCTTCAGAGAGGTCATCAAGCCTTAGTGGTAATCAAAAATTTCGCCAGGGAGAGAAGGTTGATCCTTATATAATATTTGACACTTAATGGACACTGTGGTAGTTTTTTAGTAATGGAACAATTTGAAGATATAAAAGTAGCAAAGGATATCCTTCAGAATGTTATAAAAGCTAAAAAAACCCTACGGATGTATCCCAAGAATAATCCAATGTATCAAAAGACATTAGAGGATTTATACACAAAATTCAGAGATTTTTTTAATTATAACGATGAGCTTTCATTAAGGATAAAACAACATGGTATCTTTTTTGATTCAGAAGAAATATATCATAATCCCGAGAAAGAAGATAATTTAGCGCTTTTCTTCTTCAAAGATGGATTAAGGGAGTTAACATTCAAAAAGGAGATCCTCCAGGAAGAACTCGAAGAATTTCTAAAGATTATCGTCTCAGATTTTGACAAAGAATCATTAGACGATGACATCGTTACACTCCTATGGGAAAAGGACTTTCAGAACATCAAGTATATTGTAGATGATACTATCCTACTCGATGCGGATGGAGAAGAGTATGAGATTAATGCAATAAATAGCGCCAAACAGAAAGTATCAGATATTGAAGGACTGATGAAGGCTTATGCTGAAGAATTTAAAGATGAAGATATAAAAGATGCACCTGTCATTTCTTTTTCGGATAGAGACTTACAGATACTTATGAAAGAAATGGAGAATGATGCAAGCAATAAAATGGAAAAACTCTCTGATATTATCCTTGAAATCTTCTACCAGTCTGAAGAAATGGGCAGTAGTTTCTTTGAAGATAACCTTAAATATCTGAAGCAAACCATTAGACTCTCTATGAGTCAGGGAGACATCAACACGGTAATACATGCAATTAGGAGGGCAAAGGAGACATATGAGGATCCTTCATCAGCTGAGCAAACGAAGCAATACACCAAAAGGCTCCTCACATATCCAGCAAGCGATGAAATAATAAACATCCTTGGTGAACTTCTAAACAGCGGCATTGAGATAGATGATAAAACCTTCAAGGAATTTATCGAACTCCTTGATAAAAAAGCAATACCGCCTCTTGTTAAGATTCTTGGAGAGCTTAAAACATTACGTATAAAAGAAAAAATTATTGATGCCCTTGTCTATCTCGGCAGACAGGATATCAAGACCCTTGCTATGGCCTTGAATGATAAGAAATGGTATGTTGTCAGAAACATCATTTATATCCTTAGGAAGATCAGAGATAAAGGTGCTGTTGAATATTTACTGAAAACGATTGGACATGAAGATGCAAGGGTAAGAAAAGAGATCGTCAGGGCTCTCAGTGAACTTGGGGGAAAAGAGGCACTACAGCCCCTCAAGGAGCGTCTTGACGATGCAGATGCTGGAGTCCGGACTGAGGCTGTCAGAGCCATTGGCAATATTGGTTCAGTATTAGCCAAAAAGATAATTCTTGAAAATATTTCCAATAAGAGGTTTAAAGAAAGGGACTTTGAGGAGAAAAAAGGATTTTATGAGGTACTCTCCAGATGGAAAGATCCAGAGGTGCTAAACTTTCTAACAAAGTCTTTGAGGAAAAGTTCTTTCTTCTGGTGGATTAAGAATTACGAAAATATGGCATGTGCAGCATATTGTCTCGGTCTGCTTTGCAATAAAGATGCCCTACCTTCTCTCTATAGACACAAGAACTCTAAAAATAAACTTTTGAAAGAATTTGCTCAAGCTGCTATTGAGAGGATTGAACATGGTCGTTGACCAGGAAAAAGAAATTAAGAAGAGTGCTGGTGATATAATCAATCAGCTATCCATTGCATTAAAGACGGCCATTATTCATGACTCAAGCAATATCGCTGTTAAGACCGCTATTGAAAAATTTATATCCCTCATTAACCCAGTGATTTCGATAGAGAAAAGTATCACCATAGAACTCATTGGAGAGTTTTTCTATATGAATGACAAAAGGATACGTTATTTCTTTGAATACCTACTTAATTTTGATTTCCTTATTAAGGAATTTCGAAAAAGAGAGATCGGAAGTATAATTTTTAATAATTCTATAAAACCCGATGATATTCAAGTATTTCTGAAAGCCTATACTGCATCTGGTTCATCAGATTCTCCTTATGAAATGATGTCAGAGATGATGACCGAGTCTCCTAATATCAAGATCGGAAGATTGAGAAAGATAATAGAAGACAGGTTAAAGAAAGCAAAAGAAGGCGAAGAGATTGATGCAAGGAAGATAATTAAGAAGACCTATTTTAATGCCGTTTCCTATACGAAAGGGGTAATGAACAAGATCAGGTCAGGCGGAGCGGTCGATACAAGGAAGGCAAAAAGGATTGTTGAGACGATGGTAGATCAGTTACTTGAGGATGAACGTCTCCTTCTCAGTTTGACCGCAATCAAAGACTTTGATGAATACACATATCACCATATGGTTAATGTCAGCTTACTCTCTATGGCTCTCGGACTGAGAATAGGACTAAACAGGCAAGCATTGATAGAGTTAGGCCTTGCAGCACTTTTCCATGATATAGGGAAAGTTGAGATACCTATTGAAGTACTGAATAAACCTTCCAGCTTTACCGATGAAGAATGGGTAATTGTTAAGAAACATCCTATTTGGGGTGTGAAGGCAATACTTGGGGTAGGACGTTTCAGCAGCACTACGATAAGATCGGCAATCGTAGCGTTTGAGCATCATATGAATTGTGATTTTTCAGGTTATCCTAAAGTTAAAAAGTATATGGAGCTTGACTTTTATTCTAAGATAGTGATGCTCGCAGATCAGTATGATGCAATGACATCGGCAAGGGTGTATTTAAGGAATCCCATGTCACCGGATAAATCATTGAGTATTCTGATGGAAGGTACTGGTAATCAAGTCGATCCGTTGCTCTTCAAATTTTTTACAAACATGGTCGGTATTTTTCCAATCGGTACGGTCGTCCTGCTCAATACAAAAGAGGTTGGCCTTGTTTATGAATGTGACGCAGCTTTTGCTGATAGGCCGAGGGTGTTAATCATTATTGATAGTAAAGGGAAAAGTGTTAATGGCCCAGTTGTGAGCCTTTCAGAGAAAGACACGCAGGATAGATATTTGAGGACTATCGTGAAAACACTCGACCCTAACAAATACAAGATCAATCTCGCTGAATATTTTCTCTGATATCGGTTTATCCTCTTTCCTTTTGGCCTTATCATCTTGTATGCTAAAACAAAATTAACCCGAAAAATGCATTTACATAATGCAGATGTTGTGAAAAAATTTATTTTCGATACCTTAGTGTACCTTTAACTGATGGTATATGGAATATTATTATGGATATAGCCAATAAAGATATTCCCAATAAATCATCGAGTTAAATAAATTTTT
>CAZXCW010000114.1:0-9627 GCA_964639385.1 uncultured Nitrospiraceae bacterium
TAAGGTATCGAAAAATAAATTTTTTCACAACATCTGCATTATATAAATGCATTTTTGGGGCTAACCCATTTTTCCATATTATTATTCATAACTTTAAAATCAAAGGAAGATATAGTATTTGAGCGGATTCCTTTGCCGATAGTCCTTAAGACTATTTTAAATATAAAGAGGCGAAAGCCTCGGAGTCCCGATCTTATCGGGACGAGAATGAGCGAAAATACTATATCTTCCTGGAGACATAAAATTCATCCGAGTTAAGTCTTGAATAACCAAAATGAATAGTGTATCCTTATTTCAGGAGAGGTTTGGTGTATCGAGAATTCTATAACCTAAACGAAAAACCTTTTTCCCTGACCCCTGATCCCCAATTTATTTATCTGAGTGAGTGCCATCGAGCAGCTATTGAATCTCTTTTATACGGAATTCATCATAGGGTTGGATTTATGGTTGTAACAGGTGAAATTGGAACTGGAAAAACAACCATCTGCCGGACTCTTTTAGAAAGATTAGATAAAAATGTGAGTACGGCAGTTATCTTTAACTCTTTTCTTACTGAACGTGAACTCTTGGAATCTATTCTCCAAGATCTTGGATATTCTTTAAAGGGAAAAACGAGGAAAGAACTTATTGATACTTTAAACACTATTCTTATTCAACGATTGTCCCAAGGTGAAAATACTGTCCTGATTATTGATGAGGCTCAGAACTTATCCATTCCAGTTCTTGAACAGATCCGCATGATTTCCAATTTAGAAACCGAAAAGGAGAAGATGTTCCAGATCGTTCTGTTTGGTCAATCAGAATTCGATCATATGCTGCAATCCCCTAAATTGAGACAATTGAATCAACGTATTGCAATCCGGCATCACCTAATACCGCTTACCCGCCCAGAAACAGAGTCCTATGTTTATCAGCGTTTGGTTATAGCTGGTGCCCAGGGAAGTATCACCTTTTCAAAATCTGCGCTCGATGAGATTTACAGATTCTCGAAGGGCACGCCGAGACTGATAAATCTCCTCTGTGATCGAGCCCTCTTGGCTGGTTTCGTTGAACAGACACACCATATCGATACACAAATCATTAAGAAAGCAACCAGAAGTCTCGCTGGGAAGGATGTTAAAAGTCCTTATCTCAATCTATCTGCTTTTTTGAATCGCACTGTTCCATCCACTCTCGCCTTCATGGTCATTCTCTTTTTGCTTTTTGCCGCCGCGATTTTATCAACCCCAACACTAAAGAACCGTATCTTGGACAGTATTCAAAACGTCTATTCCCAGCATTCTAATGGAGCTGGCCCATCAGTTTCGAAAATAGCAGTAGATAGAAACTTTCTTAAAATGGAGTCGTTAAAAAATTCTGGGGGACTATCTTTAGGGGAAACAAGATGAGCCTTATCATGGATGCCCTCAAGAAGGCTCAACAGCTCAGGTTAAAAGAGTCAAAACGAGATTCCTTTTTTAATGAATCCAATTTAAAAGGAGAAAAAAGGCAAAAAGTAAAAAAATATTTGTGGATCTTTGCGATTGCTGGATCAGGTGCACTTTTTCTCCTCTTCTATTTGGGAATCACTTTACTGTTTCCTCCGGCTACCCATCAGAGACAAGATATTATTCCTGTTGAGAAAAAAGAGCCACCTCTATATATGGAAACGAAAAATGAGTTACAAAAACCTCAGAAAGAAGAAACCATGTCTGTTCAAAAGGAGAAACCTCTATCACTGGCAAAACCGAATACTAAGGAAAAGAAAAAAGAACTTCTAATCACACAGGCGGTCAATTCAACACCTCCTTCTAATCCTCCGAAAAAAGAAGCCTCTTCTACAAAACAAATTGAGTCTGTACAAGCCGTTGAAAAAGAGACTCCTGCTAAGGATGTCCTTAAGTATTTCAATATGGGTGTAGATTTCTATCGCCAACGCAAAATTTTAAAAGCGATTCAAGCCTATCAGAAGGTAATCGAGTTGGATCCCACGTATGTTGAGGCTTATAATAATATGGGAATTATCTACGAAGACCTCGGCGATTTTGATAAGGCATTAGAGGCATACAGAACATGCATTAGGATCAACCCTCGATATGAGAAAGCCTACAACAACCTTGGTATTGTTCTTCTTCTCAATGGACATTTTGAGGAATCGAAAGAAGCTTTTCAAAATGCCCTTGATATCAATCCCAATAACATCGAAAGTTATATCAACCTTGGTATCCTTTATAAAAAACAAGGCCAATTTGAGAAGGCGATTGAGTATTACCAGAAGGCCCTCACTATCGATCCCCTTCACGGAGAAACCCATTACAATATTGGCCTTCTTTATGAACAGTTAGGAAATCATAAAATGGCCATCAGCCATTATCAAAAATTTATCCAGCTCTCCTCAAAAACTCATCCAGATTTAGTTGCAAAGGTGCAGAGACATTTAGATTATTTGATGGCACTAAAAGGAGATAAAGGACAATAAGCATTTTAACCAGGAATCTATTATCTAAACAAAAAGACTTTTAACATGGCTGAAGAGAAAAAGAGTTTTAATGATTTTCTGGTCGCATGTGGGGTTGTCTCAGCAGACCAATTAAAAAAGGTGGCCCAGGAACAGAAACGGGAAGGAGAAAGAATCGAGCAGGCTGTCGTCAGGCTGAAATACGCCGCAGAAGAACCTGTCTTTAAATGCCTTGCTGATTATTTTAATCTACCCTATATCGATCTGAGCACTTATCTTATAGATGAAGAGGTGATAAAGACTATTCCCGAAGAGATGGCCAGGCGTCATAAGCTTATCCCTCTCTTTAAAATTGCTAACACCTTAACAGTAGCAATGGTTAATCCCCTCGATATCCATGCCCTTGATGAGCTAAGAAACAAGACAAAAACTGATGTTGAAATAGTAATCAGCACAGAGGAGAATATTAAAAAGGCAATTGACCAGCATTATGGAGTCACTGAAACAATGCTCCAAAATACTCTTAAGCAATTTGTAAGCGGAGGTACAGGTAGAGCACCAGCAGAGCCTTCAGACTATAGAAAGACCCATGATCTTGCTCTCAAAGAGGAGCTACCAGGGCGTTTAGAGGACGCCCCTGCAACACGGTTGTTCGACTTAGTCATGATTCAAGCAATTCGAGAGCAAGCAAGTGACATCCACTTTGAGCCTGATGAGAAGTCCTTACGCATCCGATTCCGAATTGATGGTTTTTTATATGAGATTCTTTCTCTTCCCAAGGTCATCCATCCCTCAGTTGCCTCTCGCATCAAAGTCCTCGCCGAGATGGATATCGCTGAGACGAGGCTTCCACAAGATGGAAACTTCAATATCAAGATGGAGAATCGGAGCTTTGAGGTCAGGGTCTCTACCTTTCCCACCATCTATGGAGAAAATGTGGTAATTAGAATCCTTGATCAGACAAGTCCCCTTTTCGAATTAAAGGACTTGGGTTTCTCAGAAGAAATGTTCTCCAATTACCAACACCTGATCCGAAGGGCAAATGGAATCATTTTGGTCACTGGCCCCACAGGGAGCGGTAAGACCACCACCCTTTACGCCTCAATGAATATGATCAATTCGATGGATAAGAATATCATTACCATTGAAGACCCCGTAGAGTATCGCTTGCCTCTCGTCAGACAGACTCAGGTTAATCCAAAGGCAGGAATCACCTTTGCCAGAGGGCTAAGGTCTATTCTTCGACAGGATCCGGATGTCATAATGGTGGGAGAAATCAGAGATATAGATACTGCCGAAATAGCAATCCAGGCAGCCCTGACAGGCCATCTGGTCTTGAGCACTCTGCACACAAATGACGCGCTGGAAGCCATTTCCCGGTTGATGGATATTGGCATCGTCCCTTACCTCATCTCATCATCTGTTATCGGTGTCCTCGCTCAGCGTTTAGTCCGAACCATCTGTCCAAAATGCAAAACTCCTTACCAAGCTGATCAGGGTGAATTGGCTGAACCGGGTAAGAATCCTTTAGAGTCGAAAGAAGCTATTACCTTTTATCGAGGAAAGGGCTGTAAAAATTGCAGACAATCAGGATATCGGGGAAGGACAGGCATTTTTGAACTCCTGGTCGTTAATGAAAAGATTAAGCACATGATCTCAGAAAAAGCATCTATCCAGCGCATCAGAGAGACAGCAAAAGAGACAACAGGAATGCTATCTCTGCGAGAAGATGGTCTCAGAAAGGTCTTAAGCGGGATAACAACTTTTGAGGAAGTGGATCGCGTTGCTTATAAAATGTCTCTTGAGACATGAACTACCTTTACCCCAAAAATGCATTTAAGATAATGCAGATGTTGTGAAAAAATTTATTTTTCGATACCTTAGTGTACCTTTAACGGATGGTCTCTGGAATATTTTTATGAAAAAACGAATAAAGATATTTTCAATAATATATCGAGCTAAATAAATTTTTGAACAATGTCTGCATTATTTGGGTTTATCGAAACAGATTGTATTTTATGATCCAGTAGATAGCTGCAAGGCCATCCTTCCAGTTTATCTTTTTCCCTTCTGAATAATCCCGGCCCCAATAAGAAATGGGAGCTTCGTATATACGACAGCCCATTTTGGCAATCTTGGCTGTAATTTCTGGTTCAAAACCAAAACGGCTGCTCTCAATTTTTATTTTTTTAAGCACCTCAGCCCGGAAGACCTTATATCCGGTCTCCATATCTGATAGGTTAAGATCAGTAAAGATATTGGAAAGTGTTGTTATAATTTTATTTCCTATAGCATGCCAGTAGAAAAGGACCCTATGTGGCCCACCCAGAAAACGAGAGCCATATACAACATCAGCCTTTCCTTCAAGGATAGGAGAAATCAGGCGAGAATATTCGGAGGGATCATACTCAAGGTCAGCATCCTGAATAACAACCATATCACCTGTAATGTTAGTAAGAGCGGTCCGAATAGCAGCCCCTTTTCCTTTGTTCGATTCATGGTAAAGCACTCTTATCCCATCCCCACATTGCCTGAGAATATTTCTGGTTCCATCGGTAGAACCGTCATCCACAACAATAATCTCTTTATCAAAGGGAGTCTCCTCAACCCTTTTGACCACCTCGAGGATAGTCTCGACCTCATTATACACAGGTATGATAACGGAAAGCCTCAAATCAAACCTTCCCGTTATATTTTTCGCTCACGGCTATCAGTGATTGCCCCACAAAAAGGGGAATAATTTTTTCTGCCCCTATCAAGAAAGGAACCATCTTATTAAAAATCATGATTTGTCTTGTCGGTAAAAAGCGCCTTCTCAAAAGTGTACCATTCACAAACCATCCCAATATACCAAAGAAATTAAAAAATGATAAATAGCTAATTTTATAACTATTCAATGTGAGCTTTTGGATAAGCTCTTTCTTGTTGTACCGTCTAAAGTGCCCAAGCTCCCGGTCAAGGATATTGTAAAGCATCTTCAGCGCTGGGACAAGAACGATAAGTCTTCCACCTACGGGAAGTAGCTGATAAAAATTTTTCAATACAGCATCATCATCTTCTACGTGCTCCAGAACATTAGAGCAAACAATTGTATCAATCGATATACCAGGATTCTTGGGACATCCCTGTCGGATATCCCAGGGGAGCACTTCTTTAAGGTTTAGGTGTCCTCGGAATTTGTTCTCCACTGTTTGAAGGTAATCCTCATTTACATCGGAGACATTAGTCTCTCCGTGATTAAGCAACAAGCCTGTTAGATTACCTATTCCACAACCTACCTCCAGTATTCTCTTACCCAACCAGGGTCTGATCTTTTCGAAAATCCATCGATTATAGGCAGGGGCTTTCTCTAAGAGGTTAAGCGTAAGGGTATTTGCTTTTTCTGTATCTATTGTTTCCCCTCTCGACTCTCTACGAGTCGTAGACCCGCTTATGTGGGCTTTTTTGCTACTAATCCAATAACAAAGCAGCCCAGGATTCCGATAAAGGTTACCACAGCGCCCAGTTTAAAGCTCAAGGGATCATAAATAAACTCTACTTGGTGTGCCCCTTTACTGAGGGGAACTGCCCGAAATGCATAATCTGCCTGGTAGATCTTGCCTTTCTTACCGTCTACAATGACCTTCCAGCCCGGGAAATAGGTATCGTTCAAAACCAGAAAAGTATTCTCTTTTGTCCTCGCAAAAAGTCGAAGTTTATTATTGCTTTCAGAGATTAATTCTACCTTGTTTTGGATATTCTCAGAGAAATCCTCTCTTACTTTCCCCATGGCAATGGGAGACATAAAGGGGTTGGGGGGATTAAATTTTGGCTCCTTCTCAAGGAGAACCTCTTTATCCGGATGAAACTTTTTACTTATGGCGGTTGAAAAAATTTTCTTTGAATCGAGAACCCTAAAGTCATTCACAAGCCATCCTCTTGGGAAAAAGTTTTTATTCCTATATAACTTAATAGTATTCTCTTTAAGAAGGTCTTCCTTTTCCCCTTGGATACCTTCAAGCCTTGAATAGATTAATTCAAAACGAGGGTCTCTCTCAATGCGAGTTACCGATATTACATACTTTACGCTCATAAGGTCAATTAGATTCGTTGCCGAGATAGACGGAGTTTCAATAAGTGCCCTGTAAAGATCATCTGTCCTTTTTAAATGAATAACATCAATTCCCCAGATGTTGTGCAACTTATAAAGCAGGTCCATCGAAGGCAGATGTTTTTCTTTTAAATAATCTATATAAGTCGCATCACCGATTAAAATTGGAACATCTATTGAGATAGTCTTGGCAGTTGAAAAGATTCTGAAATGTTCATGATCTGAAGAGATCATCTCTAAAACCCGGGTCTTTTGGAAATAATCTGAGGTTTTTTCTTTCCCATAAAAGCCCATGTTACCGAAAAGATCTGTAATAAGAAAGAGGATTAATAAAACCTTGATCCATCCTTTCCATGCCACCTCATGCCCGATCCTCAGTAAAAGAAAAAAAAGGGAAAGATAGAAAAAAAACCTTTTTGCATTATAAAGGTTAACTGCTGCGTAATAGAAATTAGGGAAATCAATCCCTTTTACCTCCATGAAATGTTCTATCTCCTTACTGCCTAATACTAATAATAAAAGGATGAATCCACACATAAGGGAGAAGACAGTAAAGATTATTTTCAACTTTTTAGTTTCACCCTTTTCTGAAAATGTCTTCAATCTCTCGAACCCCAAACCTGCTGTAATAGAGAGGGCCAGAATAAATATGTAGAGGAATTTAACAGGATATCGTATTCCATTAAAAAATGGGACATACTTAAACACAAATGGGTAGAGAGGGTTATAATGGCCAAGAGATAAAAAAACTGAAAAAAGCATCAGAGAGAAAAAGAATTTTCTTCCCTTCCCAAAGATAAAGAAAATGACACTAAGGATGAAAGGAAGCCCACCTGTATAGAGGGTTTTAAGCCAACATTGTGTTACCCAATATTTTTTCATATCTAAAAAATATCCATAGGCATCGGGAAGAAAGAAGAGAAGGACATCCTTTGGGGCAAAACTCCATGTTGTGGCCTCCTGATACGAAATGCCTTTACCTCGTATGGAATGAATCCATAATTCAAGAAAAGGAATTAACTGAATAGCAGAAAGGAACAGAAAAATGATAGAAATAATAAAAAGGCTCCGCAACCCAAGCAAGATCCTCCTCCATTGACCTTCTCTCTGGTTTTCTCCATGGGGATAAAGAGAAGAGGCGAAAAATACTATAAAAAGGAGGATAAAAAAATTACCATAGACGATTTCGATTCCACCCCCAAAAAAAGAAATAGTGATAAAAAGAGCAACTAAGATCTCATTTTTAAAACCTGGGCTAATGATCGCCCTTCTAAAAAACATCAACACAAGAGGTGTCCAGATAACAGAAAGAAGACAGTTCAGCAAGCTGTGAACAGAGAGGAGATAGCCACTCAGCATAAACATCAAACCTGAGATGAGGGCCCCTGTTGAACTTACCTTCAAATCCTTCAGAAAGATATAAGTAAATAATCCGCCCAGAAAGAAGTGGAGAATAATGATACTGTTGAAAGCTAGATCAAAGGGGAGAAGAAAAAACAAACTATTGAGGGGATATAAGATGGCGTGTTGAGGGTTAGCAAAGAATGGATGACCTGAAAATTGATAAGGATCCCATAATGGAAAAACACCATTCTTGATGCTTTCTACCCAGAAGAATCTTGGTGGGATGAAGTAAGGACCTAAGTCTCTTTCTGTGAGAAGGTATCTTCCCTTAAAAAGGTCATGAAAGAAAAATATGGATGAAAAGAAGAGGGTCAGAACAGGCAAGAAATTTATTGATCTAACCCATTTTATTTCCCCCTTTTTATTATCTGTCACAGAGGATTAATGTTACAGCATTCCTCTACAAAAATCATAACGGTAAAAATTAACCTTTTTTTTAATCAGAACTGAAGGTTTAAGTCTTCAACCCTTCGCTACCAGGTCGTTGTTGCAACACAATAAATTGTTGCCGGTGTAGTAGGTGCTTGAGGATTCGTTGGACTGAGGCTAAAAGAATAAGAATATCCACCAGCAGTCATTGTAAAATAGGTGGCATTATATGTACTATCAACACCCTGAAGCTGGGCGTTGTTGACTATAGCTGTCCAGTCATAAGCAGCAACAGTGCTACCAATTATGCGAGATGCAAAGATAAGGCTGTTTGCACTCCTGAGGCCACCTAATACTCCCCTTGTCGTGCCGTCAGCCGCAGCCTTTGTTAAGTCAAGATACCGAGGAATAGCAACAGCAGCCAGAATCCCGATGATGACGATGATTACGATTAATTCAATTAATGTAAAACCTTTTTTGTCTTGAAGCATATCCTCCTCCTCCTCCCTTTAAATTTTTCTCCTTTTATCACACTTTGATTACCAGGTCGTTGTTGCAACACAATAAATTGTTGCCGGTGTAGTAGGTGCTTGAGGATTCGTTGGACTGAGGCTAAAAGAATAAGAATATCCACCAGCAGTCATTGTAAAATAGGTGGCGTCATTTGTATAATTGACACCTTGAAGCTGTGCATTATTAATTACATCTGTCCAGGCATAAGCAGCGGTCGTGCCATTAACTATGCGAGATGCAAACAAGAGGCTGTTTGCACTCCTGAGGCCACCCAATACTCCCCTTGCTGTTCCGTCAGCTGAACTCTTTGTCAAGTCAAGATACTTGGGGACAGCAACAGCAGCTAAAATCCCGATGATGATGATAATTACGATTAATTCAATTAGTGTGAAACCTTTGTGGTTTCTTATCACACCCTTACCTCCTTTCAAAACATTAAATATATTTGCACATCTATATAACAAAAAATAAAATTGTTTTGTCAAGGTAAAACATCTCTGGTAATGTCCTAATTTGCCTTATAAGCTTATACCTCGACATCCTTTCCAACAATCAAGCTCCTCAAAACTCTTAAAACTTCCCTTCTTATCACCCATTTCATTTTACCTGTAACTTATAACCTATAACCTGTAACGATTTTATACCTTCCTCCCCCTGCTTTCCCATTTACCATGGAATGTAATGAGGAAAGAGCGGAGAATCAATTTGAGGTCAAAGAGAAAAGATTGTTTTTTGATATAGAGAAGGTCATAGCGAAGTTTTTGACGTGGTGGGGTGTCATAGCTACCATAGACTTGAGCCAATCCTGTGAGTC
>CAZXCW010000115.1:0-9364 GCA_964639385.1 uncultured Nitrospiraceae bacterium
CTGCCCCTGAAAAGCTTATGAAGACAATATCCTAATGGTTTACCGAGAATTGCTGACATTGAGAGGATAATTTCAAACAATGCAAAAAGAGAACGAGAGTATAGAGATTATCTAAGCTATTGTTTATCCAATATATTTTTAACGTATATATTCATGAGTCAAGCTTAAAGTTTCGGCATATAGTTTGTAGAAGATTGAAGATTATATATTTACAATTTTAAGGACGCTTGAAGGAGATAATGAAAAATCAAGTGATTGGGTCAAGTAAACGAATTCTTTTTGGTCTTCCTACGGACCATGATAGTCCACAAATTTAAAATATAAAAATGAGAGATATTGACGACAACATAATGCCTGAATTTGAAGCCTTATATGATCCCAGATCAAAGGCTGACAGAACAGGTGCTAAAAATTATGGTGTAAAAGATACAACAGACAAGAAATTTAATATTCAGATCTCCAGAACATACCCAATCTTAAGAGAGTTCACTCATGCGGATGTAAGAAAAGATACCTATCTTATCGAACTGAATGGCTTGAAGAGTGTACTCAAATTCTATAGATCCGATATGATCCCGAATGAGGAGGTTCTCAAAAAGCTAGAGAGACTGAGCGAAAGGCTGCATGCTTGTATCGTGCATATTTATGAATACGGTTTTGATGAAAATACGAAGAGATGGTATGTGATTCAGGAATATGCACAATATGGATCGTTGAGAGATCTTAATGAATTGAAGATTAATCTCAAAGTTTTAAACTTGGTGCTAAAAGAAATAATTGAGGGGCTGAAGGTCATACATGAAAACAATATACCTCATCTTAACCTGAAACCATCAAATATTCTCATGAGAGAGAACCAACCATTTCAGGCGGCATTTACAGACTTTGATATATCCTCCGTGATCGAATCAGAACATAGGAAGAGTACTACACCCTTAGAAGTTAGACCGATGTATTCTTCTCCCGAACTATTGACTGGTGTTGCCGGACCAGAGGCAGATTACTGGTCCCTTGGAATGACAATACTTGAATTATTAGTTGGAAGACATCCATTTAGCGACCTTGATGATAAATCGATAGTTGACATTCTATTGGAAAACAGCATATCAATTCCAGAGCATATCCCTGAAGATTATAAAATCTTATTAAGAGGTCTTTTGACCAAAGACTCCCAAGGAAGATGGGGATATGCTGAGGTTAAGAGATGGCTCGAAAAGGATACTAATATTCCTGTTTATTTTTCTGATGCCCCAAAGGAACATAAGATTAAAATATCAAACGGCTATACAGTTCCGTATAGATTTCTCAATAAGGAATATTTTTCAATCGAGGCGATGGTCCCGGCTTTTCTGGAGAGTGAAGAAGCATGGGAATCTGCAAAAGATCATCTTTCCCAGGGTAATATTTCAAAATGGCTTCTGAAGAATTCTGATGAAAATATGTGCTGGCAGGTCGACAACATCAGGAAGCAATCTGCCGGTGATCCTGATCTGGGTGTCATCAGTTTTATATATACATTTAAAAATGACCTCCCTTTTATCCTTTACGGTACATTGATAAACCATAAAAACCTGTATATTTATGCGAGTAAGAGCTTAAAAAATGAGACTTCTAAAGGAGAGAAAGCAATTATCAACCTCCTCCTGAATGGAAAGCTCCTCGAGTATTACAGAGAATACATGATACTTACATCAAAGGCAGATGATGAACTGTTCAGTCTGTTTGAAGCTATAGGAAAGGCTGTGTCCAGGAAAGAGAATTATCACGAAAAACTGAATACTCTCTGTAAAATGATGGATATCCTTACAACCCCCCATGCATATGTGCTTCCGGATAAAATAAGCGATGATGTAGTTGGGAATCTGGATTTCGTAGCCAGCACAGTTGATGTTGTAATAACTGGCGAGCAATACAACGAAATGATTGGCAACCTTATCGTTCCGGAAGAGACGAAAGAAGAGATTGATAATGCCTTATTCTCCGGAAATCCTTCAGACTATTTAAACGGGCTGGAGAAACTCAAGGGAAGCTCTTTATTGACAAAGGATGAATTCAATCAATTGCAGGATGAATATATTTTACCGGTATGGCTGGAGGGTGACCTCCTCGGGAAAGAAACTTCTAGGTACGTGGCAGCGATTAAACTCTTAAATAACTTAAGAAGAGAAGGGCTTTTCATACGGAAGAATGATTGTCTGGATTATTTAGGAAAATATGTTCAGTTTATCAGGTATGTCGTCGACCAAAATGGTATAGATCAGCATAGACAAAAAGGGGAGACGCTTGGACAAAAATGGATCAGGTTGTTGAAGTACGATATAGGGCATGAAGACTATATCAAATTGGCTAGGTACATAAAAAACAATGTAGTGTTATCTATGATCCCACACGTTGAGGAAATACTCAAGCGAGTTTCAACACAAACTATTTCTACTCATTCCCTGAATGAAATTATTAAATACCTTCATGGCCTTAAGTCAGGTGAGATCAAATGGGATAATGCTGATAATCAGATAGTGAATGAAATCCGTTCTCTTAGTGTTAAAAAGATGAAAACACCCATACAGATTTTAGAAAAGATAAAAGAAGGAGTCCCCGAGAAATTTTTACAGATTTTCATTAAAAACGTGCTCGGAATCAATGCAGATGAACAAACAATAGAAAAAGAATCGGCTTTCGCAGGTGCATTAGGAGGCGCGTGTATAGGTTTTATAGCATGGATAATCATAGCGAGTCTCGAATTGGAAACATCATTTTACGGACCTGCTGTTTTGGGACTTCTGTTGGGTCTGTTGAGGAAGTCGATACGCATAGCTCTTCTCTGTATATGTGCGGGGTTCGCTGGAGCTTTCTTCCTGGGGCTGGGAACGCTCATAGAGGTAATTTATGCATTCCCGATAGCAATTATAGGTACAGCGAAGATCGGGGCATTCTTCGGCAGAAGGATTAACAAATTTTCTTTTTATGACGACATACTTAGTAAATATAATAGTAGGATAAATGATGTAGTGAATGCTGTTGAAGCAGCTTCTAAATGAACTAAAAAATAATCCCTTTCAAGCCATTCGATATATGCACCTGAGGAAAAATATCAAAACTGCTGAACTGTGAAAAAATCGATAATAGTTATTTCTTCTCAGAACTAAGCATGTAGTCTTCATTGAGATAATTCCTGTCACCACGGTGTCATCAGAAACAATATTTACTATTCTGTTGACTTTATCTCCTCAAGGGACTAAATTATTTTTCAGCAAGGGGGGAGAAGATACTCCGATTCATCCTTATATGGAGCAAGTACTCATAAAATGGTAATGAGTAGAACAACGTTCATAATTTTAGCATCATTGATTATTATCAGCGTCTTAATGGGGTGTAGTAGGTCTAAGTTGTCAGAAAGTGAAGCTAAAAAAGCTATTTTAAAAAGTGACCCTTTGAATGGTTATCTAATTATGGCCGGTATAGGATTTAGGAATACAACGGGAATAGAAAAATTAGTTGCTGATGGATATCTGATGTTAAAAAAGCATAATTTTTACATCCCCACAGAAAAAGGAAGGCAGTATACTTTAGAAGCGAAGTCATTTCCATTTATTTATAAGGATTATCCTCTTGTAGGTCTCCATATGTTTTATGGTTCCACTTTTAAGGTGGTTATCAAAGGAATAAAGGAGATCTCAATTGATAAGCAGGGTAACATAGCTGTTGTTACATATGTAATTAATTATGAACCTGCAGAACCCTATTATTCAGTAGTTTGTAGCGAAGATAACAAGAAAAATCATTACTGTGATAAGACAACATTTCCAGAAGAAATAAAACAAAAATTACTCAAAAAATATAGTAAGGGGTGGCGGGTTTTGGAAGGTGCATAACCTTACTGATACTTAATTTATATTTGCGATAACGAAACTCTCGCAGGAACCACAGTAAGATGTTGAAGGCATTGATGAAGACTTACCAGAGTAAAGTTAAGGGAAAATAAAAGACAATGTTCAAAAAGGCGGTAATAGACATAGACAATACCTTATGGCATTTTTGCGATGTTCTTTACAAACGACTGAAAGAGATAAACAAGGTTTTTCCTCCGCCAGAGTACTGGATTGAATGGGATTTCTGGGAGAACTATTGTTCAAAAGAAGATTTTATGAAGGCTATTCATAGCATACACTTAAATCAAGATGATGAAAGGCATCTCCCATATCCAGGAGCAAAAGACTTCCTTGCTACCTTGAAAGAACATAAATTTTACATTGTTATTGCGAGCCACCGTACGTCTGAAAGCCTTAAACAAACACATAGGTGGCTTGTAAGGCATGGGCTTGCGTTTGACGAGCTGCATCTATCGTTCGATAAAACTGCGCTTTTTGATGAATCCTGCTATGTTGTTGTGGATGATGCGCCTCATGTGTTAGAGCAAGCAAGAGAAAGGGGAGCGATAAGTGCGGGCCTCTTATTTCCATGGAATAAAAATTACAGGGACAGCGGATATGGGTTGTTTAATAGCCTGAATGAGGTATTGAAGTATATTCTTGACAATTCATCCAAGGGGCGTTGAATAGTCTATTAGAGATAAGACGCTATTTCAATGGCAAAAAGGTCTAAAAAAGGGATACGAAAAAGTAAGAAAAAAATAACCTCAAAGCCTCGTAGTTACCTTTCAGCAATTATCATGATAATGATATTATTTCTGTTAGGTGCAATTATTGGTTTCATTATGATGAAGTAAACTAAAGAGGAGTCCCTTGAGGAGATAAAAAGGCTGAGGAGAGACCCTTATAGAGAAGCTATTCACTTTCAGTATTAGCCTTCGATGTGTCGCTTGTCGAAGTTGTAGGAGAAGGAAGTTTTAGCGTAACAACTTGATCTTCTTCTCCAAGGGGTCTAATTTCTTTCCCGTCGAAAATCAATTTGATTCCGCCTGCATTACCAATTTTTAACGAGAAATCTTTTTTTGCAGACAATTTTATACGATCCCCCTGCTGTAGAAGCATTTCCTTTGATTCGCTGTCATCTATAGTTATGAGAACCCAGGTTGTATCTTCGGCGATCAGTTCAAGGGTATGGAGGGTATCATGCTTAGCTTCAACAGGAGTTTTATGAGCGACTTCAGAAGTTGAAGGGGGCACTGTATGTCCAGTTTCGGAAGGCGCAGAAGGCACCGTGTGTTTAACTTCAGAAGATGGAAGGGTCATCGTATGTTCAGCTTCGGAAGGTAAGAGAGGGGTTACCGTATCCGGATGTTCAGTTTCGGATGGTGGAGAGGACACCTTATGTTTTTCTGTATAGAAGACGAGAAGAAGAGATGCTATAGTTACTGCTAAAAGCAGTGAAGGTACGAAATGTGGTATTTTAAGCCATTTCTTTGTCCTGAGCATAATCCCGAGATACTTATTTATCGGGTTACTTCTTTTTAAGAAAGGAATAATTGGTGGTTTTCTCGGTCCTAACTTATTCAATTCATCAACAATAAGGGTATTTGCTTCATAATTTAATCCTGCTCTGAATGTTTTGATCGCTTCTTCTTTCTTATTATCAAGAAGGTAGATTCTGCCAAGATTGAGATAGTGGACTGAATTATTGGGTTCCTTCTCTACGGCTTCCTTACATAGTGAGATTGCTTTACTCACCTGTCCCCGCTCTTTTGCTATACAAAAGGCATAATAGGAGTAAACATCGGGCCTTTTTTCTATATTTATGGCTTTTTCAAAACAGGAAAGAGCAGAAATTGTATTACCTTGGGCAAGCGCTTCTACCCCTGTCTTGAGGAGCCCTTCTAGATCCGTGCCTTGCACATTATAATTTTAGACTATTTCTAAAAAATTGTCTAAAAAATTGGGGAAAAGATAATCAGAGAAGAATATGGACAAATTATTTACTGCCGATTGGTCTGACTTGATAATCGGCGAATTATTATGATATTCTTGCTTTACCGACCGATACCGGCCTTGCCGATCAGATAATTAAGAAAGGTGCTTATGTCGTATAGAGCCTGGTTTCAATGCATCAACCAGCAATGCGGAGTGAGCTATCCGCTCAACTCTATCATTTATCGTTGCAAGGCATGTGGTTCACTACTTGAAGTGCAGCATGACCTCCACGCCCTTACTAACCGCAATGCCAAAACCTGGATGGAAATATTCGATGACCGATACAAGTCTACGGAGTGGCCCTACGGCTCAGGTGTTTGGGGTAAAAAAGAGTGGGTTCTGCCTCAGATTGACAACGACAACATCGTCTCACTTTACGAAGGTGGTACCAATCTGTTCTGGGCTGAGCGATTTGGCAAGATGCTTGGCTTAAACGATCTATGGATCAAACTCTGTGGCAACTCCCACAGCGGCTCGTTCAAGGACCTCGGCATGACAGTGCTCGTGTCGCAGGTTAAGCAGATGATCAGTGAGGGTGCGCCGATCAAGGCGGTCGCCTGTGCGTCCACCGGTGATACATCGGCTGCGCTGGCGGTTTATTGTGCAGCAGCCGGCATCCAGTCTATTGTATTGCTGCCTAAGGGAAAAATCTCAATGGAGCAGCTCGTCCAGCCGATAGCGAACGGAGCGCTCGTGTTGTCGCTGGACACTGACTTCGATGGCTGCATGAGCATCGTGCAGGAAATCACTAAGGACGAGACGATCTACCTTGCCAATTCAATGAACTCTTTGCGCGTTGAAGGGCAGAAGACTGTCGGTATCGAAATAGCACAGCAATTTGATTGGGATACGCCTGACGTGATTATTATCCCAGGCGGCAACCTGGGGAATGTCTCCGCACTGGGAAGCGGCCTGCTCATGATGCGCGACCTTGGACTGATTGTCAGACTGCCGCGCATCGTTGTTGCACAAGCTGAGCGGGCAAATCCGCTCTATTTATCGTATCTGAAAAATTTTGAGACCTTCGAGCCAATCCATGCCCAAAAAACTATGGCCAGTGCTATTCAGATTGGCAACCCGGTGAGCATTAAGAAGGCCATCCGCACGTTGAAGCAGTTCGATGGTATCGTTGAGCAAGCCACCGAGCAGGAGCTCGCTGACGCTGCAGCGCTCGGTGACACCACAGGCATGTTTAACTGCCCGCACACCGGCGTAGCGCTGGTGGCGCTGATCAAACTGCTCAAGGCAGGAGAAATTGATAAGTCCGAACGCGTTGTGGTAATCTCCACGGCGCACGGGCTGAAGTTCACAGACTTCAAGATTCGCTATCATGAGGAAACATTGGGTTTCCCTTGCCGCTACGCCAACAAACCGATCGAGCTTGCGCCTACCGTGGGTGCAGTAAAAGAGGCTCTCCAGCATGTTCTGCAGAAGAGGAGGAAAAAACTAATGTCTAAGAAGTCGTTAAACGTCAAGAAATGGAAGCCGGCAACCCTTGCCATTCACGGCCTAGTCCGAACTCCCAAAGCCCACTATGCAGTCTCCACGCCGATTGTCCAGACTTCCAATTACTACTTCGACTCCACTGCTGAGGTACTGGAGTTCATGAAGGCCAAGAGCAAGGGTCGTGTGGTGCGCGAGCACGAATATGGGCGCTACGGCAACCCGACCCAGCAGGAATGTGAACGAAAGCTGGCAGCCATCGAGGGCGCTGAGCGGGCACTTCTGTTCTCTACAGGTATGAGCGCAGTGATCATGACGTTGATAGCTTACATGCGCCGCAACGGCCATATCATCTTCACGAATGATTGCTACCGCCAGACTCGCGACTTTGCCACGACCCTGCTGGCCGAGTTCGGCATAAAGGTCTCCCTGGTTGAACCAACTGCCGAAGCCATCGCCAAAGCAATCCAACCCAACACTAACATTATCTTTACCGAATCACCAACCAATCCTTACCTGCGCGTACTTAATATCCCGGCAGTGGTAAAGGTAGCCGAGCAGCACCACGTAATGACTATTATTGACGCCACGCTGGCAACACCATACAATATTAAACCGCTTGAGATGGGTGTAGATATTGTTATCCACTCAGCTACCAAGTATCTCGGGGGTCATAATGATCTTTTGGCAGGAGTCGCCCTTGGCAAACGCAACCTTTTGAACGACCTCTATCGCATGCAACGGATGATCGGTGCTACACCCGGCCCGTTTACATCCTTCCTTCTCGAAAGAGGCGTGAAGACTTTTGCACTCCGCATGGAGCACCATAACCGTGCTGGGCTGGCCATCGCCCGCATGCTTGAGTTACACCCGAAAATCGAAAAGGTCTGGTATCCAGGCCTGGAGTCACATCCGGATCACAGAATCGCTATCCAGCAGATGCGGGGTTTTGGCAGTGTAATCACCTTCTTGCTCAAAGGTGGCGATAAGGAAACTCGCAAATTCATTGATTCGCTGGAGTTGTTTTTGATAACGCCCAGCCTTGGTGGCAGCGAAAGCCTAGTGACTCAGATGTCCACGATGTCATTCTTCGACTATCCCGAGGACCACCGCCGATCGATCGGCATGGTAGACAACTTAGTACGCATCGCCTTGGGCCTGGAAGACGTAGATGACCTGATAGCTGACCTCAAGCAAGCATTAGACAAGATCTGAATTTAATCGATGTTTATCTTCTCCTCATTGGCATTTGGGGCATTGCTGGCATTTCAAACTTTTGAGGCGTTTCTGTGATCATAGTCTTTGCTCCTCTACCGTAGCCGAGAAGAACCATCTCAAAATCTTTCGACTGGGACTTGATCATGCCATAAGGTGAAACATCTTTGTGTCCCCAGGTATCCACGACAATGTCTTTGTCTTGATATTGCATGTGCTGAGTCTTAAATGTACCAGCAGGAACCTTGACTGTCTCTAATCCTTTATCAATTATCTTTCCTCTCTGCCCCTGATGTTTGGAAGGCTGATGCATCATCTGAACAGGCATCTCCATTGCTGGTTTGTTTCCAGTCTTGACGATCATTCTCTTAACATTCTTTGGATCTTCAGGATCACCCGAAATGAGCATTTTGGTGATGACCCTTCCCTCATGCTTCATATCCATTACAGTTTCATACCAGTAGGCGTTGCCCTCTTTTCCGACAATGGCTATCTTCATCTTAAAGGGCGACTCGCCTTTTGGTTTTACCTCGTACTCGGACCATCCGCCAATGCTGGGTTTAAATTCAGTGTAGAACCTAGGCCCACTCGATTTTCCGAACTGAGCGTAGGCAATGCCCATGCATAAAAAGATGAAAATTACTGAAACAACAAAGACTCCTTTTCTCATGATTTCCTCCTTAAGGTAGAATACTTGATAACGTCCGAAATCTTATAATTATATCAAATTAAGAAATATGTTTGTTCAGAAAGAAGTTAACCCAGATAATGCTGATATTGTTCAAAAATTTATTTAACGTGAATTACTGTAAACCCATCGTATTTAGGCAGGACATAGT
>CAZXCW010000116.1:0-9246 GCA_964639385.1 uncultured Nitrospiraceae bacterium
TAGCGAGTACAGGTGTCGTTCCATCATCATATGTCAACATCATCTGGCTTGAATCAAAATTATATGAAATGTACTGTGCCTCTGTGGCTGGTTGAGGCTGCTCATAAGTATTGTCATATGGCCATTGCTCACCGTTACTGATCTTTGTAGCATCCGGGCAATTCGAAAAACATGCCAGAGTTGACGGCACGGTATCGGACGGGAATACTATGCTTTCAGCATAGAATATAACAGGCATTGTATCATCTGCAGAGCAACTGAATATTGGCGGTGCAGGCGGTACTCCGCTCGCTGTACAGTTTAACTTTATCTGGACATCGCCGCCAAGTGATTGTGACCAGAAATTGAGCATGTCAAAGTTAAGGTTGCTGATGTCATATATTACCGGATCTAATTTTTTCCAGAGAGAATTGCCCCCTGAATTATCCATATATTCATACTTTATGAAGTTTGAACCGTCCCATTTTATGTGATAGTTCATTTGGTCGTTCATATCCCAGTAATCCAACGGGATGTTCTTAATATCTCCAAGAGTCATTTCCTTGCGAACATGTTTCTTCAGTTTGCCGCCGGAGATGAGCACATTATAAGGTTCTCCTACTCCGCCTCCAGGTTCGAAATCCATTTTGTAAACCTGATCGCCATTAGATAGTGTTACCTCTTTGGGGAACCAGATTCCGTAATAGCCGATCCAACCGTAATAATCCTTTCCATCAACTTGTTTCATAATGGAGAATCCCGAGTTACGGTTCACTCTTGCCCCGTTTGAATCATAAAGGCCATACCGCCAGGCAGTTTCGTCAAAGTTGGACCTGTCCAGACACATCTGTTCTCCAAGTTCGTTAACCCTGAGGAAGTTTGTGTCATTGAAAGCGAAATCAAAGGTATCTTGCTTAGGTTCCGGCATAAAAGGATCATCTTCATAATTATATACTGTTCCACCGCCGGTTGATCCGTCAGCAGATCTGCCTAAAGTTGCTTGTTCGAGAGAGTGCATTGCACCTTCAGGGGTATTCATATCCATTTTGGAGGCAAACTTAAGAAGAACTTTGCCCGTATCTGGATCTAACTCAGTCTTCAGTAATCCTTTACCCATAGGGGTTGGAGAGACAACTCCGTCTAATTCTGGATATATTTTAAAATTCATTGTAAATATCCCATATGGATTGGTATCACTAACACCTTCGGTGATAACAGCCTTTGCATAAATCATTTTTGGAGGATCCATGCCTTTATTGTCATCTGAACTTTCGTGAATCCATACCTTGACAATCTGCGGGGAGTTTCCGTCAGCTCTTGTAGAGTTAATAGTCCACATCTCATATTTTGGCATAGTCGAACCCGATGACTGGTTCTGGGAATTCTCACCGGCGCTGGATGGATCATCATTATTGCTACTGCACTGATTTTTATCTATCTGTGCCTTGTAGATGCCTTTGTTCACCATTTCATCATACTTAGTTTGTCCGATCATGCAGAGTATCTCATTAACTGTTTTAAATGTCTCTGCTGATCTTTCATTAACATATACTTTGGTTTGATCGTTATTAAAATCTGAATCCGCAGGGAATTCAACCGCATTAAGTGAAAAATGTCCTATCTTCAGGGCCGGCTGAGCCTGGGATGAGTTGGTATCAACTACGCTGACCTTTTCAGCTATCTGTAATCCCCCTGCTTTTGTGTCGAATGCAGCCGTGATGTTTAAGTCACTGGTAATGGTTATCCGTATTCTCTTTTTTGTTGCGGTGACATCTCCTGACCATCCTGTAAATTTTGAGTCTGAATAGGGTAGTGCTTTAAAAGTTATTGTCTTTCCCGCAATGTAAGTTCCCTCACAATCGCTTCCACAATTGATTCCTGAAGCAGTGACTGTTCCTCCTGTGCCGGTACCGACATTTAAGTTGGTGATAGTAACATTGTAAGTTTTCAGGAATTTTGCCTTGATTGTCTTGTTTACACCCATCTTTACGGTGTAGGTTGAGTTTTTACTCACAATTACACCAAGGTAAACCCATCCTTTAAATACTGCGTCTGAATCGGCTGTTGCAGTTAATTGTACAGATGTACCCTTGTCGTATGCCTCTGTACAATCCGTATTACTGGCGTCACAGTTAATACCGTCAGGAGAACTTGTTACAGTTCCTGTTCCCGTACCTTTTTTTACAATTGTAAGTGTTCTTGTTATGGCCATGGCGTCGCTTTGTAAAAACGCTAAGAGCATCACGCTGACCACGATCAACATAACTATGAGCGATGCTTCTTTAAATTGTTTGAACATCATTTACCTCCTTTGTTTGATTTTTTTCCTTTAAAAATAAAGACACCGAATCGCCTTTGAATTCTCCATGTATTTACTCCTTTATCAGTTTTTAGGTGCATCTTACATGTTAATAGCGAAAGGTGTGCCTATCCTGAAATTAAAGCTAAGATATTTATAAATAAAGGTTTTTTAAAAAATTAGGAATTATCTTTATAAAAAATAATCGGGCGTTTTTGGTATAAGAATACAAAAAATGGCAGTATCTGTCGAAGAACGGGAAGATATAAAAACCCGCACGAAACTGGTGCAGATATGTTTGTACCTATAATCTCTTCTCACACTTTTTTAGCATCACATTTAACGTCTTATAGAATTCGTATTTTCTTGACATGCAACCGTGATGTTCATATATTAAAATTGCAAAAAATGAGCGCTTATCATTGAAATGCTCATGCAGAGTTACTGTTAAAGCTGGGAACCCGAATAGGACTAATTCTAATGAGAAGTTATCAAAAAGGATTTACTCTCCTTGAGGTGATTTTAATAATTATAATTGTGGGTGTATTAGGGGCCTTGGCAATTCCTAAATACATTTCTTTTACCAAGGACGCAGAACGGGCAAGTGTCGAATCGGTAATCGGTAGCCTCAGATCAGCACTTAATCTCTATTCAGGAGGACAGGTAGTAAACACGCAGCCGATAACTCCCCACAATCCGTTCGATGATCTGGGCAGTCAACCCTCGAATTACGTCGGATCTTTTGGTGATGTAAATTTATCCAATTGCCAATCCGGGGAATGGGCATATCAGTCAGGAGATTCTTCAAATGGTAACTGGGCGGTTGTTGTCTACAGGCCAAAAGCAACTTTAACACGAGCATTTACCTGGGCTAACGTACAGTGGATTATCTTATTGGTCAATGAAGTTAAAAATGCAAATGGTACCACTATCGGATTATCTTTAGATTACTATCCACCTACCCCCCAGTGGTAGGATACCCAATATTGAAAAAAAGCACATATTGGAGTGGCCTTTTTAATCTCAAGCCGATTCCTGACTACTTTTTTTGGTGCATCAACAATAATCACGGTGTGGACTTGAGAAGAAACAAGCATAATCAGCGAGAGTCAAGGATTTTTCAACAAACATACTTCTATGTACAGTCTTCTTAACTAACGCAAGACAATGGCGCTAAGATTATAGCCAGTAGTGTCCAATGGGAAATAATGACCTCTGTTTGTAGGATAAACTCCGATACAGGAGTGTATGAATGTCCTACAAAAAAATCAGATTAATACCGATAGTTTCCACAGCAGTTTTCGCCCTATAATGAATTTAGAATTTTTTTTACAATGAATCCATTATTTTGAAAGGAGGCGATCTTATGGGTTATACGATGGATGGTCTGAAAAATAAGATCCTTGAAATGTATCCTGAAATTTCAAGGTATGCTATTGATGTGAGTCTTGAATTCAGTGTTCCCAAAAATGCCTACATTGTCCATTTTAAACATGACAAAGGCAAAGACAAACATGAGCTTACGACACATCTCGAAAAGAAAGATGCTGACGAATGTATGGCCAATATCAAATGTGTTTATCTCGGTGTTCAGATAGGCCAATTCATAAAGAATTTTGAGCTGCAAGAAAAGGGGACTTGAGCCCATTCTCTTCATAAAAAAAATAGGGGCATGCTTATAAGCATGCCCTTTATCTTAAGTTTTAATTCAGTAATTAGCAGGAATTTTTGCACTTACAGGTCATCGAAGCCTTTTTTGATATTTTTGAGATTGTCATCTAATACCTCCTTTCTTAGGAGAATCTCGGTTTCATATCCGAAACCTCATTTATTTATGATACCATAAAAGGCACACCTGTCAAGGTCTTTTCCCAGGAAGTCACCAAAAAGTTCGGCTCTGTATCTACAGCCTCCTCTGCAGGATTCTATATATTCACAGTCACATTTCAATTCATCGAGCCTTATAGGCTTTATCCTCTGCCAACATATATTTAATCCATCTTCGATTCTGCCAACAGGGGTATCAGAATAAAAAGTACATTTTGTTACCTTTCCATCTGCCATCACAGCCATTAAATGTAACCCGCATGCAAAACCCGATGCTGCTGTATGCAGGCCGCCACCATACCCATACCTGAGATATCTTCCACCTTCTGCAGGGCTTATCTGAAATTCTATATTTTCTTTTAAATTTCCCGTTATACAAGGGACATCAACAGCCCATTCTTTTATGCCCAGATTCTTGAATAATCTTTCCATTTCGTCAAAATCATTAAGATTTCTCGGGTGCACCATTGTTGCGATGGATACATGGAAGCCGTAATCCAATGATAGTTTTACTGCACGCATTGCCAATCTGAAGGAGCCCTTTCCCCTTAAAGAATCGTGAGCATTTTCGAGTCCATCTATGCTTATTTGAATTTCATCTACATTAAGTCTTTTAATCTTTTCCTTATTCAACAATATTCCATTAGTAAACAAGACCTTTCTTATGAAAAAATGAGGGAGAATTTCATTTATTTCTTCAAATTCATTGTGGAGCAAAGGCTCTCCACCTGTAATGAGTACCCTTAAACCTTGCATTTGTTCAAATTCCTTTAAAATATCTCTAATTTTATTTACCGAAAGTTCATTGTGCTTCCCAGTATTTCCTATATAACAATGTCTGCATTTAAGATTGCATTTGTTCGTTATTTGTAATTCAAGGTATCTCAAGGAAGGGTGGGGTGACTTAATCAAAGGAGGGCGTTTTATAGAAATTCTCTTTTTTGTCAAGATTTCTTCTTTTAAACAATAATCAACAAACTCTGTATTCTGAGAATTACATCCAGATTCAGAACAACCCTTAAGAAATTCAAAAGACTCCCTGTCAAGCTCATAGAGTTCGTCATTCTTGATATGATAGACACTGGGGGTTTCAAGCCATTTAAGAACGGCTTCTTTTGAAAGAAAATAATAATTCATATTTAATTATACAATTTATATTTCAGTCTATTTATAATTAGAATTGATGAAAGAGGCAGTTTTACATAAAAGGCTCTGTCTGAATTTTTGCTCTTATTATAAGCCTTCAAAAAATAAAGAACTTGCATGCAAGGGGTTTTCTGTAGTTGAGAGGTTATTACAGAGAGGAAAGAAAATTATTTTCCAAAAGTCTGAAAAGGTTTTCGCTCAAGCGACAGCAAATGAGCTTGTGAAGAATATGTGTATTATGTGTTCCTTTTATGAAAAAGATTGTGATTATATGAAGTACAAAGTAAACTCACCACCCTGTGGAGGCTTCATATTATTAGGACAGCTCCTTGAATCAGGTAGTATTACCCTTGATGATATAATCAGGAACATCAATTAACCATACTCAAAGTCTTCTTCTAAATCTCAGCGCAGATAGAATATGGTGTTATCGCTCATTTTCGGCCCTATTAAAAGGAGCTTTAAATGAAAAGAATAGGTGGGGGGCAAGACTTTTATTTTAATTGTGTAGGACAAAAACCGATAGAAAGAAAGGGGGAAATCCTACAAAAAAATCAGATTTATACTGATGGTTCTGCTTGTCTTTCTCCTTTATAATTTATAAAAACGGACACCTATAAGAGGTGCCCTTATGCTTAACAGGCGTGAATTTTTTACAATAACGGCCTTAGGAGGAGCTGCAATAATATTCGGATATTCGGCTCCTCTCAAGGCCACATTAAAAAAGGAGGTAAAAGCTATGGCATACTCTGTGAAGGATTACTCGAAACTTATTGGGATGGAGGGATTTAGCGAAACACTCTTAAAAAATCACTTTACTCTCTATCAAGGTTATGTTAATAATACAAACAAAGTATTGGATATCCTTAGTCAGATATTGAGGGATGGTAAAACAGGTGCCCCGGAATACGCTGAGCTCAAGAGGAGGCTCGGATGGGAGTTCAATGGCATGAGGCTTCATGAATACTATTTTGAAAATCTTGGCGGCAAAGGAGGGATTAATAAAGAAGGAAAATTAGCCAAAAAGATGTCAGAAGATTTTGGAAGTTATGAGGCATGGGAAAAGGACTTTAAGGCTGTAGGGGCAATGAGAGGAATCGGTTGGGCAGTTCTTTATCAGGATATTTCTAATGGAAAACTCATAAACTTCTGGATAAACGAACATGATGTTTCTCATCCTGCCGGGTGCAATCCTATATTGATCATGGACGTATTCGAACATGCCTTTATGATAGACTATGGCCTGAAGAAGGCTGATTACATAGGAGCCTTCTTTAAGAATATAAACTGGTCTGCTGTAGAAGCAAGACTAAAATAATATAAGAGGAGGGAAATATGTCGGTAATTGAGGTTGAAGGTAAAAAAATTGAGTTTGATGATGAGGGCTACCTTGTAAAGTTTGATGACTGGAACGAGAAGGTAGCCTGTGCTATTGCGGACAGGGAAGGTGTAAGCAAGACATGCCCCCTCACAAAAGAGAAGATGGAAATAATTAAGTTTATGAGGGAATACTACAAAAAGTTCAACGCATTCCCCATACCTATTGCAGTATGTAAAAATGTACATCAACCTAAACAGTGTACTTATGAGAAGTTCCCTGATCCCATCATCGCATGGAAAATCGCGGGACTTCCTAACCTTGAACCCGAGGTATACTCGTATATTAGCAAACTCAAGGTGGAATAATAGTAAAGGTTATATCGTCCTGAAAAGGAAGACTAAAGATCGGAGACATGCCGTTGGTCTTCCTTTTCTTCTTTGCTCACACATGAAGAATTCCTTATGTTTAAGATAGCACATAATCTATAAGGGATGAACATTATTATCAGTCAATAGGTTATCACCATATAAATGATAACCGTAAATTAATAATATGACAAGGTAAAGGAAATGAAGGCGTTGATCATAAGTGATGATAATTTTGAGGATACAGAACTCCTTGTTCCGTATTACAGATTAAAAGAAGAGGGAATTCAAGTAGATGTTGCTTCGATAAAAAGGGGAACAATAAAAGGGAAACATGGATATGAGGTAAGGGTAGATAAAACTCTTAAGGAAGTAACACCTGATGATTATGACATTCTTATTCTTCCAGGTGGGAAGGCACCTGAAACGATCAGGAAAGAAAAAGATGCCCTTGAGATAGCGAAAAACTTCTTTCAGAAAAACAAGCCAGTTTCAGCAATATGCCATGGTCCGCAGACATTAATATCAGCAGGCCTGCTAAAGGGTAGGCGCGCCACCTGTTATAAATCCGTGGCTAAGGAAGTAAAGGATGCGGGAGCTTTATATGAGGATAAAGAGGTTGTTGTTGATGGAAACCTTGTTACTTCAAGGCAACCATCTGATTTGCCTGCCTTTTTGAAAGAGACCATGAAAAAGCTGAGAAGGGATAAAGGTGTTTAAAAAAGATAGACTTCCACCGGGCCAGAGATTGGCAGAAGGCTTCCCAATATTTCAGTATGGAGACGTCCCTGAAGTAGATGTGAAAAGATGGTCTTTTACGGTAATAGGGCTTGTAGGAAAACCTCTAAAATTAACATACAAGGAGTTTCTTTTCCTGCCGTCAACTAAGCTTACCACTGACTTCCACTGTGTTACAGGTTGGAGCAAGTTTGATATTCGATGGAAAGGGGTGCTCTTTAAAACCATGGCATCTATGGCAAGACCCTTTAGGGAAGCAAGGTTTGTAGAAATAATTGCTGAGCAGGGATATACAACGAATCTACCAATAGAAGTTGTAATGGATGACGATGTTATTTTCGCCTATGAACTTGATGGAAAGCCCTTGGCACCGGAGCATGGTTTTCCTCTGAGACTTGTGGTGCCCAAAAAATATGCATACAAAAGCGCAAAATGGGTGAGAGGCATAGAGTTTTTGAAAAAGGATAAACCAGGATTCTGGGAGAAAAGGGGATACAGTAATTCAGCAGATCCCTGGAAAGAGGAAAGGTTTCCATAGAAGTAAGCCTCTTACTCGATGTGAAATCTAAGATATCTTTATCTTTTATTCTCATTGTTCTTTCACTCTCTACATTGTGGAGTTGTTACGGCAGTCTTCACAGACAGGTAATAAAAATAGGCGTTGGAAAAATAACCTTCAACAAACTGATTGAAGAAATCAGTTCTGCCAGCGTCATTTTTATTGGAGAGACCCATAATAATCCCCGTCATCATAAAACACAACTTGATATATTAAGGGCCTTTCATAAAAGAAATCTCCTTCTTGTTATTGGACTGGAAATGTTCCCGGAAAAAGAGCAGAAAAAACTTGATGACTGGGTTTCGGGAAAGATAAGAGAAAAGGCTTTTATCCCAATTTTTCATAAGAACTGGGGTCCTGGGTGGGAATTATATAGAGATATTTTCTTGTATGCACGGGAGAAAAAGATTCCCCTTATCGGTCTAAATGTGCCTGAGAAGATATCAAGAAAAGTAGCAGAAGAAGGTTTTCGATCACTTACAAAGGATGAGCTTTCAGAACTACCTCCGGGGATAACCTGCGAGCTTGATCAGAGATACATGGATTTCATAAGAAGGGTTTTTGAACAGGAGATCCATAATAAAGGAGCCTTCCGTAACTTCTGCGAGTCCCAGGTGATCTGGGATCAGTCCATGGCGTGGCATCTTTCGCAATACCTGAAAAGGAATCCGGGTAGAACTATAGTGGTTTTGACAGGGACTATTCATGCCTGGAAGTATGGGATGCCGAGACAATTAGAGAAATACACTACTGTTAAATACAAAGTCATTCTCCCTGAAATTCCAGGTGATTACAGTACTATTACAAAAGAGGATGCAGATTATATGGTTTTACACTGATCGGTTTTCCGCGTGCTTATCGGTCACCCAGATAATGCAGACATTGTTCAAAAATTTATTTAACTCGATGAGTTATTGGGAATATCTTTATTGGTTATATCCATAAAAATATTCCATCTACCATCAGTTAAAGGTACACTAAGGTATCGAAAAATAAATTTTTTCACAACATC
>CAZXCW010000117.1:0-9191 GCA_964639385.1 uncultured Nitrospiraceae bacterium
CAGAGTATGACACCATTGTTACTTTTGGCTTCATTTTGATTATTGCCAACAACATTATATTGGAATGCAATTTCTACAGCGCGTTCAACAGTCTCATTCTCTATCCCTTTAACATCAAACCCCATATCCATAACAGTATTGACTGCATCTTTAACATCATTTGCAGTAAAACGAGGGTTGTATCTCAAGGCATTGGAAAGCTCGTAAAAAACCAAATCTGGAACAACGATGTAACATTTCCCTTCGCGGATTTTATATCTCAGGTCAAGTGCCTTTTGAAGGTCATCCTCATCGTATTCGCTAAACCATTTGATTACAACTGAAGTATCAAGAACATACTCCTTCACTTAACTGTTTCTCTCCATTTTCTTATTTCTGATACACCATTCCACTTGCCAGACTTCTTCCTGAGTTTGTCCTGTATCTCAATAGAACGTTTTACACGTAATCTCCTGAGTTTTTCTTCCAACCTCATCTGATGTTCTTCAATAAGCCTTTCAGCTGCTTCCCTCAAGAGCATGCTTCTGCTCTTTTTTTCATCTCTGGCTATGCCGTCAAGTTTTTCAATCATATCCTCAGGTAATACCGCATTAATCCTTACCATAATTATGCCTCCATATTACACACTATTATTACATAATACATTTGTTGCCCTGAAATGTCAATAACCTAGAATAAATTCGTGATTCCCATGCTTGCCTTAAGAGTCATCCATGAATATTATAAATCCATGCACGATAAAAAGCCTGATGAACTCTTAAAAGATGGAATCTTAGAATTAGGAATCACGCCTTCAAAGCAACAGATAAACAACTTCATCACCTACCTCTCCGAACTAAAGAAATGGAACAAGGCATATAACCTTACCGGTCTTAAAAAAGACGAAGATATTATCATCAAACACTTTCTCGATTCCCTGCTTTATCTAAAGGCAATGCCTGATGGCGAAATAAGAGTTGCTGACATTGGAAGTGGTGCAGGGTTTCCAGGGATACCAATAAAGATTATCAGGCCAGAGATAGATATGTATTTAGTTGAACCGTCAAGAAAAAAATCTGCTTTTCTGAGGCATATTGTTAGACGCCTCGAATTGAAACAGATTGAAGTAATAGAAAAGAGAATCGAGGAGATAAAGGTAAAGCGGGAATTAGTTCAATCCGTTGATATTGCACTGACAAGAGCATTATTCAGTATAAAAGACTTCTTAAAAAAAGCATCTCATATTGTTAAGACAGGCGGTATATTTATCCTCAATAAAGGACCAAAAATAGAAGACGAGTTAAAGATGCTGCAGAATGTAAAGTATGAGGTCTTACCTGTCAACCTACCCTTCTCTGATATAAAACGATATCTTGTTATCGCATATCTTCCAAAATAAAAATTGATCTTTGTTGACTCTAAAAAATGAGATTCTTCGCGGAGTCTATCCTGAGCCATTCATTGGGATTCTTCGCTACGCTCAGAATGACAAGAGGCGAAGGACTCAGAATGACAAACGCACGGCCTGTCATGCTGAATCCGCCAGAGGCGGATGAAGCATCTCTTATTTTGGACACTACTAAACCACACTCTTTACTCATGCCTCAGAAGCTTCGCATGACCTTCAGCTATTAATGTGTCGTCTATTTTTTTAATTATTGCAGATGCCTCTATAATCTTTCTATTTATTTTAGTTATAGTCGCCTCAATAAATGCTCTTTCGCCAACCATAAGAGCATTTCTTAATCTCACCGTGACCTCTGCTGTAACAGCAGGTATCCCCTGCATCAGGGCGGCCTTGACCATTGCCTCATCAAGCAGTGTAGAGATTATTCCTCCATGAACAATATCTTTGTAACCTTGATGGATTTTTTGTGGGACAAACTCAGACGAGACCTTCCCTTCATGGATAGAGAATTTAAGATGAAGACCATAGGGATTTTTCTCGCCACATACAAAACAGTAATTATCGTCCTCTAATTTATCCATATATGATAAAGAGGGTAGAGATTTATAGATAGGTTATTTGTTCATCATTTCAAGGAATTCTTTGTTGCCCTTTGTGCCCGTAAGTTTTCCGAGTAAGAATTCCATACTCTCCACTGTACTCAGAGGTGTAAGGACCTTTCTGAGTATCCACATCTTGTTGAGTACGTCTTTGTCAACCAGCAGTTCTTCCTTTCTTGTACCAGAGCCATTAATATCCATACTCGGGAATATCCTCCTGTCAACAAGCTTCCTATCAAGATGCAGTTCCATATTTCCCGTGCCTTTGAATTCCTCGAATATGACATCATCCATCCTGCTTCCCGTATCTACAAGGGCAGTAGCCATTATGGTAAGGCTTCCCCCATTTTCTATATTTCTTGCAGTCCCAAAAAATCTCTTTGGCTTCTGGAGTGCATTTGCATCGAGACCTCCTGAAAGGACTTTACCACTTGTTGGTATAACAGAATTGTAAGCCCTCGCAAGCCTTGTGATACTGTCAAGTAAGATAACAACATTGCGTTTGGATTCGACGAGGCGTTTCGCCTTTTCTATGACTATCTCTGAGACCTGGCAGTGTCTCTGGGGTGGTTCATCAAAAGTCGAGCTTATTATCTCTGCTGCAGGAACCTGTCTTTTCCAGTCTGTTACTTCCTCGGGCCTTTCGTCAATCAGGAGTATGATAAGGTGGATATCACGATGATTTTTCTTGACCGCCTTCGCTATGGACTGCAAAAGCATCGTCTTACCAGTCCTCGGCGCGGCAACAATCATGCCCCTTTGCCCCATTCCGATAGGGGTTATGAGGTCCATTACCCTTGTAGAATAATCATTAGGGTCATATTCGAGGTTAATCTTTTTAGTAGGATAATAGGGGATAAGATTATCAAAGAGTAGTCTTTTGATATTTTCCTCGGGGGCTTCGTGGTTTATTGCTTCTACCTTGAGGAGGGCGAAATACCTTTCACTTTCCTTTGGAGGTCTTATCTGGCCTGACACAAGGTCACCTGTCCTGAGGTTAAACCTCCGTATTTGTGATGGCGACACATATATATCGTCGGGTCCTGGAAGATAACTATAGTCCGATGACCTCAAAAAGCCGAACCCATCAGGAAGAATCTCGAGCACTCCTTCTCCAAATACATAGCCTATTTTTTCTGTCTGTGCCTGAAGTATCGCAAAAATAAGATCTTGTTTCCTCATACCACTAGCGCCTTCTACACTGAGACCCCTTGCAACCTCTGTGAGCTCATCAATAGTTTTTTCCTTAAGTTCTGAAATCGAGATATTTTCCATAATTAAGCTCCTCTTTGGAACTTCTTTAGGTGGTTTATGCTACCCAGTAGGCCTTCACCTATCCAGGAAGGTTATTACGTTTAACCTCAAAGGAGAATTAAAATAAGATTACTAAAACCGAAATATATTTGTCAATACCCAAAATTGCTTAACTTTTGTGCTAAGATTTTATCAAGGATTTTAATAAATATAGCTTTATTGACCAAATGAAGTACGGAGAAAAGGCAATAAAAAAATCTCTTTTAGAGATTTGGGATAATCCATCACCAGAGCGTGATTATGAGATAAATATAAGTTTTCCTGAATTTACATGCCTATGCCCACGTTCTGGATACCCCGACTTTGCTAACATCAAGATAAATTATATACCTGACAAAAGGATTGTTGAACTTAAATCTCTTAAACTCTATTTGAATTCTTTTCGGAACATTTATATCTCACACGAAGGAGTAACCAATAAAATATACTCAGAGCTCCAAAAAAGATTGAAACCGAGATTCTTAGAGGTCATTGGTGACTTCAATCCGAGAGGAAATGTAAAGACCATCGTTAGAGTTTCTTCAGAGAACAGAAATCAGAGATCAAAAAATAAGAAAACAGCTCCCTAAAATTTGTATCCTAAATGCTGAATTCAGTGCTCTCGTCTTTATGCTCCTTTTGCTCTCTCTATAAAGAGTTTCATCTTTCTATGGTCTTTCTTCCCCTTTTCTAACTCTACACCACTGCTTACATCTACCCCGTATGGTCTTGTATGTCTAACAGCCTCAGTAATATTATCAGGTGTCAAGCCTCCTGCAAGAATAATCTTCCCTAATTGTTTTGCATCTACAGCAATATCCCAGTTGAAGATCTGACCTGTGCCACCAAAAATATCTGGCACAAATGTATCAAGGAGAAATGCAGAAACTTTGCCTCGATAATTTTTGAGGAAGTCGAGACTTTCGAGAGATTTTATCCTTATAGCCTTTATTATACGTCTTGAAATATTACACATCTCAGGAGGTTCACTACCGTGAAACTGGACAATATCGATCCCGGTCAATCCTATCATTCTTTCTATCTGCTCGATTTTCTCATCCACAAAGACTCCCACTGTTGTCGTGAACGAGGGTAGCTTTTTAATTATTGCACCTACTTTTTCATGCGATATATATCGGGGACTTCCTTTAAAGAATACAAACCCTAAAGCGTCTGCTCCATAATCAACTGCTGCCAATGCATCATCAAGGTTCGTAATGCCACAAATTTTTACTTTAACCTGCATATAATAAATTTATCACACTCTATCCCATTAATTCGCTAATCTTCTCCCCTATATCTCCCGCCTGCAGGAAAACTGTCCCCGCCAGAATAGAGTCAATACCTGCATCTTCAAATCTCTTAACGTCCTCTCTTGTCTTTATACCGCTTTCAGTAATAACTATCTTGCCAAAAGGAATTTCTTTTTTTAATTTAAAGGTGTTACTTAAATCTATGCGCAATGTTTTTAAGTTTCTATTGTTGATGCCAATTATCTCCGCATTGATTAGAAGCGCCATTTCAAGCTCGCTAAAATCGTGCACTTCAAAGAGAACAGGTAATCCAATCTCTTCTGCAATGTGAAGGTATTCTGCAGCTTGGTTTTTCTTGAGGATGCATGCAATTAATAGGATAGCATCGGCTCCTTTTGCTTTTGACTCATAGATCTGATACTCGTCAAGGATAAAGTCTTTTCTCAAGAGCGGTTTATTAGTTACTTTTTTCACCTCCAATAGATACTCGAGCCTTCCTTGAAAATAGTCTTCTTCTGTAAGTACGGAGATTGCATCAACAGCCTTTTTTTCGTAAATTGATGCTATGGTAATAGGATTGAAGTCTTGCCTTATAACTCCATCTACTGGAGAAGCTTTTTTAAGTTCTGCAATGAGCCTGATTGAGCCAGAGTTTCTCTTTACGGCATCCTTAAAATTTTTTGGTTTTTCAAGTTCATCTGCTTTCATTTTAAGTTCCTTTAAAGGGACCTTCGTCTTCAAATCATTTAGCCTTTCTCTTTTCTTTTCTATTATCTTATCAAGGATACTCATGGAGAATTTTAAAGGGGATTTAAGGACTTTTGCAACTATGCCTGTGATATAATCAAAATTTATATGGATGCGAGACACCATATAGCAAGATCAGCTGGGCTCATGAGTATTGCCACTTTCATTAGCCGAATTTTCGGTTATGCAAGGGACATGATATTTGCACTATATTTCGGAGCTACCGGGCTTTCCGATACTTTTTTTGCCGCATTCAGAATCCCTAATCTGTTAAGAGAGTTGTTCGCTGAAGGTTCCATGTCATCTGCATTCATCCCTGTGTTGACAGAATTTCGTCAAAAACACGGCGAAGGAGAAGCCAATCGACTTGTAAAAATAACTTTTACCTTTATCATCATTGTTGTCGGACTTGTGTGTCTCATAGGCATTATTCTTTCTCCAGCCATCGTTGCAGTTATTGCGCCAGGATTTTTGGGTTCTCCGGACAAATTCTCTTTGACAGTCCTTCTAACAAGAATAATGTTTCCCTTTCTTTTATTCATAAGTCTTGCCGCATTAGTAATGGGCGCCCTGAATACAAAGAAGGTTTTTTTTATTCCTGCTCTTGCCCCAGCTATGCTAAATGTAACTTTGATATTGAGTATAGTTTTTTTTGAATCGAGAGCCAAGCAACCGATCACAGCTGCTGCAATAGGTGTTATAGCCGGAGGTTTTGTTCAATTTATTTTTCAACTCCCTTCATTTTTTAAAAACAAATATAACCTCGGTATTGATACCACCTTTAGTCACCCGGGTCTCAAAAGAATGTCCATTTTATTAATACCTGCTACCTTTGCATTAGCGATAAATCAAATAAATATTGTTGTGAACAACATTCTTGCCTCATATCTTCAACCCGGCAGCATTACATACTTATTTTATTCAATGAGGTTAGTACAGTTTCCTATTGGCATATTCGGTGTCGCAATGGGTATGGCAGTATTGCCAACGCTGTCTGAACATGCAGCTAAAGGGGATCTTGACAAGCTCAGAGATGATTTTTCATTCGCATTAAGGTTGTTATTTTTTATATCTGTACCAGCTATGGCAGGACTGATAGCACTTAGAGAACCAATAGTAAATCTGCTCTATCAAAGAGGCAAGTTTGATTATGCTGCAACAGTTGGCACTGCTCAGGCTCTCTTATTTTATTCTTTAGGGATATGGTGCATAGTTGGATCGAGAGTAATAACAGCAAGCTTTTATTCGATGCAGGATACAAAAACTCCTGTAAAGGTCGCTATAGTTGCTTTAGTAACAAATGCCACATTGAGTTTTATACTCATGCAACCTCTAAAGCATGGGGGCCTCGCACTCGCTAACTCTATTGCCTCGGGTCTCAATTTCGGACTTTTGTTTTTTTTCCTTAGAAAAAAGCTCAAGAGGGTTGATACAAGGAGAGTCCTCCGTTCTTTTACAAAAACTACTTTCGCCTCGTCTGTAATGGGGATATCAGGGGGGCTGCTTCTCCGAGGTGAACTCTGGCATCTCCATGGCAAGACAATTGATAAGGCATTCTACCTTAGTGGAACTATCGCCCTATGCACTGGCATATATCTCTTCTTAAGTTATATTCTGAAAAGTGAGGAGGCTTCTTATGTTTTAGAGATGGTAAAGCAGAAATTCAGGGGATAAGTCAGAGGACTCATTTCTTTTTTATATTCTCCACTATTCCCCTCAGCTCAAGGAGTAGGCCACGTCTTATGTCTTTGTTATCAATCCTGCGGAAAAAGCCCAAGAGTATTCTTTCTTCTTTGCTCAAACCGTATTCACTAATATCCTCTGCTATTTTTTCTGGCTCCTGGCCTTCGAGGAAACGGCTGATTGGAATCTTTAAAGCTTCAGATATTTGTTTCAGACGATATATCGAAATGTTATTGATACCCTTTTCGTATTTTTGCAATTGTTGATAGGAAATTCCAATCTTTTCAGCGAGCGCCATCTGGGACATTCTGGCAGCAAGCCTATACCTTTTTAACGTCTCACCAATATTTTTCCTAAATTCATTTGCCATTTAGACCTATATCTATCAAATTTTGATCTGTTTGAGGCGTAAAGTCTATCATCTTTAGGTTGTATTTAGCAGTTGACTATTACAACTATCAGTTGTATTCTAATCTCAATCTTATGCGCGGAATTTTAGATAAGAGGGTCTTGATTGTAGATGACAAGGAGTATATTAGAAAACATCTTTCAGATTTCTTTCTATTTAACGGCTATGAGATTATTTTGGCTAATAATGGTAAAGAAGCACTGGACATACTCAAAGATAAATCCTGTAGCTTATTGATTACAGACCTGAATATGCCAGTGATGGATGGAATCGAACTGATAGTTAAAATCAGAAATCTTGGTATACCATTGCCAATTATCGGCATGAGTTTCGAGAATAAAAAATCCGAGTTTTTAAATGCAGGGACAGATTATTTCCTATTAAAACCTTTTAGTCTTACTCATTTAAAATCCATACTATATTCGATATTTGGAGAAGAAACCCCATTACCCATCTATTGATATCTTAGTTTCCATCAGTTATATTTACTGGTGTACTGTCCGTAACAAATCTATACACTTTTTGCTTGCGTCATTCCTGTGAAAACGGGAATCCAGAAAGCAATGGTCATGGGTTCCTGCTTCCGCAGGAATGACAACCTCAGTAAACCTATTTATGGGACAGTACACTAGGAAATTAAAAATACTCTTATGATTATAAAAAGACTTGTTGTCGGCCCCCTTGAAAATAATTGTTTTATTATTGAGGACGAAAAAACCAGGGAAGCTCTCGTGATCGATCCCGGTGATGAGCCCGACAGAATTCTTGATCTAATTGTTGACAAAAATCTTAAGCTTAAATATATAGTATGCACCCATGCACATTTTGATCACGTAGGAGCAATCCCTGAATTAAAGAATGCAACAAGTGCAAAAATTGTTATTCATCAGGATGAACTGGACATCTACCAACATACAAAAGAGCAAGCTGCAGCACTCTGGGGATACGAACTTGACCCTTTACCAGATCCGGACATTTTTGTATCCGAAGGCGCTATATTGGAAATAGGAGATATAAAATTCGAAATTATCCACACCCCAGGACACAGCCCCGGGGGAATCTGTTTGTATGGCGAAGGCATTGCAATTACAGGCGATACGTTATTTGCTGGGACCGTGGGAAGGACAGATTTATTTGGGGGAGACATAGAAAAGCTAAAAAGATCATTTAAGAAATTAATGGCTTTGCCAGATGAAATAAGGGTCCTTCCAGGGCATGGCCCTCAATCTACAATTGGTAAGGAAAGGGCTGAAAATTTCTTTTCCCATGAGAGTTAATAAAGGTTTAGAGATTTAATAAAAAACACATTTTATTTTTAAAAAACATATATAGATAGAGATATCTTTATTTTTAATGGGTATTTTGTTAAAATTTATACATATTTCAAAATAATTCGAGATATTTGTTCTTTGACTATCTTTCTAAAAATGTTATTCTAATTATAGAAGGTTCTAAAAAACCAAAAAGCAGTTTAAAATTTGTTAAGGCTTTTTGTTGTTATAGCGAAGCTATACAAGAATGTGTAGGTTTTTGCGTTGTGATACCTTTGGGCTATAGCGAGCTGAGAGAACAGCTACATTTTGGGGGTTGATGTTTAGATGTAGTGATGCAGGCCCCAAAGTTTGATTGAGCGGAGGGAAACCTAAGCATCTATCAAGCACCCACTTAGAAAAAGCCTCAGATGGCTCGAACCCGAGGTACCGCAAAAGTTCTTTGAAAACTTAAAAGTAGGCCACTGTTAATTTCTTACAAATGAGTTTTTAATGAGAGTTTGATCCTGGCTCAGAACGAACGCTGGCGGCGTGCCTAACACATGCAAG
>CAZXCW010000118.1:0-8992 GCA_964639385.1 uncultured Nitrospiraceae bacterium
CTGTACAAACGGAATCAAGAATTGATATAATTGAGCATATTACAGCCACAAATCTTCAAAAATAAGGAGATCACTATGTATGCTAATGAGTATTTTTGCAAAGATTACACTAAGCGAAAACGAAACCCACCTGCCTCTAAGTGGTTAATATGATATATTTTATATGCCCAGATTCTAATTTCCCTCTCCTAGTGTTCTCTATGGTAATTATATGCGCATCAACAAATATTTGCTCAGGGCTACAGGAGCTTTAACGATGCATAGAAAAAAGGATTTCATTAGTAGCCTCCTGCCGATCGTCAGTCTCTCGATAATTATTATTTTATTATCAGCATATTTTGCCATTTCAAATGTTAACACTCCTGTGTCTCCTGAGCATGCAGTGTCGGTATCGTATTTAACTCATGAAGCACCACCATCATTGAGAAACTTTCATAGATATGAAGATGAGAGTCTATCGGCAGGTAAGTTCCTCCTTGCAAGTGAAAAACTAAAAGATCCGCATTTTGGTAGGACAGTTATTTTACTGGTCAATTATAGTGCCCTCGGCGCGACAGGGTTAATCATCAACAGGCCAACCGAGACAACGCTTCATCGCTTACTGCCGAACATCAAAGGGCTTGAAAAGATGCCTGACCATCTGTACTTCGGCGGGCCCGTTGCTATGAGCCAGATAACCATGATCATTCAATCTTCGAGCAAGCCTGAGGAAGCCGATAAGGTATTCGACGATATTTACATTAGTAACAGTCTCACTTTGTTGAAACAACTGATCGAGAATCGAAAGGCTGACCAAAGGTTCCGTCTTTACGCTGGGTATGCCGGATGGGGCCCCGGCCAACTCGAGTCCGAAATTGCAAGAAATGACTGGAGAATTTTGAAAGGCAACCCAGATATTCTTTTCGACAGGGCACCGGATGAGATCTGGCAGAGGCTGGTTCCTCAGAATATGAACATTTAATTTCACAAGCCCGGAATTCTATGAGAGCAATCGATCTAACAACCAAAGAGTAACTTTTATAGTATTTAGCGAGAATCTTCACCAGACCTTGCTTGTCAGATCAAGTTCTGATCTTTACGGTCTTTAGTCTTTTATCTCCTCTTTTATTTTCCCTACCACTTCCTCAATGCCTACTTTTGCTGCCTCTTTTGTCCTTCTATCTTTGATCTCAACGAGTCCCTCTTTGAGATTCTTCTCTCCTATAATAATCTGCATGGGTATTCCTATTAGATCAGCATCTTTGAATTTCACACCAGCCCTCTCATCCCTGTCATCAATAAGAACTTCCATACCCTCTTTAGTCAAATCGCTATAAAGCCTCTCACCTGTTTCGACAGTTTTAGAATCCTTCATATTCAAGGGTAATATCTCTACATCAAAGGGAGCTATGCTTCTGGGCCAGATGATTCCATCCTTGTCATTATTCTGCTCTATAGCTGCTGCCGCAATCCTTGCAGGGCCAATACCATAACTTCCCATGATGATCGGTTTTTCCTGCCCATTTTTATCAAGATAAAAAGACCTTAGGGGAAGGGAGTATTTTGTGCCGAGCATGAAGATATTCCCTACCTCGATTGCCTTTTCTACCCTGAGAGGCAGGTTACACTTTGGGCATAAATCTCCTTCCTTCACAATATGGATGTCATGCCATTCTGCTTTGAAATCCCTTTCGGGTCTTAACCCTTTAGCATGATAATGCGGTTTGTTTGCACCGCTCACATAAACGCCCTCTTTGAGGGATAGATCAGCAATCATTCTAATCTTATGGTTCATAGGTCCGATAAATCCTGCTTCGATACCAAGTATCTCCTGCACTTCTTCTTTATGTGCTGGCCTGTATTTGCCTATGATTTTGATGAGCTTTTTTTCGTGTAACTCCTGATCTCCCCTTACGAGTGCAAGTACAGGGTCCTTTTCACTGATTAGAAGGATGCTTTTTATAAAGTATTCTGGATCTATTTTTAGAAAATCAGATACCTCCTGAACTGTTCTTTTATCAGGAGTAGATACTTCCTCGAAGGACCAATTTTTTTCTTCTATACCCTTGGGTATAGAGCGTGCGAGTTCAACATTCGCAGCATACCCACAATTGTTACACAATGCGACCTCATCTTCTCCAGCAGGGCTTGGTGCCATGAACTCATGAGCCTTTGCGCCGCCCATCATTCCAGGGTCTGATTCAACCATGTAAAACTTAAGTCCACACCTTGAAAAAATTTTATGATAAGCCCCGGCATGGAGTTCATAGCTTCTTTCGAGGCCATTTTCATCTGCATCGAGACTGTAGCTATCCTTCATTAAGAATTCCCTTGTCCTGAGAACACCGCTTTTTGGCCTTGCTTCATCTCTAAGCTTTACCTGAATCTGATACCATATCTGCGGCAGGTCTCTATATGACCTGATTTCTCTTGCTGCAAGCCAAGTTATAATTTCTTCATGCGTCATACCGAGGCACATGTCCCTGCCACCTCTATCTTTCAGCCTGAACATCTCCTCTCCTATCTCATTCCATCTACCCGTCTCCTGCCACACTTCTGAAGGATGCAATGCAGGCATGGTGATTTCCTGTGCCCCTATAGCATTCATTTCTTCGCGAAGGATTCTATTTATCTTTTTAATAACCCTGAGACCAAGAGGTAAATAAATATATAGACCTGCTGCAAGCTGCCTGATATACCCTGCCCTTAGCATTAATATATGGCTTATGGCCTCTGCATCAGCCGGGATTTCTTTTAAGGTTGCTATGAACATCTTAGAGAAATGCATAAGATTATCTAATATAGAAAATTTTGTTAGAAAAGTGTTAGATTAATTTATTCAGGAGGTCTATTAAATTTATGCAGAGAATACCTATAACACCTAAGGGATATCAGAAGTTACAGGAAGAACTCGAAAGGCTTTTGAAAGTAGACAGGCCAAAAAATATAAAAGATATTGCTGAAGCAAGGGCACATGGCGACCTTTCGGAGAATGCAGAGTACCATGCTGCAAAGGAAAGGCAGTCTTTTATAGAGGGAAAAATACGGGAACTTCAGGCAAAACTTGCCTTGTCCGATGTTATTGACCCTTCAAAGATAAATCAATCAAAGGTTGCCTTTGGTGCTAAAGTCAAAGTTTTAGACATAAATACAAATCAGGAATCTGTCTTTACTCTCGTAGGTTCTGATGAAGCAGATGTAAAAAATGGAAAGATATCTATAAGCTCACCTGTCGGCAGGGCATTGGTCGGTAAAGAAGTCGGGGATACAGTGATAATTAAAGCGCCTGCCAAAACTATGGAGTACGAGATATTAGAGATCAATTTTGAGTAGATTCTTCAAGGCAGAAATAATAAATAATCTTCCCTTGAATGACAAAAATGGTATCCTTCATCTAAGGCCCTTAGAATCAGTATCCAGCCCCAAACCGGGGCAGTTCTATATGATAGAAGTAAGCGATTCCCACGATCCTCTTCTTAAAAGACCATTTAGCTTTTTTAAAAAAACGCCTGAGGGAATCCAGTTTCTATATGAGGTAAGAGGCAGAGGTACTGCATTAATGAAAGGTTTCAAGGGTGGTGAGGTCATAAGTATTCTTGGCCCTCTCGGAAAAGGCTATCCAGAACCAGAAGCTAACAGAATACCGCTACTCATTGCAGGGGGTATAGGTATCGCATGTATTTTTCCTCTCATAGAGACATCTGCAAAAGAGGCATATGTTTTTTATGGAGCAAGAGACAAAGAAGGACTTCTTATGTTCGATAAGCTGAAAGGATTATCAGATAAGCTGTTTATAAGCACTGATGATGGCTCAATGGGTGAAAAAGGAACAGTTGTTGATGTTTTAAACGATTTTCTCACTTCTCACTCTCCACTTCATACTTCTTACTTGATTTATGCTTGTGGTCCTAAACCTATGCTTGAGGCCGTCGCTAAAATTGCTATTGAGAAGAGGATAAAGGGTTTCGTATCTGCTGAAGAAAATATGGCTTGTGGAGTTGGTGCGTGCCTGGGATGTGCAATAAAGATTAAGGGACAAGAGTCAAGAGTTAAGAGATCTAAAAATTTAGAATCTGCCCCAATTTACAAAATGGTCTGTAAGGATGGTCCCGTCTTTCCTATAGAGGAGGTTGTGTGGTAATGGATCTAACTGTAAACATAGGTAATCTTAAACTCAAAAACCCTGTGATGACAGCCTCCGGGACCTTTGGATACGGAGAGGAATACTCTGAGTTTGTTGACCTTAACAGGCTCGGTGCTATTGTTGTAAAAGGTATATCATTAAAACCGCTAAAGGGTAATCCTCCTCCGAGGATATGTGAAACACCGAGCGGCATGTTGAATTCGATCGGCCTCCAGAATGTCGGACTGAAGAAATTTCTGAAAGAAAAGCTACCTTATCTGAGAAGATTTAATACCCCTGTAATAGTCAATATTCTTGCAAATACCATACAGGGCTATGTGCGTCTTTCAGAGGCCCTCGATAATTCAGGTGTGGAAGGGATAGAACTCAATGTCTCTTGTCCGAATGTAAAAAGGGGGGGAATCAGTTTCGGTACTGACAAGAAGACGTTAGCAAGACTTATATCAAAGGTTAGGCAATCTATAAAAAGGGCTGTCCTGATTACAAAATTGTCTCCGAATGTATCAAATATCCATAAGTTCGCAAAAATAGCTGAGGATTCTGGCAGTGATGCTATCTCACTTATTAATACCATTCCAGGAATGGCTGTTGACATTGAAACAAGGAGGCCAAAACTTGCAAATATCACTGGAGGTCTATCAGGTCCGGCAATTAAACCGGTAGCAGTAAGGATGGTATGGGAGAGCTATAATGCCGTGAAGATTCCGATAATTGGTATGGGTGGCATTATGAATGTTGAAGATGCTATAGAGTTTCTGCTTGCCGGTGCAACTGCTGTAGCAATCGGTACTGCCAATTTTTTGAACCCCAGGTCAACGCTCAACATTATTGAAGGGATCATGGAGTACCTGAATAGAAAAGGCATAAAGGATGTGAGAGAAATTATAGGGGGCTTGAATGCAGAACAATCCCTTAATAACCTTAACAACTGACTTTGGCTATAAGGACCCCTTTGTAGGGATTATGAAGGGGATTATATTCGATATAAATCCCTTTGCTAAAATAGTTGATATTACACATGATATAAGTCCTCAGAACATCTTGGAAGCAGCTCTTTCAATCGAGATGAGTTTTGAATCTTTCCCTTATAACACAATCCATGTCGCCGTTATTGATCCAGATGTTGGTTCCAGTCGCAGGCCTATCCTTGTAATAACAGACCGCTACTACTTCGTAGGGCCCGATAACGGTGTATTTTCCCGGATTTATAAATTAAGACAAGAGACCTTATCAGTTATACACATTACCTCAGAACATTATTTTTTGCCCCAGAGAAGCTCTACCTTCCATGGAAGGGACATATTTGCTCCTGTAGCTGCATGGCTCTCGAGAGGTATAGATCCATCAAAATTCGGAGAACCCATAACTGGTTATGTAGCTATATCGGTACCGGTTCCATTTATTGCGGGAAAAAATGTGCTCGATGGTGAGGTCATTTATATAGATCGCTTTGGGAATGCGACAACTAATTTAAAGAACAAAGAAATTAACGACCTCTGTACCAGTAACCCTGCAGGAACTCTCAAGGTCTTTATCAAAGAAAGAGAAGCACCTCTTAAGAATCACTATTCAGAGGCTGAAAACGCCGAACTCTATTCATTAATCAACAGCTTCGGTTATCTTGAGTTTTTTGTATACAGAGGCAATGCTTCATCAGTTTTTGACATACATGTTGGCGAAAAGGTAAAGGTTACAGTAAGTTGAGAATTTTGTATTGAGGAGTTCTTTTCTTCCAAATCCCCTTCCCCAAGTTTTTTCGTCCTAACTCTATCCTTTCATAGCTCCCCCTTTTATAAAGAGGGATGTAGAGGGTTTTGTGTATAATATCTTTTATGCCTCTTATAGCCTTGACAGGTAATTATGGCATGGGGAAGAGCACAGTTCTCTCTATGTTTGCCAAATTAGGCGTTGACACAATTGATGCAGATAGAATTGTTGATTCTCTATTAAAGGAAGAGGAAATCCGTGAGAAGATAAAACAGCTCTTGGGCGATAAAGTGTTCAATAAAGATGGTAGTTTGAACAAGAAAAGGGTTGCAGATATAGTCTTTAAAGACGATTCCTTAAGGCATTCTCTCGAGGATATCCTTCATCCGCCTGTATTCGAAAAAATAAAAGAGTTTTCAAATAAGATAGATACAAAGGATAAGATCTTGATTGTAGCTGCAGCTCTAATTTTTGAGAGGGGATATGAAGAAAGGTTTGAAAGGACAATTGTTGTTTATACAAGAGAAGATGTCTCATTGAATCGCCTGAAAAAGAATGGAATTTCGAGGGAAGAGGTGCTAATCAGGTTAAAAGCCCAACTTCCTATAGAAGAAAAGATGAGGAAGGCTGATTTTGTCATAGACAACAATGGAACTGCTGAAGAGACAATGGCAGAGGTTGAAACGATCTATAAGAAACTTATAACTGAGGCAAGGGATGAAAATACTCAGGGGACTTGAGACACTAAGAGAAGGCTATCCTAATACAGTGATCACAATAGGTAATTTTGACGGTCTCCATCTTGGCCATCAAAAAATACTCCTCGCGGCAATGAATAAAGCTGAAGAAATAAATGGGACTTCAATGGTTGTCACTTTCGATCCCCATCCAATGAAGGTTCTTGCTCCTGAACGGGAGGTAAAACTCCTCACAACACCCAAAGAGAGAGAGAGATTATTGGATGCGATAGGGATAAAGGTCCTGCTCTGCATAAATTTCAACAAAGAGTTTTCAATGCTCCAGCCGGACGATTTTATTGAAGATGTGCTTGTGAAAAAATTAGCGGTGAGGGCAGTGATCGTTGGACAGAATTATGCCTTCGGCAAAGGCAGGAAAGGCACAACAGAGCTTCTGAGAAGGAGAGGAAGAAAATATGGATTCAGTGTTAAGGTAGTAAGACATGCAAAGGTAAACGGAGAGATTGTCAGCAGCAGCAAAATAAGAAGTTTACTTTTGAAAGGAGCGGTCTCTGAGGCATCAACCTTCCTTGGAAGGGCTTATTCAATAGAAGGAAATGTGATAAGGGGTTCGGGTAGAGGTGAAAAACTTTTGCGTGTGCCTACTGCGAATATAACTACTCCAAATGAGCTTGTTCCAAGAGAAGGTGTATATGCTGTAAGAGCAGGTTTGAAGGGTACGTTTTTTGATGGGGTTGCAAATATCGGGAAAAAGCCGACATTTGGTGATTCTATTCCAAGTTACGAGGTTCATCTATTCAGCTTCTCAGGCGATCTTCTCGGAGAAAATTTAAGGATATATTTCATAGGCTGGATTAGAAGCCAGAGATTCTTCTTTGACGCCCCAAGTCTTGAAACTCAAATAAGAAATGACATTGAACAGGCCAAGAAAATCTTGAGTACGAAAAAGCCTAAACTAATATAATCTGATTCCTTATCGAGAGTATTTGTAAGGAAATAATCTAATGGAAAAGATGGACTGATAAAGAGAAAAGCTAAATCTTTTTTTACTAATTAATAGCTACTTGTTTTATGAGGTCTAACTCATCGAGTAGCTTGCCAACTCCTCGGATAACAGCAGCGAGAGGGTCTTCTGCTACGATGACTGGCAGCCCTATTGCATCTTGCATAAATTGGTCAAGGCCTCTGAGAAGAGCACCTCCACCAGCAAGAACGATCCCTCTGTCCAATATATCGGCTCCGAGTTCAGGAGGGGTGTTTTCAAGAGCAATTTTGATCGTGCTAAGTATTACATTGACAGGCTCAGCAAGGGCCTCACGGATTTCTAATTCATGAATTGTTATAGTCTTGGGTATACCTGAGAAGAGGTCCCTCCCCTTTATTTCCATCGTGTGCTCGTTGCGTTCTGTTTTACATGCAGAGCCTATCTCGATCTTTATGTGTTCTGCTGTCCTATCGCCTATCAATAAATTGTATTTACGTTTGATGAAGCTCACAATAGCCTCATCCATTTTATTACCACCAACGTTCACGGCCTTACTGAAAACTACTCCGTCTAATGATATGACCGCGATGTCAGTTGTACCGCCTCCGATATCGACAATCATGCTGCCTGACGGCTCTCCTACCGGCAGCCCTACTCCTATGGCTGCTGCCATTGGTTCTCCAACGAGGTAAACCTCCCTCGCCCCAGATGCCCGAGCAGCATCTTTTACAGCCCTCTGCTCGACCTGTGTGATACCCGAGGGCACACCAATAATTACTCTAGGTGATATAAAACTCCTTCTGTTGTGAACCCGTTTTATGAAGTATTTAAGCATCTCTTCTGCTGCATCAAAATCTGCAATGACGCCGTCCTTTAATGGTTTTATGGCTATTATGTCTGATGGAGTTTTACCTAACATCCTTTTTGCCTCAGCCCCAACTGCTACGAGTTTCTTGCTGTCCATCTTCATTACAACAACAGAGGGTTCATTACACATAACACCTCTTCCTTTCACATAGACAAGGGTATTTGCTGTCCCCAAGTCTATCGCAAGGTCATTTGAAAACCAACCAAGTGCATTATTGAGCATTATAACTCCTCCTTTCTGCTTTAGCATTTAATGTCATCATTTTTGTCTCTGTCATCAATTGTTTACCTTATCAGTCTTGCAATTTTCTTCTCAGCCTCTTTGCCTTTTTCATATTTCCCCTTTGTCCATTGTTATATAAAACGGATAAATCGACGAGTCAGATGAAAGCGAACTCATCCATAATTCAATTTCTTAGTGTTAACTTTGTCTTTTGCAGTGGGAACAAAAAGAAGTTGTATTGATGCAAGGCAGTTGTCCATTTTATTTCTGAAGGTTGTGAACTCAGCCATCAACATTTCTGGAATAGGTTTCCAGCGTGTAAACTTTAGTGTTTGTGGGTTAACAAACCTATTATTGACTTTTATCCTGTAATCCAGATGAGGTCCTGT
>CAZXCW010000119.1:0-8983 GCA_964639385.1 uncultured Nitrospiraceae bacterium
AGGGAACATCCTTATATGAACAACCAATTGATATGCGGATTTCTACCGATATCTGTCACAAACCCCTGTTTATCGAAAACTTTCCTTTGTCCTCTAAATGGGTGTAGGTGGAGTTGAGAGGCAAGAGTCCTTCCTCTTCGTGATTTTTATAAACATAGCTTTTCAATACAACATTACAAACAGAAATCAATAAAATAAGAATATATTTGTTTCTCTGTACAGAAGTTTATTTATCTTATTTTTATTAGATATATCTGATATTTCTTGTCCTTGACAGGTAAAAGATGTTTTGATACTTTGAAATAAAACATACCAACAATTCCGATACCCTATGTAAAAGTAAGGTGATGCTAAATAAATAGATATTGATAAAAATGTCTATATGACAATATCATGCTATATAAGACATATCATAACTTCCCATTAAGATTTTGGGGATTTGATGTCTCTCCTCCTTATTTCATTTCATAAAACTATATTCTAACCACAAAGTAAAAATTATAGTAATTGCTTCCGTATCAAGACTATATCCCTCGTAAGAGTGAATAGCGGAGAACTTATAGTCTTTTAACCGTTAGATTTTTGGTATTGCTACTGTTTTTACCAAATAAGGAGGGTTAACATGTTAACAGTTACTACAACTGCAAAGGAAAAACTTAAAAAGACTCTTCAAAATAACACAGAAGATCCCGAAGTAGCAATAAGGATTATTTCTTCCCCCTCGTCACCGAATCAGTTGAAACTTGCTTTGGACAAAGAGAAAGACGGAGACCAAGTAGTAAAAAATGAAGATGGTAAAAAGATATTGCTCATAGGGCCTAATTTAGTCTCGTTAATAGATGAGATGGTTCTCGATTACCAAGAAACTCCACAAGAATCCGGTTTCATCATATTGAAACTGACTCCAGATACGTAACTTGGTCAGGATTTATTAGAGTCGAGTTACTAATTATTAAACAGTTATCAAATTATAAACGGTAGAGGTAAAAAATAATTCATTATAAGGCTTGTATTACCGTTCTTGAAGACTTTCTTGAACAGGTTATAAAAGAGAGATTATGAACAGTTTGCCTATAAATTTCAACAAACCTTTTTAAATATGATTTTTAGAGGTGATCAGTGAAACACTTGACGGATAAAATTGCGCAAATATTACTACCTCAACAAATTAGGAGAGATATTGTACTCTCAAAACAAATCGATACAGATAATATTAAATCAGTTTGTTTGACTTTGGGCCCTTATAGAAATCTTACAACATTAATTGCCGCAATTATTTTCTTGCATCCAACGTGTCAGGTACTAAATCATGCTGGTGTAAGAATTTTTGGCACTAAAGAATTAGATTTCTTCTTAAATTATGATGAAAAAACATTTGATAATTTCGTTAAATATGCAATACATATTTCAGGAGGCGGTACAAGAGGTAAATATGGAGGAACTGTTACGTTATCCCATGCTTTTGATCATGATAATATGAGGAAAAGCTATTTCGAAAGATTCGGGAACTCTTTGATAAAAAATAACCTTGAATGTTTGTTTTGGAAGGAACCACTAAGAATCTCAAAATATATTAAGCAGAATCATATTGATTTTAGAGAAATATTCAAAAAGAACGATAAATTGAAATTTTTAATGCCCATAAGAAACCCTTTGGATTGTGCCGAGTCTAATATGAGAACTGGGCATATGTTCATTTTTCCAGATTTAAACAAACAATCTTCATATGAAGAAGTATTAGAAAGTATTCTTAAAGAATTTTCTTGGTTCTTTGATCTTCAAAGAAAACATTCTGATAAATTCTTTCATTTCTTTGAGAATAAATTCAATGAAAATACTTTGTTAGACCTATCTAAATTTCTCAAAATAAAGCCAGATAGAGAATGGATAAATAGTGCTCTATATAATTTTCAAATTAAGAAAAGATATTCACATGCTCAGAATAGAGTGGAATCTTATAAAAGTCTCATAGAGAAATATTTCAAAGATTATCCTGATACTTTGGAGTCTCTTATTATTTCATAAGCTGACGGTTATCATCAATTAGCATATTTCTTCCGGAATTTATCATGTAGCTCACCCTGCCTATTCTGTTTGTTCTTAGGTGTGACAAGCAACCTTAAATGGAAAGCCCATTCACATAGTTATGCAGGAAACGAAGACTGAAGCATAATAGCTGTTTCTCTTTCTACGCTCGATTCAACCCTCAGTTACAAAATATACTTGCATTTTGTCTCATGAATCTTGTTTTAATATTATAGTAAGACCGCAAAAAGAGAGGCTGGAGTATTTATCCTCCAGCCTAAAATCGTGTGTGCTTGAAGAACAGGATTATCTCTTCTTTTTTGCGGTCTTCTTTTTTGCAACTTTCTTCTTTGCAGCTTTCTTTTTTACTGCCATTTCCTCACCTCCTTTCTTGTCTCCTTTGCACATCTAAATATAAAACTGCTTATATAAATTTATAAAAAATATTTCTCTTTGTCAAAGGAAATAATTAGTAAAAAATTGATGCGTTTTTGTGAGCAACCAATGCAACGTATATATTCTGTCTAAAAAAAAGTGTACTTGCTTGATGATTATGTCATCTAATATCGCATTGTTTACTTTCCTTATTTCAGAATCTCAGCAGTGAAAGTATAGAGATCCGCATCCTTCCATGCATCTTTTGGTAGGCCAGCTTTCATGCAAACATGTTCAAGAAACTCATCTCTAGTCCACCCAAACTCTGTTGCAACCTGTGGGAGAAGGAGGCCGCTCTGTGTGCCTTTCATTATGTATAAACCATGTTTGCCGACCTGAATATTTTTTATATCCTTTAAAGGCATAAAAGGCGACAAGATAGAGATTTCAATATCCATATCTTTTAGTTCTTCCTTTGTCATCGGAGGAAATCGTGGGTCACTCGAACACGCTGCAATAGCATTGTTAATTATTGATTTGTAAAGAGGCATAATGGCTTGGATATGGCCGATACAACCTCTTAAAGAACCTCTCTCCTTAATAGTTACGAAAACAGCGCCATCTGTTTTAAACTTTTGGTTTTTTATCTCTATTTCAGGAGCTTTTCCATTTCTGACATAGCCGGTGATAGCATTTCTCGCTATCGAGAGAAGCTCCTTTTTTTCTCCTTCTGTATATGGGCTTTTATATAGTCCGATTGATGCATATCCGACCACTTTATCTTTTTCACCTGTCACATCTCCTGAGTTAGCATACTTAAACACCGCACCGAGATTTGCTCCAGACCTCCGAGCAACCTCCATCACAATGATAACTGGAGCACCACCGCACATTTCAGACTTCCCGTCTCTCAGAAGCTCTATTGCATTTTTAGTAGAAAGCCTTTCTACAGCAGATATGATCTTACCATCCATCTCCTTTGCTGTAGCATAATCATGATAGTGTGAGAGGTCTGTACTCGCTACGAGCAAGGTCTTATCATCGAGAACTTCTGTTAGCTTCGATATGAGATGTTCGAAGGTCTGTCCAGTGGGAGAACCAATCAATATAGGCACTATGGTAAAGTCCTTGAGAACTGTCTGTAGAAATGGGAGCTGAACCTCAAGAGAGTGCTCTTTAGCAAACGCCTCTGGATAAAACTTAACATCTGCAGATTCATTCAATAAATCTCCTGCAAGTTTTTCATTAATCTTTACTTCGCCGAGAGGTGTTTTGAAACTTCCCTTTGTATAAACAGAAGCGCCTTTAAAGCCAGTATAATGACTTGGCCCAATTAAGATTATTTTTTTAACATCATTATCCTTAATCTGCTTATATCCGTATGCTGCGACCTGTCCTGAATAAATATAGCCTGCATGTGGTGAGACAATAGCTATAAGTTTTCCATCAGTTGTGACCTTTTCAGCCTTTGAAAGAAATCCCTCGACAGACTTCTTTAATGAATCTTTATCAGCAGGATAAAATACCCCTGCCACTGAAGGATCTTTGGTCTCAGCCTTACATCCCAGAGGGATAGCAATAAGAAATAAGCAGAAAACAGTAACCAGTAAACGGTAAAAAGTGTGCAGTTTAAACCTCAATCTACTTTCCTCCAAAACATGGCTTCTTTTGGTTTTTGTTCGGCCTTCAGTTTAGCCCTCACGTTTTTCCCAAACAGGCTGAGGATGCCACCTATGACAAAGAACCTGAAGAACTCTCTTCTTGTTAGCATGTTACCTCCACTTCAAACACTCAACCAGAAAAGTCAGGGTATAGTATTCTCGCTCATTCTCGGTCGTATCAACCTCCGAGGCTTTTGCCTCTTGAGCTTTATACACAAATAATCTGAATATCGGCAAAAGAAACCTCTTAAATACTATACCCTGACTTACACCCATTGTTTTATCTCAACTCCATACCCCGGGAATTGATGTGTTACAGAATTTACACTTTCCATTCACTATATTATTCTGTTTAACAAAATACCCTATCCTTTCTATGAGTATCTTCCTACACTTAGGGCAAAAGGTGCTTTCAGCCTCATGTCTTATATTGCCAATGTAGACAAATTTCAGCCCCACATCCATTGCAGTCTTTCTTGCATTTGTCAGCGTCTCCAAAGGTGTAGGTGGAAGATTGTTCAATTTATAATTCGGAAAGAACCGCGAGAAATGAAGCGGGACATCATGCCCAAGGTTCTTTGATATCCATTTAGACATATCTTTGATAATCTTCATGTCATCATTCAGTGTTGGAATAACAAGGTTTGTTATCTCAAGCCATACACCTTCGTTTTTCAGTACCACAAGTGAATTGAGTACCGGCTTGAGACTCCCATTACAGATTCTGTTGTAATAATCTTCTGTGAATCCCTTCAAATCAATATCAGCGGCATTCATGTATTTTGATAACTTTTTAAGGGGTTTCGTGTTCATGTATCCACAAGAATGCATTGTGTTCCTAACCCCGTATTTCTTTGCAATGATTGCAGTATCATACATATATTCATAAAAGACAGTGGGCTCTGTATAGGTATAAGTAACCGACTTGCAATCATAAAAAATTGCCTGTCTTATAACCATATCTGGCGGGAGATCATAATTATCAGTATCCTCTGGCTTTGCCTGAGATATCTGCCAGTTCTGGCAGAATTTACAGCTTAAGACACACCCAGCAGTTGCTATTGAAAAGGCAGTCGTTCCTGGTAAAAAGTGAAAGAATGGTTTTTTTTCTATCGGATCAACATGAACTGCACAGGGTTTTCCATACACAAGGCTATAAAGGGTGCCATCCTTATTCATCCTGGCCCTGCATCTGCTATGCTGTCCATTTTCCAGCACGCATCCATTGGGACACAGCTCACACTGCACTGTTTTTGGCATAAGCTTATTATAAAACTTTTACTTTTAAAATAGTTGCTTAGTTTATAAATACGCCTGCTGTTATTAACAGACAGGGTATAGCATCTTCGCTCATTCTCGGTCGTAATGACCTGCGAGGCTTTTGCCTCTTGACTTTATGAATTTACTATCTGACTATCGGCAAAAGAAGGTTTAAAAATTTATGAGTTAAGTGGGTTAGAACTGTCGAAAAATATCGTAGGAAGCGAAAGGCAGCCTTGCTTATAAATCCTTTATGTATCAATTCGGAATAAACTCAATATCATCGCAGCAGAAAATGCCTTTACCCCAGCTATGAACAAAAGCGTATGAGAAATTCCAAACAAGGGAATAAGAATTATTGAGGGGATAAACGCCCCTAAAAAGGAGCCGATGAGTTCGAGGCCGTAAAGCCTTCCGGCTATGTCAGGCTCACTTAGATAGAGATTCGCTGTACTGAATAGTCCTCCCGTTATTACACCTAAAATGAAATTCAATACATAAAAGAGTGGTTCATCTCTGAAGAATATTGATGTGGTAAGGGCAAGGATTATGGTCAGCAATTCAAAAGAAAATAACATTCGCAATGCATTTTTTATATATCTTGACAGGTATGTACCTCCCCAGAGCCCGATCATGAATGTCGCCGCGAGCATTCCGATCATCTCATATACATAACCGTATATGGCCTGATATGCGAGGATTACGGCGAGAACAAATGACATGCTTGTAAAACCAGCAGCAAAAATAGAAAAGGAGATAACCCTCCTCCTTCTCCCAAAGACTAAAAAAGAGATAATCATGAAGGCAATAACCGTAACAGCAATGATGTGCCATCCTCTGACTCCAATCAGATATTTGAGTGCTTTTCCTCCGTGAATCTCTGACCATAGCATGAGGTTATAGAGATAGGCAGAGGGCTTTAGATCTGTATTGATGAATTTAATATCAGCAAGTCTCTTTTTCACATAATCCACGCTGAGTGGACTGAAGGCATCACGGAAAACATACTGACTAAAATACCTGGTATGTATCGCCCTTTGTACAAACCTGTTTTCAAGTGTCTCAGGTTTAATAATAATTGGCGTTTCAGATGCAAAGAGGCCACCATATTCCTGTGCAGTAACTTCAACATACCTGAAGACAGACTTGAGTGAATTATAGATAGAACCATTTGCTGTCTGCATACTTCTTCCTATATACCCTGTTGATTGTGGAAGAGTCAGAGCCAATATGCCATTTTTATCCAGTACATTCTTTGCCTCCCGGAAAAAATCAGATGTATAAAACCTGTTGATACCTGCTGTAGATGGCAGTGGCAGGTTCAAGACAACAAGATCATATTTTGCTTTCCCCACCCTCTTTATAAATCTCCTCCCATCTTCGACTATGATTTTCACCCGAGGATCCTTAACCGCATCTTTATCTTCTTTCACAGTAAGTAGTCTCAGCGAGACCTCGATGACTTTCGGGTCAAGTTCTACAAAATCAATAACATCAACAGGGTATTTCAGAAATTCCTTCAAGGTTCCCATAGATCCGCCGATAATAAGTATCTTTGATGGTGAAGAATGGAAAGCCATTGGAAGATGTGCACTGAGCTCCTCGCTCGGTAGATCCGGGTATGTGAAAAAAAGCTGGCCGTTACTATATATACTCGACTGTTCTCCTACCTTGACAACTGTTATCTCTCCATATTTTGATTCTATTCTTTGAGAAAGTTCCAGACCTTGCCAGGGCAAGGATGCCATGACCTTATGGAAACTGATATAAAAAGATAAAGGCATGAACAAAAGAAGGATGAATATCTTTTTCTTTAAAATATACGCAGCTAATAAAATATTTATTGAGGCTATTAACACGCAACTCTCGACGGCACTTATTCTCCCGGAGATAAGGAATGTAAACAAGACACCTCCTATAAACGCCCCGATAGCTTCAAGGCCATAGACCCTGCCGGCCGCATCCCGTTTGCTTAAATATGAAACGGCTAATGGAAACTGAAGACCTATGACAAAACAAAGGGGGAAAAGAGATATTGCAGTCGAAAAGATGGTAGACATAAATGACACTACCTCCCCAGGCTCGAGGGAAAGCACCGACCTGATCGCTGTTATAGCCAAAACCGTTGGTTGTACGAGAAGTGCAATAATTAGAAAAGAAAGCGCAAATGCATGTTTGTACTTCACCTTTCTACCTGTGTAACTTCCGAGACCAACCCAGATTAGCCAGAATGAAAGGGTAATACCTATATCAAGTTCATTTCCTGAAAATATTGAAAGCAGAAGACGCAATACAGTTATCTGAATGAGTATAGAGGTAATCCCCATTCCGATGAATGGTATTAGAGAACTAAGATATCCCATTGTTCTTTCAGTAATTTTCTAAATTACAAGCATAAACTGTCATAACGCTGACTGGAAAATGTTTATATTGTAATCAAATTTGGTTTATCTGCATAAGAGAATTTCAGCTTTCAGGGATCTATAGTTCTACGGAGGAATTGATAAGCTATGCGAAGGATTGCAGCCTACTTTTTTAGTTTTGTGTGTGTTACTGGGTTTTTAATCACGAATTATTTCAATTACCTTATTAATGACCTCAGCACATTTTTCTGTTTTAAGGGTACCAACCTGATACAGGATAATATGGCTGTCCGCAGTAAATATTCGATTAGGTCTTATATTGCTTGATTGCTTGAGGCTGCCTGTCTCAAAATTTTCATCATCGAGGGAAATAGCATAATTATCTTTAATGGTTTTACTCGTTATCTGACAGAGAATTATATCATCACCTTCTAAAACTGCTATTACTAAGGCAGTCGTCTTTTGGATTGAGTAAGATCAGAGAAGGGAAAAGGGACAACAACGACATCGCCCCTTACAAACTTTGCCACGCCTCATCCTCTTCAGCCCTAAGCCAATCTTTCTTGAGGGATGATTCACTTGCAATAGCAGTATCAAGCTTTTCCTTAATTATCTTTGTCTTCAAAAAATGAATAAAATCCAAAACCTCATCAAGAAAAGGCTCGGGAACCTTTTCAATTTCCTTTATAAGTAGTTCCTTCTTGCTCATGAGCACCTCCCATCCTCAGCCATACCATAATACCATTAGCATACCACATATTATTTTATCATTCAGCGTATTTTTGCTTCCAAACAAGCATGCATAGACTAACCAGGAGATGGGGAGCTTTAGCATATTTAATTCATAAATTTTGTATGCATTGGAAGATACGGTATTCCCGCTCATTCTCAGCCAGATTTCATCGGGCCTCCGAAGTAAATTCTTTCTTCGAAAGAATCTAGAACCGCTTAAACACCGTATCTTCCAATAACTTTATGAGTAATCTGGGTTAGGGGACAGAGGAGGCGACTCAGCTAAACCCCAACCCAGGTTAGCCAGAATGAAAGGGTAATACCTATATCAAGTTCATCGTGGGAAAGGTACTACCTTTACAATAAGAATCCCGGCAAGAAGACGGCGTTAAATGACTTAAATATAGTGTGACGGAAACATGTTCTTTGAACAAAATATGAGCATGCACTGTTTGCGGCGGTTCGCAAAACATGCCTCTTACAGTCTGCTGCAAGTATGTGAAGCCTTATGGCCTTCACCTACTACTACGCAGGGTTAAGTAGTAATAAATATTGACCCGAAAAATG
>CAZXCW010000120.1:0-8960 GCA_964639385.1 uncultured Nitrospiraceae bacterium
AGACTGGCAAATGCCAGTCGAGAATGAGCGAAGAGATTGCCTCCTTCCCTTGTATGCAGATCTATGAATAATATGGGTTAAAGAGTTGGCAAATATGTCTCTACTTCATAAGGATGAATCTGTATTCGATAATCATCCCATTCAACCTTCTTGCTTGTTATGAATTGTTCAAAGATATGGTCACCGAGGGTCTCCCTCAAGAGCTCGCTATTTTCTGCATATTCTATGGCCTCAATGAGGCTACCCGGCAGCTGGTCTATCTCCATTTTTGCTCTCTCCTTTTCTGAAAGATGATATACATCCATCTCAATGGGTTCAGGAAGCTGATAACCTTTCTCGATTCCTTTCAGGCCTGCGTTCAGCATGCAAGCAAAGGCAAGATAGGGATTACAGGCTGGATCAGGTGAGCGGAGCTCTATACGCGTCGCCTTTTCCTTCCCCGGTTTATAAAGAGGAACCCTTACAAGGGTTGACCTGTTCCTCCTTGCCCAGCAGATATACACCGGAGCCTCATAGCCGGGAACGAGCCTCTTATATGAGTTAACCCACTGATTAAGAACAAGTGTTATCTCTTTTATATGTGTAAGAATTCCTGCTATATATTTCTTTGCAATATCCGAGAGAAAATATTGATCCTTTGTGTCAAAAAATGCATTCTGGCCACTCTTGAACAGGGACTGATGTGTATGCATTCCACTTCCATTCTGTCCGAATATTGGCTTAGGCATGAAAGTGGCATAGACGTTATACTGTTTTGCTATTTCTTTCACAGCTACCCTGTGAGTCATTACTATATCAGCCATCTTAAGGGCATCTTCATATCTTAAATCAATTTCATGCTGTGAATGGGCAACCTCATGATGGGAATATTCTACCTTTATTCCCATGGATTCAAGGGCAAGAATTGTATCGCGGCGGAGGTCTTCAGCGGCATCCAGAGGATAATCGAAATAACCACCTTCATCGAGAGTCTCTGCGCTCCTGTCATTTTTAAAGTAGAAATATTCGAGCTCAGGGCCGAGATAAAAGGTAAACCCCTTCTTCTTAGCCTTCTCGAGATTAACTTTGAGAATATACCTTGGGTCTCCCTTATAGGGAGAGCCATCCGGCTCATAGATATCGCAGAACATCCGTGCAACCGCTTTTTCCTTTGGCCTCCACGGAAGGATTGCAAAGGTGCTTGCGTCTGGCCTGGCAATCATGTCACTCTCATCAATCCTCGCAAAGCCCTTGATGGATGAACCATCAAAGCCCATTCCCTCGTCAAAGGCAAACTCAAGTTCATCAACAGGGATAGCGAAACTCTTGAGCTGGCCATGAATATCACTAAACCAGAGCCGTACAAACTTCACATCGTGCTTTGTTATCAGTTCCATTACGTCTTTTTTGTCCTTTGGTTTCAGAAGCAATTTTTTATTTTTTGGTTTTTCTATAATCTTTTTGCCTCTCAGTTTGTCCATCTCTAACCCCCTTTTAAAATTTTAAATTCTCATATATCAATTTTTTTTAAAAAATAATATATCACTCATTCCTGAAAAATACCTTATAAAAGTTCATTGCTCTCCCTGCATATTCTTCATATATTTTTTCTGTTTCTTTCATAAGGGAATCTCTTTCAGGCCTGTCCTCAAACCATTCGAGAATCATATCCTTTGTGACCTCTATATGAAACTGAAATCCATAGACTTTATCCTCATATTTAAATGCCTGATTCTTATAGAGATCGGAACTTGCTAATAATACAGAGCCAAGTGGTAGATCAAAGGTATCGCCATGCCAGTGGAATACCTTAAACTTCCTCCAGAAATCTCCGACATGAGGATGAATCGCAAGCTTTCTCATGAGTGGGTCTTTCAGGCCATCTCCTGTGAGCTCTATACTGTGCCATCCTATTTCCTTTTCAGGACCCTGGTAGACTTTCGAACCAAGACAATGAGCAACCATCTGAGCACCGAGACATACGCCGAGAACCTTCATGTTCCTGTTTATCGCTTCTCTGATAAGACGTGATCCGATCATGAGATGAGGATACTTATCCATCTCATATACACCCATAGGTCCACCCATGATCACAAGAGTATCAAAACCCTCTAAAAGTGGTGGTATCTGTCCAGAACCGAGTTCTATGGTGACGGAAGGAATATCTTTTTTTCTCAGGAAATCTGCTATTGTTCCTGGACCTTCTGTTACGATGTTCTTAATTATTAGGACTGCCACTTCTGTACTCCTTTAAGTCGGTATGCGAGAATCACGATGAAAGTCTTGTTCATAGAACCTGGTGGTTATTTCAAGCATTTGTTGTCTAATATTTTCAATCTGCGCAATGAGAATGTCTTTGGTTTTGATATTCAGGAATTTCATTATTATATCAATAAGTTCAGAATCAATCTTCAGCACGTCTTCCTCATTGAGCCTCAAGAGTGTGTCAACAGTTCTGAGAAACCTGTGGGCGTTTAAGAGTATTTTTTCGGTGCCCACGTCAAGGATAGCATATCTGGAAAGCCTTCTGATAGCGATTACAGTATTATGTGTAAGAAGTTCAGATTGTTGCGCCCCGTGTTTTAACTGGAGATACTGGACAAGAAACTCTATCTCTTTGATTCCACCAGGGCCAAGTTTCATGTCGTATCCGGCAGATTCCCGGGAGACCTCATGTATAATCCTTCTTCTCATATCCTTTATATCAGAACCACTGATCTCCTCGCCCCTCTGCATGATAATCTGCCTTTTCAAATGCTGGAACGCCCCTAAGAGATTCATATTGCCGGCGATAGGCCTTGCCCTCAGAAGTGACTGTACTTCCCACAGGTGTGCTGATTTGAGATAATAATTTTTATAGCCTTCGATATCATTGACAAGAATGCCTCTTGAACCATCTGGCCTGAGGCGCATATCAACCTTATAAGTGAAACCTTTTTCAGTATATTCTGAGAGGAGTTTTATTAACTCTTCAGCAAAACCTTTTTCCCCGGAGGAGATTCCGTCAGGGAAAGGCTGCCCTTGTGTCCTGATAAAGATGAGATCAAGGTCGGAACCTATATTCAGTTCCCTTGCTCCAAAACCTCCAACTCCTACCACCGCAAAGTTTATTTCTGCAGAGAAATATTTCAGAATTGCCCTGATAATTGTATCCGCAAGCATACTCAACGCATGCGAGAATCCGTATACATCAATCATACCCTTCATAAAAAGCAGGCCGGATTTAAGTTCTTCGACACTCTTAAATTCTCTTATTGCATTCATTGGTTCAGGGTTATTCCTGAGAATATTTACAAGTCGTTCCTGCAAAGATTTATAATCTGTTCTTATATCAGGATATTCAAAGATACCCTCGAGATTTTCGAGACCCAGGAGCAGCCTTGTAAAATATGTGCTTGTAGAGAAAGTGGTGACAAGTATTTCTCTGGTATCGATTCTCTGTAGCAGAAGGTCAATATACGATTCATGGCTTCCAATTTCTTCGAGGAATGTCACAAACATACTCAATGCCCTGTCTTTATTTCCAGACTTAACAATGTGTTCAAAAAAGAGTGGTATAATTTTTCTTAGAAGTGTCCTTTCCCTGAGAGTCTTTCCAAGAGACATTTGCTCGTGCAGGGCCTTTATATTTTTGAAGGCTGAATCCGGGTTTCTGAACCCCTTGAAAGAGAGATAATTCATGGTTGCACTGTCTGTGAGTTCTCCTTCAAGAAACGCCATGACTTCATGCTGGGTGTCAGGCCCACCAAGTAAAGAGATATACATATCCCTGACCATAAGCCTTTTTAATCTGAGTTCGGAGATAAAATCTCTCTCATAAGGAAAATGCATTTTTTTTGAAAGTATTTTGAGTTCTTCAGGCTGTGATGGTAGAGAATAAATCTGCAGATCATCCTTCATCTGGAGGAGATGTTCGAGTCTCCTCAGAAAAAGATAGCTCTCTGAAAGTACACGGGCATCGCTTTGAGATAAAAAACCTTCGTTCGATAACTCCCCGAGTACTGCGGTGAGTGTGCCTGTCCTCAGATTTTTTATTTCAGCACCGTATAAGAGTTGGAAAGCATGGACAAAGAACTCAATCTCCCTGATCCCACCATAGCCGCATTTTATATCACTTACATCGGAGATTATGTCTATTTTTCTTTTGAGATCTCTGATCTCATCTATATCGTTATAATCCATTGACCTTTTCCATACAAAAGGTTCAATTGTATTGATAAACATTTCACCAAGTGCATTATCTCCTGCCACAGGCCGGGCACGTATCAGTGCCAGTCTTTCCCATGTCTTACCCCACGCCTCGTAATAAGAAATATATGAATCAAGGGATAGGGATATCTCCCCTTTCTGGCCATTAGGCCTTAATCTCAGATCTACCCTATATGCGATTCCATCTTCGGTTGGTGACAGGAGAAAGCTGGTGAGCGTCTCTGTAAGCCTGCAGAAATATTCATGGGAGTAAATTTTATTGACCCGGACACCTGATGGTGTCAGGATACCGGAAGAAAGTAGTTCTCCTGAGCGGTATACCGAGATGATGTCAATATCAGAACTATAGTTTAATTCTCCCGGACCAAGCTTCCCGAGTCCTATAACAGAAAAGGAGTCGTCTTTGAGATCACCAAATTTTTCTTTTATGGAGATTTGTGAGAGAGTGAGGGCAATTTCAATGATCGCCTCTGCAAGGATGCTTAATTCGGCCATACATTCGGCTAGGCTGGTCATACCGCAGATGTCCTTAAGGGTTATTCCCAAGAGATAACTTTTTTTTATCTCCCTGAGGAGTTTCATTGCCTGTTGTTTGAATATCTGCGGATGTTTCATCGTGTAAACGTTATACATCACTGAGGCTTCAGAGGTAATTACCTGTTTGCTGATTGGATCGCTTAGTTTTCTCAGTGCAGCAGAAAGATGAGCAGGATTCTTAATGCCATAGTCTGATAGGAACTGACTGTATGAAAAGAGTTGGGCGATCTTATCGATCTGGTGTTTATGCTCTTTGAGGATCTCTGGTGAAGATTGTAAAAGCCCCTCAAAATTTTTAAGAGCCCTTTCAGGGTCTGGAGTTGCTACTGCTGCTTCTCTTATAAATGTTTCTATCTCCATGAATTTTTGATATTATAACGCATCAGTAAACTGTCTCGGTAAATTCATAAAAGGGTAATATGGAGGTAAGATTATGAGGATGATAGTGGCAGTGATTAAACATTTTAAACTCGATGATGTAAAAGATGCGCTTACACAGGCAGGGATAAAGGGCATGACCTTAACTGAGGTGAAGGGTTTCGGCAGACAAAAAGGTCATATAGAGATTTACAGGGGGACAAGTTATGAAGTGAGATTTCTGCCAAAATTGAAGATTGAGATTGCTGTTTCTGATGAAAAGCTTGAAGAGATTGTTGCCATTATACAGAAAGCAGCTCATACTGGTGAAATTGGCGATGGGAAAATATTTATTTATGACCTCATGGACGTGGTCAGAATCAGGACAGGGGAGAGAGGAGAAGAAGCCTTGTAGAATATTCAAATTAAATAGTCAAGAGTGTGTCGCAATGTCATTCTGAGGCATAGGCCGAACAAATTTTTGAACAATGTCTGCATTATTTGGGTTAAAAATTTTTAAGATCTTTGAAGATTAATAGCATAAATCTGCATGCAAGGGGAGGAGGCAATCTCTGAGAAAGCCTCCTCCCCTTTTTTACAGGACCTCGGCCAAAAATTTATGAATAATCAGAGTTAGATGTCAAAATAGAGAAAGAACTCATAAGGATGGGGCCTGAGCCTTAATGCATCTACCTCTCTTATCCTTTTGTAGTTTAACCATATCTCTATGACATCATCTGTAAATACATCACCCTTCCTGAGGTATTCATGGTCTTTTTCAAGACAGTCGAGTGCATCTTCGAGAGAACCGGGGGTACTCGGCACTTTTGCAAGCTCTTCAGGACCGAGTTCATAAATGTCTTTGTCAAGAGGCTCGCCGGGATCAATCTTGTTTTCTATGCCATCAAGTCCTGCCATGAGCATTGCTGCGAATGCAAGATAGGGATTACATGACGGGTCAGGAAATCTCACCTCAATCCTCTTTGCTTTTGGACTTGGTGAATACATGGGGATACGGACGCCTGCAGACCTGTTTCTGCTTGAATAGGCAAGATTTATCGGAGCCTCATAACCGGGAACGAGTCTCTTATAAGAGTTGGTTGTCGGAGCAACAAAGGCAACAAGAGAAGGTGCATGTTTGAGTATTCCGCCTATATAGTAGAGAGCAAGCTCGGATAGACCTGCGTAGCCATTTCCTGCGAAGAGGGGCTTTCCGCCTTTCCAGAGGCTCTGGTGTGTATGCATGCCTGAGCCATTGTCAGCGAAAAGAGGCTTTGGCATGAGTGTGACAGTCTTCTCATGTCTCAGTGCTACGTTCTTGATAATATATTTGTAATACATTAGTTGATCTGCCATCTTTACTAATGGTGCAAACCTCATGTCTATTTCTGCCTGCCCTGCTGTTGCAACCTCGTGGTGCTGAGCCTCAATAACAATACCGGCTTTTTCCATCTCAAGAACCATTTCAGTACGGATATCCTGCAGTTTATCCATAGGTGGAACAGGGAAATACCCTTCTTTATGTCTTGGTTTGTATCCAAGGTTAGGATTTTCTTCTTTCCCAGCGTTCCATATTCCCTCAACAGAATCAACGAAATAGTAACTGCTGTTGGCAGTCTGATCAAAACGTACATCATCAAAAATAAAAAATTCTGCCTCAGGCCCGAAGTACGCTGTATCCGCTACCTTTGTTGACTTCATATATGCCTCTGCCTTCTGGGCAACGAAGCGAGGATCTCTTGAATACTGTTCTTTTGTGATCGGGTCAACAACATTGCAGATGAGACTGAGTGTTGGGTGTTTTGTGAAAGGATCCATTATTGCTGTTGTTGGATCTGGGATTACCAGCATGTCACTCATGTGTATGGCCTGCCAGCCCCTTATGGAAGAACCGTCAAATCCTAAACCGCTCTCAAATGCATCTTCTTTCAACTCGCTGATAGGCACTGAGAAGTGTTGCCAGAGTCCTGGAAAATCCATAAACTTCAAATCAACCATTACCGTTTTGTTCTTTTTTGCAAATTCAATTACTTCCTTTGGTGTCATACACTACCTCCTTTACGTTGTATTGTTTGAAACTTGAATTTTTTCTCTCAATGGGTTTTTTACTATCTCACCTCCTGTCATAAAACTGTTATAAAAAATAAGCAGGTTAATCCGCCCCAGGCGGAATTAAAACGAATAACCACTTTCGCCATGCTGGGATACATCGAGGCCACTCACCTCTGATTCTTCGTCGACCCTCAACCCGAGCGTTTTATCAAGGGCCTTTAATATAATCGCCGTCATGATGAATGAATAAGCTGCTGTGATAAGTATGGCAATCATCTGAGAGAGTAGCAATTTCTGATTACCAAAAAGCAAGCCGTTGTTTCCTGCAGGATTAATAAGTGTTTGGGCAAAGAGTCCTGTGGCAAGGGTCCCTAAAAATCCACCAACGCCGTGAACCCCAAATGCGTCAAGGGAATCATCATATCCAAGTCTGCCTTTTATATTCAGGGCAACATAGCATACCGATCCGGCTGTCAGGCCTATGATTAGTGCAGACATGGGGGCTACAAACCCGGATGCGGGAGTAATTGTTGCGAGTCCAGCAATAGAACCTGTTGCAGCGCCAAAAATCGTTGGCTTGCCCCTGTGTAACCATTCAATAATTACCCATATCAATGTTGCTGCCACTGCAGATATATGGGTAGCTACAAAAGCCATGGTGCTCAATGTTCCGGCAGAAAGGGCACTACCTGCATTAAAGCCAAACCAACCAAACCAGAGAAGCCCTGCACCAAGTACAGTCATGGGAAGGTTGTGCGGATAGATCGCCTCCTGTAAATAGCCTTTTCTCTTACCAATAATAAGTGCTGCGGCAAGTGCTGATATTCCCGATATAAGATGTACCACAATGCCGCCTGCAAAATCCAGCGTGCCCATTTTTTTAAGCCATCCGCCAGCACCCCATACCCAGTGAGCTACAGGATCATAGACTATTGTTGACCATAAAAGCGTGAAAAGAAGGTATGATGAGAATTTCATTCGTTCTGCAAAGGCGCCGGTGATCAACGCAGGTGTAATGACCGCAAACATGGCCTGAAACATCATAAATGCAATATGAGGAATTGTAGGGGCATAATTTGGATTGGGCTCAATTCCAACCCCGTGCAAACCTACCCAATCAAGATTTCCAATTATTCCATGTACGTCCGGACCAAAAGCAAGACTGTAACCAATCAGTATCCACTGCACGCTGACAATCGCAATAGCGAAAAAGTTTTGCATGATCGTTCCGAGTACGTTTTTCCCCCTTACCATACCACCATAAAAAAGCGCGAGTCCAGGAGTCATTAACATGACAAGTGCTGTGGAAACTAAAACCCATGCGGTGTCACCTGTGTCAATCTTTGAGGTAATTGTTGGAGTTCCCTCAATGTGAGAAGGTTGCTCTTGAGCAAAAACAACTCCTGCTATGCAAAAAAAAACAATGATGAGTAAAACGCCAAATAGTCTTTTCATACTACCTCCTTCATCATTGCTCCTTAACTAAAAGCATGCCAGGTGTAAGTGCTTGATTAATATGGTTATTTATAAGGGGAAAATACTTTAAAATTTAAAATTCCTACAATTATGTAGGATAGTATTCTATACCCAAAGGGACATATACCAGTCTATATAGATAAATCAATCCTCCAATAGAAAATTGGCAAGAAAAAACAGAGATATTACAATTTTGTAAATTCTACAATTTTGTAGGAAAGGCATGAATTACCAATAAATATAGGAGACTTGCATATTAACCCGAAAAGTGCATTATTTGGGTTAACAGGCATCCTCTTCTTATTTATATTGCTGCCTCTCCTTTTTCTCCAGTTCTTATTCTTACGACA
>CAZXCW010000121.1:0-8829 GCA_964639385.1 uncultured Nitrospiraceae bacterium
TCTATTAATTTTGCTGTTGCAAGGTCATGGAGTAGCGATATTGCCAGAGCTATGTCTAACTTGAAAATACACTTTCCATTTAATGGTAGAAGAACGGGTAAAACAAAAATTGTTATTGGCTACCTCTCAAATGATTTTCGAAATCATGCTACAGCACATCTTATACTTAGTCTATTTGGATTACATAATAGAGATGAATTTGAGATTTTTTGCTTCTCCTATGGAAAGGATGACGGAAGTTACTATAGGGCGAGAATACAAAATGATTGCGACAAATTTGTTGATATATCCAGCTTAAGTTTTACTGATGCAGCAAAGTGCATATATGAAGACCAGGTAGATATTCTGGTTGACCTGAAAGGATACACAAAGGACAACAGGTTAGCTATATGTGCACTTCGTCCGGCGCCTATTCAAGTCAGTTACCTTGGATTTCCAGGCACCACTGGAGCAGACTTTTTTGATTACATTGTCACCGACAAAATCGTGACGCCTGAAGATCACAGACCTTACTATACTGAGAAATTCGTCTATATGCCTCATTGCTATCAGGTGACTGATCATACACAGTTAATCTCGAACAAAGATTGGAAAAGGGTAGATTTTGGACTGCCCGAAAGCTGTTTTTTGTTCTGTTCTTTTAATAGTCCATACAAGATTGATCCTGTAATGTTTGATGTTTGGATGAAAATCCTACAGCAGGTTCCGGAAGGTGTCTTATGGTTGCTATTCGGGAACAAAATCGCTGAAGAGAATCTAAGACGGGAGGCTGAAGTGAGAGGCGTAAGGCCTGAAAGACTCATTTTTGCAGAAATGCTACCGAAAGATGAACACCTTGCACGGCTTAGGTTTGCGGACTTGGCTCTGGATACGCGAATTATCAATGGACATACTACCACAAGTGATGCCTTATGGGCTGGTGTCCCTGTGATAACACTTCAAGGCAGTCATTTTGCCTCTCGTGTTTCGTCAAGTATCATGTCTGCAATGGGGTTGCCTGAGTTGATTACGTATAGTTTAGAGGAGTACGAATCACTTGCTGTGCGGCTGGCCCATAATCCTGCTGAACTTCAAGAGATTCGGCAGAGAATTGCAAAAAACCGCTTAGTGGCACCTCTTTTTGACACACCACGGTTTGTAAGAAACCTGGAAACTGCTTACAAAGAGATGTGGAAAATCTTTTTAGCAGGGGAAGCGCCGCAACAGATTGGGGTGCTGGAAAGTTAAACTTACTTTACAATCACGTTCTTTCGGGTCAGGCTTGCAAATGTGCATTTAAATACCACTCATATGTTTGCTTGATTCCATCTCTCAGGCTAATCTTTGGAGTCCATCCGAGAGATTTCAATTTTGTGATATCAAGCAATTTCCTCGGTGTTCCATCAGGCTTTGTTGTGTCCCATGCTATTTCACCCGTATACCCCACTATATCCCTTATTAATTCTGCAAGCTCTTTAATAGTTATGTCCTTGCCGTCTCCTATATTGATAATTTCACTATCATTGTAGTTCTGCATCAAGAACACGCAGGCATCAGCAAGGTCATCAACGTGAAGGAATTCCCTAAATGGCGCCCCTGTACCCCAGAGTGTTACATATTCAGGTGTGATACCAATTTCCTTAAGGCTGAGGCTGAGATTATGGTCGAGGTTGAAACCTACAGGAAATCTCTGTAAGTCTTTCTTTATCTCGTTTTCTCTATTTTCTCTTATAAGTTTCGCTAAATGAAACTTCCGGATAAGGGCAGGAAGAACATGGGAAGTTTCTAAGTTAAAGTTGTCACCCATACCATATAGATTTGTAGGCATCACAGATATGAAATTTGTTCCATATTGTCTGTTATAAGCCTGGCACATCTTAATACCAGCAATCTTTGCTATGGAATAAGGCTCATTCGTCGACTCAAGCACACCTGTCAAAAGATATTCCTCTTTCATTGGCTGCGGAGCAAATTTTGGGTATATGCAGGAGCTGCCAAGAAAAAGGAGCTTTTTGACACCAAACTCGTAGGCTGAATGGATTGCATTAGTCTGTATACTCAGATTGCTGTATATGAATTCAGCAGGGTAGGTATTATTGGCGATAATACCCCCAACCTTTGCGGCTGCAAGAAAGACGTAGTCAGGCTTCTCTCTCTGAAAAAAGATATAGACGTCATGCTGCCGGGTAAAATCGAGTTCATCTCTTGTCCTAAAAATGATGTTCCCATATCCCTCTGATTTAAGCTTTCTTAGGATTGCAGAACCAACAAGTCCACGATGACCTGCTATATAGATTTTTGAATCTTTTTCCATATTCTTAAAATAGAAAAGGCGGGCTTAACCTACTATTACTCGATTCTTAGTCCAATTTATCCCTTTTTTATTTAATATTTTATCGCCCTCGCCAGGCGAAGACATGCCTAAAAGCTCTATATCAAAATCAACCATTATCTTGACTAATTCATGAAAGATTACCTTTGGTGACCATCCGAGCTCCTCTCGGGCCTTTGTTGAGTCTGCTAATAAAAACCCGACTTCTGTCGGTCTCAGATATTTCTGGTCTATCTCGATAATAATGTCACCAACCTTTAATGGTATGTTTAATGATGATGACATGGATTCAATAATGCCTTTTTCTTCAATGCCTTTACCTTTCCACTTTATCTCGATACCAACATATCTGAATGCCTCCTCTAAAAAATCCCTTACGGAACGGTTTTCGCCTGTACCGATTACGTAGTCATCTGGTTTATCTTGCTGAAGCATCAGCCACATAGCTTCAACATACTCAGGGGCAAAACCCCAGTCCCTTTTCGCATCAAGGTTTCCAAGGTAAAGCTTCTTTTGCCTTCCCGCAAGTATGTTAGAAATGGCTCTGGTGATCTTTCGAGTAACGAAAGTCTCTCCACGGCGGGGAGATTCATGATTGAAGAGTATGCCATTTCCGGCAAAAAGGTTATAGCCTTCTCGATAATTGACCACCATCCAGTAAGAATATACCTTGGCTGCAGCATATGGGCTCCTTGGCTGAAAGGGAGTTTTCTCGCTTTGAGGGGCAGGGGCATTTCCAAACATCTCAGAACTTGATGCCTGATAGAATTTAGTTTTTATACCACTTCGCCGGACTGCATCAAGGAGTCTTGTTGTCCCAATGCCTGTAATGTCACCCGTGTACTCTGGCATATCAAAACTTACCTTTACATGACTTTGAGCACCTAAGTGATATATCTCGTCTGGCTGTATGTTATATATAAGATTTGCAAGCTGGCCTGAGTCTGAGAGATCGCCGTAGTGGAGAAATAATTTAGTCCCTGGTATGTGAGGGTCGGTATAAATATGGTCTATCCTTCCTGTATTAAATGTGCTCGCCCTTCGGATAAGACCATGGATTTCATAGCCTTTTGAAAGCAATAATTCAGCGAGATATGAACCATCTTGCCCTGTAATGCCTGTAATTAGAGCTTTCTTCAATTTATCTCCTTTCTATTGCATTGTTTCTAAATATTTTAAGCTCCTTTACGATACGGCCTATCACCGGCTCCCAATCTCCGGGGGACGGCTGACGAAAAAGCCTCATTGTTGGATACCAGGGACTATCTTCACGGTTTAACATCCAACGCCAGTCTGGCACAAATGGCAACAATGTCCAGACAGGTTTCCCAAGCGCACCGGCTAAATGGGCTACGGCTGTATCTATAGAGATAATTAAATCAAGGTTCTCTATTAAAGCAGCAGTATCTGAAAAGTCGTTAATCTCATCTGTGTAATCAATCAGTTTCATATTTTTTGGGGGATTTTTTGCCTGATTTGCTGCCTCTCCTTTTTGTAGACTGTAAAATATGACATCCTCAAATTGTGTTAAAGGCGCAAATATCTCGAGTGAGCAAGAACGGGTTCGATCGTCTTTAAGTCTTGGATCTCCTGCCCAAACTAATCCTATTTTAAATTTAGAATTATCTAATACAATTTTTTCACGCCATTTCTTAACCAATGTGGGATCTGCACTGATATAAGGGATTTTTTCTGGGATAGTCTCAAGTGTTGTACCAAATACTAAGGGCAGACTTAGGAGGGGGCAGTGTACATCAAACTCAGGTAATTGCTCGCCATGCGCTATAATATCTTGTATACCTCCAACATTTTTTAGTAATGTCGTTAGTTCCTTCTGGCACTCAACAATTACTTTTGCGCCACGTTGTGCAACTAAAGGAGCATACCGGATAAATTGAATGGTGTCACCGAATCCCTGCTCTGCATGAAGGAGAATAATACGTCCTGAAATATTGGATTCATCCCATAGGGGTTGAAGGAAGTTACGCTTGGGCGAAACATCTTCTAATTCCAATCGCCACTCATAACCTTTCCATCCTTCTTTAAAATTACCAGACAAAAGATTTAAGAGAGCTATATTCCAGTGTGCTTCAGCGTAATCTGGATTTATTTCAATTGCTTTTTGATAAAATTTCGTGGCCTCATCGAATTGACCTTTTAGTACATACGCATTCCCAAGATTATAGTACGCCATTGCATAGTCTGGCCTAATCTCAATCGCCTTTTTACAACATTGTATCGCCTCATCAGGTTGCCCCTTTTCTTTAAAAACAATTCCTAAGTTAAGATATGCTTCAGCAAAGTTTGGTTCATGTGCAACTGCCATTTGATAAAGCTGAATCGCCTTATCAAGTTGCCCTCTTTCATGAAGGGAAACTCCGAGATTGTAATATGCCTCGGCTGCCGGGGAAATTTCATAAGCTGGCTTGGGTTTTATTATCTCTATGAGCTGAATATCAAAAATCGGATTTTTCCCTGCTAATGGATGGTTAGCATCTAACGTTACGCTCGATTCAGAGATGTCTGTTACGGCAATTACTTTTGTTACACTATCTGCTCGATGGATTTGAAACTTCATGCCTATTTCAGGCTGCAAATTCTCTGGAAATTCGTCTCGATCAACAACTTTTACCAGTTCTTCCTGATATGGGCCATATGCTTTATCTGCTGGAACCTGGATGGTCTTCGATTCGCCAGAATTCATTCCCACTATTGCTTGTTCAAGCCCTGTGATTACCTCACCCCTACCTATCGTAAATTGAAGAGGTTCGCTTCCAACTGAAGTCTCAAATACTGTGCCATCCTCAAATCTGCATGTAAAATGAACCTTGACAGTATCTCCATTTTTTGCTTGTGCCATTTTCTGCTCCTATTGTTTAGCTATGATACACCTATCAACTTTTTTATATTATTAGTTTAGCATAGATTCAGTTTATGTTCCTCTTCTATGGCTATATTTGCGACCTTGGAAAAAGGAAAAGATAGGCATCCCTATTTTAATTAATTGTTCCCAGAAACTGCGGCACATGAACGAGAACATGCTATAATCAAACCATGAAACGATTGCAGCCGAGCGATAGCTTTACAGAACAAGAGACTATGGCAATAAAAAAAGGTTTCTCCGAAACCAAAGCCTCTCATACATTTGCAAGGCTTGTGTATTTACCAAAGAAGAATTTACTGAGTTCAGAAGAGAGGCTGAAAATCTTGCCAGTGTGATAAATGGTTATCTGAAAAAAGGATATCTTTAAATAAGGCTATACAAATTTCTCTAAATTTTTATAAAATAAAAGAAAGATTTCAGTTTCTTGAGTAAGAAAGTTTGAGATTAATGTATAAACTAAGATCTTTTTTAAGAGTCATCAATCCGTTAAATATTATACTGATAGTCTTAGCCCTATTAATAGCAAATTATGTAGTTTTTCCCCAGCTCAACATCAAAGTTAATGTTTTGCCTACTTCAAAGAAGATAGTCACCCCTGAGGAGAAAGAGCCTACCCAGAGTCAGGTCCCATCTCCTACAGATTACATGATTGTAGCTGAGCAGAATCTATTTCATCCGGATAGAAAGATTCCTCCCGAGAAAAAAGAAGAACAGGCTATGCCGAAGCCAATGTTCGTGCTTTATGGAACATTGATGTCAGATAACATAAATTATGCTTATCTCGAAGATCTGAAAGCACCACGCAGCACACCTGGCAGAGGGAGGAGGCAGACAGCCCTAAAAAAAGGTGATACCATGAGCGGTTATACCCTTGATGATATTGAGCAGGACAAAGTAGTAATGGCAAAGGGAGACGATCGGATCGTACTTTACGTGATTGATAAACATAAGCCAGCGAGAGCGACATCATCTCCTGTTACTCAGGCAATATCTCGTCAACCAGCTACTGCAACAACTAAGTCAGCATCACCAGCGCCACCACAAAAAGTACCGGTAGCGCAGCTTCCAGCTAGGCCTCCCAAACAAATACCCATGGTGCGTTTTAAATCACCTGCAGACCAAAAAGTCCTCGAATATTTACAAAGACAAAGTAGATAGGGTTTAAATAAGATTATTCACAAATTTGATTGGAGATATAGTGTTCGAGCGGATTTAAATTCTTTCAAGGAAAGAATTTACCTCGTAGGCTCACAGAATGTCGAGACGAGAATGAGCGAGAATACTATATCTTCAATCTTTTGCTGGATTTGTAACAATTTTTATGAATAATCTGGGTTAGATAAGATTGAGATAACGAGATCAATAGAGATTGAGAGACCTGGAAACTATAGACGCTAAAATCTCAGAAATGCCCCAATCCCTCCCGCATCCTGTAACTTCTTGTTCTCTGCTATGACCTCGACTAAAGCACCCTGCCCTATTGCCTTTTCACCGGCAAGATCAACTATATAATCAACCATCTCCATCCCACCTTTGCAGTAAGGACAGGGATAGACTTTTTGAATGGTCAAAAAACCACAGGATGCACAGGAATATCCGGATGTCCTGAAATCCTTTACGAATACTATCTTCCACACCCTTTGTTCTTGCAGGGCATTGAGAACGTTTTCCAAACCTAATACAGCATCCTTATTTTTCATGGCCCCTGTAATCAGTTTCTCCACTGTCTCCTTTTCTTTGTTTTTCTCATATTCAAAGAGGATAGGTTCTACCCTGGCTAAAACTTCAGAACTTTTAGCAAACATCTCTATTTTCACTGCCCCTATGACCTTATCAAGAACTTTCTTATGCAACATGCCTCTTACCATAGAAACAGCCTCATCAGAACCACCTAAAATCAGCCTTCCAATATATTCTCCGCTAAGGAAGGAATCCAGTTTTTCTATTACCTCTTTCAGATGTATTCCTACATGATAATCTATATGCCTTTCATAGTGACTCTGAGAAAGGGCAAACCAGCCACCCTTTTTATGTTTTCCGGGTACGTCAGGGGTGTGAACCTCTCCATATTCAACAATCTCGCGAAGGTGAATCACAAAAATACGTGCAGACTCTTTGCCCACAAGCAAAACGGCATATCTCTGGTAATTATCGAGAATATCCATAAGAGGTTTTGTATACGGGCTTTTATCAACAATCAATTCATTCTTTATCGGTATACCGAGATGGTACTCTTTCCAGAAGGAACTTGCTGATGAGCTCAGGATAGTAAGCCCTTTTTTAAAAATCCTTTTATTTGTGAGGACATAATTATCGATTTTCGCCAGATCATCCTTCACCTTTTTATATATATTTTTATCCAGCGACTCCCCGGCATTTTTCATCATGTTTTTGAGATGAACAACATAGTCGCCCTTTTTATTGAACATGGGATCAACATTCAAATAGAGACTAACAAAATAACCATCTTTTTTCTCCATTAAAGCTATCTCTTTTAGTTCTGCTCTGCTAAGCATTTTGTCCTCCTTCTACACTTCTGAATATCTCGATAAGGGATACGAACAGTGCTAACACCAGAGGTCCCATTATGAGACCAATTAATCCAAATAATTTTATTCCCCCAAGTATGCTGAAAAAGATGACGAGAATTGGCATCTTTGTCCTGCTACCAATTATGATAGGTTTCAAAATATTATCTATTAAGCTTATCCCAAATATTCCAATAATCGCAAGGGCCAGTCCTTTTAACACCGCCCCCTCTATAAAAAGATATATGGTAATTGGAACCCACACCGCAGATGCTCCAAGGAGGGGAATAAAAGAGGCAATGGAGGTGGTAAATCCCCAGACAACAGGATTCGGGATTCCAAGAATGAAGAAGGCAACCCCTGCTATGGTTCCTTGAACTATAGATACAGCTATGCCACCATAAATTGTAGAAATAACAATATCTCTGACCTGCTTTACCAGCCTATCCTTGTGTTTTTCTGAGAAAGGCAAGTAGTTACGAATCTTCGTAAGCAGTTCAGGTCCATCCTTGAGAAAGAAAAAGATAGAAAAGACCATGAATATGAAGTCTAATGATATCGTGATAATATTAGCCATCCCTTTAGTAATTCCGCCAACTAATTCATTACCCTGCTGCGATATGACACCAGCAATTGTTTTATTGAGTTCCTCCTCACTGAGATTAAATAATGAAAGCAGCTTATTTAGTATTACATTGATTGTTGGATGCTGAAAGAGATTTTTCAGCGGTTCGACATTCCCCGCTTGCAGGTAGTTTCCTATAGTCTTCAGCTCACTAATAAGTAAATATGAGAGATATGAAAAGGGACCAAGAATTACCACGAGTATGATTAAGAGGGTAATAAGGGCTGCTACTGTTTTCCATTTTATATGTTTAACAGTAAAAACATAGATAGGGTAAAAAACTGTGGAAAGCACAATCGCCCATGCTATAGGAGACAGGAAGGGTTTTAATATCTGATAACTTAAAAAACCCAGTACTAATATCAGAGCTACAAGTGCAAAGAAGTAGAATCATCTCATTTATTTACAATTAAAAACAGTAAGAGAATTTTATTGTAGGTACTTTTCCCATTTAGTTGCTGAAGCAGTTCCATCGAATCCT
>CAZXCW010000122.1:0-8801 GCA_964639385.1 uncultured Nitrospiraceae bacterium
CTTTGAAATAGACATAAATTGCGTCTGCTTCTTTACTGTATTCTATCTTCATTCTGTCCCACTATGTCTTATCTACCACATTTATTATTAGTATTTTATCAGAAAATTCCTTATAGGTTCTTTTATGTATCTCTGAGCAATTGATTTATAGGCATTTATCCTGGATTCCCCGGTCAAACCGGAGAATGACAAGAATATGGTCTTACTTACGAACTTATCTGTCAACAAACACTGGAAATGGGCAACCACGTTTTATGAAGTCTTTTAATCTATATGAATAAAAGGCGCCTGTTTCTATGCCCGTGTTTTTAGATGCTTTCAGTGTTTCTTTGAACACTTTAATTAGCTCATCTCTATCCACTGTTGAATGGTGTTCCTGTCTATAGAACTCGTTATATCCTGGAATATTGTAAGTCTCAAGAGCCTGGCAGAAAATATTTACATTTGGATAGGTGAATCCGTTACGGATACTGTTTATAAGTCTGACTAAAAGGGGAAACTCTTTATAATTTCTTCTCATTAACACAAATGAAAATGTCAACAGAAAGTCATATTTTTTTTCTGTTGCGTATGAAAAGAGATACTTCAGATTTTTGACCAGCCTATCATATTTGACATTCACCCTGATACTCTCAAGTGTCTCCTTTGTCGCACCGTCCATACTTACATTGAGATTTTTGACAATTTTATTATCTACTAAAAATCTAATGTTCTTAGGTGTTAGTAAAATTCCATTGGTGGAGATAGAAAGTTTCACTCCATCTCCTGCAAGAGCCATAGCAAGTTCTCTCCATTTTGGGTATAACAGAAATTCACTTCCATTCAAAAAGAAACCTGTAATATCCTCCCTTCTTGAAAAGGCACGCCTGATATAGCTTTCGTCCATAAACTGATTACGGTATATTTCCCCGTTATACCTTCCGCAGCACATTATGCAACGTGCATTGCAACCACTGATCAAGTTTACCTGGCGGTAAGGCGCTACAATCTCTGGAAGCTCCGCTCCTTTCAGGTAATCCCTTACTGCAATTCCTATAATTCTTAACTTCTTCAATGCGTTTTTTACGCGAACGTCAATTTTTTTTGATTTATTTGATTTATTGAGCAGGCACTCAATTTCGGAAAGGTATTTTTTAAAAAACTTGTCATCTCCATTACTCGCAGTTCTACGGGACAAAAGGCGTCTGAGTCTGCTTACAGACGAATTATTCAGATGGTCCGACACAATGACAGAGTTTATATAGAGTACTCTATCAAATTCAGCTATCAGAGAACGGGCAGTTCCGTTACCATAGCAGTTCCTGCATTGCTCGTCTGGAAATTCTCCTTTTGCAATCCTTTTACGGAAGTTCTGGAATGTCTCACTCCTCCATGCTTCCTCCAGTGACTGCTCTTTTAAGCTTCCAAAAACCGTGCTATTCCTGGAGCATGTTTGAAGGTTGCCGTTCATATATATCACGCCTTCTACCCATGGAGCTGCACAAAAATTTCTCATCGAGTCTCTCTTCATAACATTAGTCTTTTCTTTTGTTAAAGATGCCCAATAAAAATTATTTTCCTTTTAGGTTAGGCCTTGTTCCACTCTTCGCTACTTATATCCGCTTGACTGAGTATTTCTTTAAGCAGACTTATATCTATGTCTTCGCTTCTATGGGGTCTCCATCTCTTAATTTAAGAATAAGCCATTCCTCTAAAACTTCCATAAGTTCTTTTCTGCATTCTTCAACTGTTTTACTGTTAGCCCACACTCCTTCGAACCCCGGAATTTCAGCAAACCACGTCCCGTTATCTAATTTTTTATATCCTGCATTTTCCAACGCACCTTGAATATATTCAAACAGCATCGCGCCTCCTTTCTTTTAAAATTATTATTATCTTACATCCGTTTCTCTATGATAAATACTATTATTTTTCCCTCTCCAAAAAAATCCGAATTCCTTCGACATCTCTAATTTCCTGCAAGAAAATTACTGAACTTCTTTATTTCCCTGAAAAACCTTCTCCACGTCTTTTCGAATATTTTCTCCAATTCTTCAAGTCTCTTTACATCCAGTTGAAAGCCATATGCTTGCCTCACAACATGCCTGAAACCTAAAAACTTCAGTAAATCAAGATATAATTCGTTAGATATAACGGCTGGTCTTATTCCTTTCATTTCAAGCGTCATCGTATGGAGAAGCCTTTTATGCCATCCCTCGCCCCTCGGTGTACCTCCGTTTAATTCCTCAACAATAAGCTTAAAAACCTTCTCAATTCCCATGTAGAAATCAGCCATAAAGGATGCTTTTACCCTCAGCAGGTATGCATCCATATGATCTGAATACTTATCAACAAAATCTCTGTATTCATCCATTAATTTCGAAATTTGTTTAAGCTCTGAGAGGAGTTCTGCTTTTATCCTTTTGAAAAAAAGCTCATCTTTTTTCATAGAGTACCTTCCCTTTTTTAATCCGATCCATCATCTCTGGTGGCACACTTTCAATGGGGACAATATCAATGTCAAACTCACCCGCCTCCAAAAGAAGTTCTCCCACTGCCTGGAAATAAAGATTGTCTGGAAGTCCTTCAACGCAAAGGTCAATATCTGAATGGAAACCAAAAAGATGTTTATCAGTAAGTGAGCCTATGAGTATAATCCTGCTGACATGATATTTTCTGATGAGGATGTGTATCGCTCTTTTCAATACTGCCTGAGCCTTCAGAAACCTCTGATTACGAAGTGCTGATATGCTGGATCTTGTATCTCGTAATGTAACCATTAATCAATACCTTCAGACTTCAAGATCATGCTTTAGAGGTTGTTTATATTTTTAGTATGCATCGCCTCTTGTTAGTATTGCAATAATTTCGACAATCATATCTTCTTTAAAGAGCCTGTAAATTATTCGCCAATCTCCAACCCTGTATCTATAAAGTCCTTTTAGTTTACCTGTAAGAGGCATTATGTTGCTGCCATATAAAGGGTTTTTCTCTAACGCCTCAAAACATCTATCAAGCCGTTTCTGCATCACTTTATTTGACTTATCGTAGATTTTTACAGCAGGTTTTGTAAGGATTATTTCCCAGATTTTTTCTTTCTCCACTTAATTACTTCACCCTTCTCCGAAGCCTTCAATCCCAGGTTGATAGCATCAACCCATTCAGGTCTTGAAAGAATCTCCAGGGTCTCTTTGTGTCTTTCTATATACTCGTCTATAAGCTCTGAGAGTATTTCCTTTATATCTCTTTTTTCGACACTTGCCACAATCTTGAGAATGTCTCTTTTTTCTTCAGGGATTCTAACTGTAGTTGTAGACATACTTTACCACCTCCTGTAATTAGTCTACTTGTTTCATCTTTCGGATGTCAATGTTTGGGAATGCTTAATTAATACATTAACTGAGGGTCATTGGGAGCCCGAAAGGCATGCCAAATTTGAGCGTCATTACAAGCGAAGCGTAGCAATCTATTACTTTGAGATTGCTTCAGGGCCTCGCCCTTCGCAATGACCGGGGGCATGTGTGGGATTACTTCGGGATATCCTCCCTCGCAATGACAACCGTCATCGGAATGACATACTATAGCACACTGTGCTGCTAAAAACTCATTATTTGTCACCCTGGACTCGTTTCAGGGTCTCAGATCCTGAACTCGATTCAGGGCTCGGCTCAGAATGACACTTTCAGGGTTCAGCATGACATCTATGAAACTTTTTATCGGGCACTAATGATATACTATCTCTATTAAGGCTATCAAAGATAGAATTCTTTACAATAAGCCTAAGCTGCCAGGAGGAAAATATGAGCATTAAAAAAATCTTTGTGTTATTAATGTGTGCGTTATTTGTTGGTTCCCTTTATTCGTATTGTTCAGGTGAGGAAAAAGCACCATCGGGAACAATGGGCAAAGTATATAAAAAAATTCTTGAAGAGAGAAAAAAAGCTGCCAAGTCAAAACAAAATGAAAAGGAGGACGCTCAGAGAGAAAAACAAATAGCTATTTCAAATACATGTTTAGAAAAGTATGATGCATGTTTAGAAAAATGCAAGAATACTTCTTGCGAGGAGAAATGTTCAAAAGCTTTAACCGCCTGTGAAAAGGATTTGCCAGCGGATCTGAAAACACCCGAAGAGGCGCGTTGATGTGAGTGACCTGAGGTCGCATTACATGTTTTTATCTGCTATTCTGTTTAAATCTCTATCAAACGAAAAAAGAGCTGCGTGAGAGCTTTTTGCCTTCATAAGTAGAATACAGTCAACAATATCTATATTTTGGTTAGTAAAAAAAGTTAATGCCTCAATCAATTCCCTCTGATCATTATTAACTATACCTCTATAATGCAAAATATCTATCAAACTGCTGGCTACTTTCTCCTTCGGAACTTTATAAATTTTTGTCAGAACATATATGCACTCAACAATTACACTTTCAAGGATTACCGCCTTTTCCTCTCCCACTTTAACCTTTCTGAAAAATTTCCCTGCCTTATTGTATAAATCAATGTTGTCCTTCAATAAATACCTTAATACAGCATTTGTATCAGGAAGATTTTTTAGTGGTTTTTTCACGAACAGCCTCCTCCCACGCCATATCTTTTACCTTTCTAAAAGAGATATCGCCTTTTACATTTTTGGCATATTCACTTAAAGAACCTCCTACATCGCGAACCGGCCTTACTACCACATTACCTTCTATTACATCAAAAGTTACTACATTGGTTTTTAAGAGATCCCTTATCTCTTTCGGAATCGTTACCTGTCCCTTATCAGTAATCTTCAAAACTGTTGTTGCCATTTAAAATCTCCTTACTTATATAAAAAGTATTACTAATAATTAGAGTAATGCAAATAGTCATATTTGTCAATAGGCCATATTTTATCATTATCCTCATTTATTAACCCGAAAAATGCATTTATACAACAAACTCTGTTCCGATGGTTGAAATGTGAGATCTTTCATAATCCCTCTTTGGAAAAGAGGGGTCTATATTCATGCTCCTTTGTGCCGATGAATCGGCGTGGTAGTTTGAGCGGTTTCTTATCAGGGTACTATTGTAAACCCCATGGTTTGAAAATGCTTATCGAAAGAAAATGCCTTGTTTATTTCTTGATGTCTCATTATGGCAAAACTGACGGCATCTGTGTAACTGAAGTCCTGATCCTTATATTTCTTCAATATTCCCTCAGCTTCCTTCTCGATATCAGGACCCGAACAGATTCGCATGATTCGAGGACTGCCGTTGATCCTCTCGATAAAATCAATGGCTGCAGTATGACCGAGTTCTTTTAAGATGAGAATATACGATTCAGCGATAACAAGATTGCTTGTTATGAGTCCCTTACCTGTCTTCAGGAGTGAGGGAAAAATTGAGGAAGCTTTCTTGTGATGGGCATCGTCTTTATCGGCAAGGGCAAGCCACGCTCCCGTGTCTACAAATATACCCTCCTGAGGCATTACTGTTTCCTTTTTGCACGACCGGAAGCATATTGTACAGCGTAGACATCATGTTTTTCGGATATATCGCCCTTTCCAGATCTTCCGAGTCCGATGATACCAAATGCAGGGTCTTCCTCTACGGGTAGGGCACTGAGATAACTGTCAATACTGAGGCGTATTATTTCTGCCTTTGAAGTACCCTTTTTCTTTGCAACTCGCTCAAGCAGCACTTCCTGTTTCGGTTCAATATAAATCTGTATGGGTCTTTTCTTTAATGCTCTCATGATTTAATATACATTATATTTAATGATGTGTCAATATATGATGTATAAAAAAATAAGAGAAACGCTCTGGGTCGCTTTATATATTCTTACCTATAGGTGACGCTGTCAATCTTTTTCCGGTTAGAGCTGAAGAAAATCCAGGGGTCAGATCTCCACATCTGGATGCTTACTTACATTTTTAAAAACTTGCTATAATAGGCTATGAATGAGGTTGTCTTCAGAAAACTTGAAAGACTGAAAGAGGAAATTCTGTATTTAAAGACTAACAGAGAAAAATTTCTAAAGAATCTAAGAATATCTATTGAGACAAAAAAGATAACAGAGCGATCCGTTTACCTTTGCGCAGAGATTGCCCTTGATATAGCAGATACAGTTATTGCTGTTAAAGGGCTTCCGAAGCCATCTACCTATAGTGATTCCATATATAAACTTGGTGATAATAAAATTATCCCAAAAAGCTTTGCCAGTAAATTCGTTTATATTGCTGGATTGAGAAATTTTCTTGCTCATGACTACCAGGTAGATACCAATAATGTATTGATAAGATTTTTAAAATCAGGATTAAGTGATATGAAAAGATTCATTGATTATATTGAAAAGCTATGATTGATAAAATAAAAAAAATACTTAAATTGAATTCTGCTGTTGAATTTGCATATTTATTTGGGTCACAGGCAAAAGGCACTTCAGATGAAATGAGCGATTTGGATATTGCAATATTTTTTAAGAAAGATCCCCAAAAACTTCCTCAATGGACTGTTTTTTATCTTGAATCTGAAATATCAAGGAAAACAGATAAAGAGATTCAGATTATCTCTTTGAACACTCTTGATTCACCTATTTTTCTTTTTCAGATAGTAAATAATGGAATACTGCTTGTCGATAAAAATACTGAAAAGCGAATCTTATTTGAAGCCCGAGTGTTATCAAAATACCACGACTGGAATTATTTTCTCAGAAGACATATGGGCATTCATAAATAAAAGTATCTTCTATCTAATCAGTCTCATAATTCTTCATCGAAGGGCTCAGAATGACACTTCGTGTCAGATTGCTTCGGCTGACTTTGTCAGCCTCGCAATGAGTGGTGATGAATCGACCTCGTTAAAAGTTAGAGATTTATATGATAACATTCAAATAGTGAAGCCGCTAAAATTCACCAGGCATGCAAAAAATAGAATGCGATTGCATAAAATTAAAGAGTCTGAGGTTGAATCAGCAATAAACAAACCCGATTTTATTGAGTCTTCATCAGAGGGTAAATTGAATGCATGGTTAAAGGTACCTGAAAAATATCTCAGAGTAACATATAAACAGGAATCGGACAAAATTTTAGTTATAACGCTGTAAAAAAGAAGAAGGGATGGAGGTGAGATTCAGGATTTTCCAATGGATGTAAATGCCATCCTCTCATATTGTCATAATCTATCCCCTAAATTCGTATGTCCTTTTCTATAAGTGCAAAGGCCGTGGTACCAGTAAGTTCATTAAAATATATATGTAAGAAGCGATTTTTCTTTAAGATTGCACGGGCTTTAAAAATAAATACTTCTGTTTGAACATCTACCTTTTTTACAAAATCAAGTTTGGAGAGACCTCTGAGCACCAAAAGAAGGAATTGGCTTATATCCACTGACCTTTAATCTTCTCATAGTGTTTTTTTAAAGTCTCAGCTTCTTCCCACTGCCAGTAGTCTTTCTCTGTGTTAAAAGAATAGGTATCTTCTTTCAAAGTCCCTTCCTTAAAATGCTTTTTGAACTTTTCAAAAGTCATACCCCATTTTTTCTGAAACTCTACGATTGTCTCCTGTAATGTTTTTAGCTTCAATTCCAAATATTCTGAGAAGATTTTATTTAAAGCGTCATCTATATCTTTTGAGTGTGTTGTCTTGACCAGAACCTCACCCAATTTCGGTGATAAAATAGACATTTATTACCTCCCTTATTACAATATTTTTTAGCAAATCTATCAGATATATGTTCAACTTTATGACCAACTGTCAATATTAGTCCGAAAAATGTATTTACATAATGCAGATGTTGTGAGAAAATTTATTTTTCGATACCTTAGTGTATACCTTTAAACGATGGTTATTGGAATATTTTTCATGTCGTAGACAAGTTAAATAAATTTTTGAACAATGTCTGCATTATTTGGGTTAAGCTATTTTTTGTCATTCCGTTTTCACGGGAATGACGAATATTGGAACATAGTTCGCTATGAATAATAAAACGGTTAGGGTACTACTGTAAACCCCATGGTTTGAAAATGCTTATCGAAAGAAAATGCCTTGTTTATTTCTTGATGTCTCATTATGGCTTGCAAACGTGTATTTAATATTTAAGCACCCCCTTGTCACTTTCCCCCTTAAAGCCTTATTCCTCTTTTAAAATTCTCTCAAATTCCTTTTTATTAATACCTGTCTGTCTTAACATTTCATGAAATAGCCACTTGGGAATATCATTTCCATGCTTGTGACTAATTCTTGCTCTAAGAATTGTTTCATCAGGAAGAACTTTGCGCCAAGTTCCATGTTTTTCTGAGCGAACTTTTTCAAAATTCAATCTTCTAAGCACTGTTCTAAATTGTTCATACGTATATGATGCCATGTTTTATCTCAATTAACATTTTTAATTCCCAATCATTTTTGCAATTTTTTATAGCCTCTATATATGGTAAATGATGGGCTCTGTTAGGACTGTTAGAATAAAGTTGAAAACTGGTCATATATTCATTCGCATAATCCTTTATCGCCTCAATCATATCTTCAACAGCTTCCTCAGGTGTATCCATTTCTGTAACAAGATCAAGCTCAGGACAATAGGCACAGTATTTTTCATCATCTAAGGCTAAAAGTATAGTAAGGGTTTTTTCTTGGACAATTATCTTAGGCTCTTTCATGAATCTCTCCTTTTTACCTCCATAGTTATTGTAGGCATCCAGATCACCTTCAATAAAAATTATATCAAAATCTATGCTATTAAATCAGCAAAATTAAAGGTGTTAATTACTATGATCAAGGGAGGGGAGACTAAGGAAGTGCCCTCTCTGTTAGTAATAATGAAAATGGAACCAAATCTAACTATGGTTGCATACCTTTAA
>CAZXCW010000123.1:0-8616 GCA_964639385.1 uncultured Nitrospiraceae bacterium
CTATGTCATCGCTTTTGTTATAATATACCTGCTAAAAATTCTTCCTCTTGCCATTTCAAGATAAGATTTGTGATAAAATGTAAAGAAGACTCAGCACTCTCTCGAAGTTCATTATCGGATAAATTTCCCAAGGTCTCCCTTATTCGTCTATGCTTTAGGAAGTCCATTTTGTATTCATTTAGAAATTGCATACCTGTTGCTGCTTGCCCAAGTTGGAGAAGTGCTTTACTTAATTCTTTTGCAAGCTCAAAGAAATCTTTTCCTTTATATTTTTCTGGATAATCTTTGCTGATAACCATTTTAAGTTCTTCAGATGCTCCCCAATATCCAGTTAGCATTCCAGCAATGCGAAATATATCGGCTTCCTCAAATGTTGTTGATGTAAGTGCATCATCGCATAACTCTATACATCGCTTATATCCTCCTTTTTCAAAAGCTGCTTCAGCCTCTGATACTTTTTCTTTTAACTTCTTATTTTCAATCAGTTCAGAGAGGTATAACTTTTCATAAGACACATCAAATATCTCGCTACAAACCCTCTTAAAGAAATCTTCTACATAACCTTTGTATTTAATAACAGATTCCATTGATGGGATATCCCCTTGATGCTGTATGATGTTCCTTATCTCATGTAGATCTCTTATCTGCTCTTTTAACGGTAAATCCTTTATTTTCTTCAAAAGCTCCCAAAAGTGGAAATATTTTCTTTCTGATTTAAGACCCTGTTTAGTGGCTACACATTTCAAAACTATTTCAATAGCATTATCAAAGTGGTGGATAGAAAGCATTCTACTTACCTTATCCTTAGTAGATACGTGGATACATCCATGGAGATAGAGTTTTTTAGCTAATACTAATCTTCTAATTTCTGAATTCTTCTTTTTCTTCATTTCAATTGTCATCATTAATCCTTTTTCATTGTTATGATTTTCAGGTTAAAAGAAGTTGCCCAAAACAATTTGAATGAAGCCTTTTAGCCGCTCTTATGCAAAACTGCTTAATAAATTCTATCATAGCTTTGGGAATCCTGGTGGGGCAGGAAATCCCTTTTGCGATGGCATCCCACGGCATTGCCTACAAAGACCTAAAAGCTCATCAAATTCCTGTTCTGATATTTCTTTTCCACATTGTTGACAATGAAAAATTTCATTTGTCTGTGTTCCAATTACTTCGCTCTCAACTGAGATAGCTTCTTGGAGTTCCAGTCTTTCATTAATAACTTTTTTAACCGCTCCTCGCACTTTTCGAGTCTCCTTGGTTAACCTAAGAGCAAGAAGAATCAAACCCGTTCCAAGAGGTAATCCTATAAAAGCCAGAACCAACGTAGCTTGAGATATTGGACTCTGTGAAATTCTCATTTCATTGATACTAAGAATTCCCAGAATAATTGAAATTATTCCAAAGAATGTGGATATCTTGCCAATGATATAAGAAGGAGATTTTTTATGAATCAGGAAGTGGCAATGAGGACAGAGGCAGACCAAATTATCAGGATGATAATAATCACTATAGTTTAAGTGATGAACTGGGGCGGAGTTACCTAATTTGTAACCACATGCTTGACATTTCCAGTCAGCTCTTACCAAAGCATTCTGCCTTGCTTTTTCCCATCTCTCTCTATCAATAAGCCAGTCTTTAACTCTAACATTTTGGCTTCCACATCGGGAACAATGAGGACGAGTTGCTCGAACTTTTGGAGATTTACCCCTCCAAGCATATCCGCATGATTTGCATATCCAGAGGACTACATTGTCCTTCATTTTTTTCAAACCACATTTTATATTTCTCGTTGCATCCGAAATTATCCGAACAGTTAGGATATACCACTTCTGACTGAACCTTTTTCTCCGAGAATTACCTTTATATTATCCCCTTATATAGAAAAGACTCAAGAGGATATTAAAGAAGTCTGAATCTGCTGATTCAGACTACTGTAACCAAAAATATCCTGAAAGACCTGATAAGACTGTGCCCATTTTTGTGCACCTTCAAAGGGGAAATTGTTGAATTCCTACTGTTGCCTTAAGCAAAATAAGAATTAAACTAAGGATAACAAAGTGATAGGAAATCTTGACATTGCCATCAACAGAGGCAACGCCGATAAGCCTGCTGTTGTATTCATCCATGGTCTTGGTATGGATAAGGATATATGGGTGAATCCATCAAAGTCCCGAATTCTTGGAGGAAGGCTTCCTTTGAAGATCTTTCTTGGTAAGAAACCTTCTGTGGGGGACTTTGGGCTCAGCAGGGATAAACCAGAAGAAGAAATTTCTGAATTTTCAACGGGGGTACAGCCTGATGTAATTAAGACTATCTTTGATGACCTCAGGCTCAAGGGATATCCGATGATTACATGGAGCCAAAAAAGACCCGCAGGATCCATAGATTCTGTCGTTCCAGAGCTAAAAGAAGTTATAAAGCTTACTAACGAGCTGACAAAAGCTGGTGTTATTCTAATAGGCCACAGTAGAGGAGGGATCATTGGAAGGAGATATCTCATGGGAAAAGATAGATCAGTAAGATGCCTTATAACAATCTCTTCTCCTCACAAGGGGAGTTCAATAGCCAGAATTGCCTGTTATCTAAAACCCCTCGCTTCTTTGATTAGTCCTCTTGTAAATCTCGGTAACAAGCATACATTTTCTTCCTCGATAAAACACGTATTAGATTTCCTCAAAAGCAAGGCCCTAAAAGAGCTCCTTCCTGAATCTCCCTTTCTTAGATCCTTCAAAGATGAGCCTTTTGATTGGATATATTATATTTCTTTGGGAGGAACATACCCAATGCTCTTTAGCCTCTACAGATGGCGTTGGGATGCTGTTAAAGAGGGTAATTATTACAGATGGTTTCTACGGCCCGATGAACTCTTCTCCATCCCTAAAATTTTTGAGAAAGTGATCCCTGATAAACTCTATCCTGAAGAGATAAAAGAGGGAAAAGGTGATGGATTAGTATCCGCAGAGAGCTCAAGGATTCCCTGGTGTAATGAACATTATAATTTAAGCCTTAATCATGCACGGATATTGTTTGATAAGGAAGTAAGAGATTTGCTTGTTAAAGCAATAGAGAGAATCAGTTGAAGCTCTCGCAAAAGTCATTAATCCAAATAATGCATTATTCGGGTTAATTGTAGCCGTAAGCTTTTAGTTTGCGTAATTTGAGAGCCTTATAAATCGCAGGCTAAAACCTACGGCTACGTTATGATTGTAGACCAATAAGAGATTTTAGCGATTTGAGATAGATTCCATAAGTTTGAAGGTTATGGGAATTACTATTTCACCACTCAGTTCCGGTAACGGAGAGGCCTTTCTGAGCATCTTCGGGACCTCCTCATCGAGTATCTGATAACCTGAGCTTTTTATTATCTTAATATCTCCTGGAAAGCCCTTCCTATCAATCTTAAAACTGACCAGTACAGTCCCTTCCATCCCTCTTTTTCTTGCAAGTAAAGGATAGCTCTTTGCCCTCTCTATAGCAGACCTTATAAGGGCGTATAGACCCTTATTATTTTTACTGCCCCCCTTTTTAGTGCTCTCCGAGATTTCGTCTACAGATCGACTTTCCCCTATTTTCTTAGAAGCGGTATTTTGCTCCGGTAATCCGTTCCCCCACCCTTTTTCAATCCCTCTCTGTCCTTTATTGAAGGTAGATATAGGAGGATTTTCGGAAGGCGAGGCGGGATCACTTTTATTTTCTTTGGTGTTAGAATGTGACATGTTTGTTTCTTCTGACAAGCTTACATGCTGATTTACTAAGATTGTCGTACCTACCTTATTATTCGCGGAGGCAGCTTCGCTTTCGTCATTCTTTCGTCTCATGTCATTCTGATCCCCGTATTCATTACGGGGCTCAGAATTTTTTAGCTCAGGACGGATCTGGGTGTTAGAGAAAAATCCTGTATTATTGCTGGCAGGCTCTGGCGAGACAACCCCCTTCTTGTATACTTTTGCCAGTTGATGAGGAAATATGGGAGAGGAGGCTGTGGATGTCACAGTTGCCTTTTCTTCGACGATAGAGGCTAACATATAGTATTTAGGAAGAATGGATTCCACCTCTCTATAACTAATAAGAAAAGAGGTGGTAATCACCGCAACATGAAGAACAAATGAGATTATCATATTCCATTTGATGTCCATAGGTTTAAAGAGTTCCTCGAGCATTTCCGAAAGAAAAACATTGGGGTATGAAAATCATTCTATAAATCAACTGATAGTCCAACAAGAAAGTTTCTCTTTGGTGACGGATAAAATGCCTTTTCAATAGGGAATCCTCCAATAACTCCATATTCTGAGTACTCCTTATTCGTGAAATTATTTATATCTAAAAAGACCCTTAAAGATCTCCATTGATATTGTATTTTGCTATTAAGGACGACATAACTTTTTTGATTACTAAAGGCATTTGAGAAATCACTGATAAACGGACGTTCACCAATATAGACTCCATTGATAGCAACAGTAAAACCTTTCCCTAATGAAGATAATACCTCCAGAGTTGCCTTATGTTTAGGAACATTTGGCACTTCTTTTCCCTTGAATCTCCCCTCTTTGACAGTCGCATCGAGATATGCATAGCCCCCTCTTAAAGTTAACCATTTGGTGGCCTTTGCATCTAATGATATTTCTACGCCATATCGACGGCTCATACCATCTAAATTTTCATTCATAAATGTCATTGGATTGTAAAAGATTTCATTATCTGTATCGATCCTGAAAAAATTGAGATGGGCATACAATCCATCTGCAAAATAATGTCTGATCCCAAGCTCATAGTTGTTTGATGTTTGTGGAATCAAATCTATATTTACAGTATTGGTAATAAAACTATATAGTTCATCAAGAAGGGGATATCTAAAACTCCTTGCAAAATTGAAATAGACATAGGACTTTTTATAGAAGGTATAATTAATACCTGCCGTGTATACATCTTCATCCATAGCTATTCTGTCAGGATTACTCGGTTTAAAGGTAAATTCTGCTCTATCAAGCCGATATCCCCCTGATAGATAGAGGATATCTGCAATATTTATTTCGTCGTGGATGTAATAACCATAGTTTTTCTTTTTTAGGTCAAAAATTCCGATAGATGAGAACCCGAAAAAAAGAGACTTATTTACAATATTATTATCCGCCTTCTGATAGTCAATACCAAGAATAAGACTATTCTTTGCTCCACTTATATGACTTTTTAGAAGAATCTGCGGGGATAAAGCCACTGTCTCAATCTCGCTGTCACCCAAAAAATTCCCCCAGTCGCCAGAAGAAAAGGATAACCACGCTCTTTTTCTAAAAGATATATCAATTTTAAAGATGCTTTCATCAAAAAAGTAAATCTCGGGTCCAGCCTTAAAATAATAATCCTCCACATCAGCAAAGTCTCTGGGATTTTTTGATTCCGTTCTTGAGGCACCTGCAGCAAAATCGCTTTCTTTCAAAGCACCAGGAAGTCCTGTGTTATCTTTATGATATCCACTGCTAAAATTGAATTTCATGAAATCTTTAGCATAATAACCCATGTTTAACCCAAGATCCTTAGCCTCGGTATCGCTATTCTCTCTATATCCATCTGAAGTCAAATACCGCCCGGATAAATAGTAGGACAAGCTATTTAGACTTCCACTGACATAAACATCGCTCTTGAAAGTATCGTAACTTCCTAAAGCCAGCTTCCCTCCTACTCTAAACTTATCTCCCTCTTTTGTAATAATGTTAATAACACCTCCTGTTGCATTATCTCCATAAAGCACGCTTCCGCTTCCTCCTCTTATGATCTCTATTTTTTCTACCCTTTCAAGGGGAATCTGGGTCCAATCAACACCGCTCAGATCAGCCTGATTGACCCGCCTGCCATCTACCAGAACTAATACATTTGAAGGCGCGGTTTCCCCAAAACCGCGCAAATCCACGGTGAAATATCGACGATTTCCAGCTATATCATTCACATGAATGCCTATTTCGGTTCGTAAAAGATCAGGTATGTTTTGAGCAGTAGCGTTCTGTATGTCTTCTTCAGTGATAACAGTTACAAAAGCAGGGACATTGGTTAATTTTTCTTCATACCTTGTAGCAGTTACCACAATTTCTTCTAATGAAGTAGTCTCTTCCTCTGCTAATGCAAAAGCACCGGGTAAAAAGTGAAAGGCTATGAGAAAAATAAGACTAAAGAGAATTTTTGAGAACTGAAAACTAAAAACTAAAGACCAAAGACTTTTCATCTTCTCCCCCTCGAGAAATTTCTTAAGGTTAGTAAAATTTCTTGGTCTGGATAGGTCTTCCGACTCAGGGCTACCTACTTACCCGTCTTCCCACCATGGTATTACCCATGGCAGTGACTCTTGAGTTAGGTTTTCGTTCCCTTCACGGCTGCGGGGCAGTGGAGGATTTACACCTCTCTTCCCTGACATCCAGCCACCGTAATTTTCTTAGATTTTAAATATTGAATTTATTCTCACCCCCCTTATAGTATCACTGTCAACTTTTATTAAAATTGTATTCCCCCTGTGGGATCTTATAGCAACCTTTGGTAATGCGTATAGTTTCGAGAGTACAAAATAAATATCCTGAACAGGGTCAACTAATCAGCTCTTTATCAACCCTTCTATAAATTTTATATCTATGTTCTCCTTTAAGATTTTTGCCCATATATCAAGAGCATCATCCCTTAATTTTGAATAATTCGCTACCTCTTCAATCTTTTTTAATCCCCATTTGACCCTTAAAGAATTTATGAGACTTCGCCTGAATCGGTCATTATCAAATATCCCATGAATATAAGTCCCCCAGACATTGCCTTTTATCGCTCCATCCAAAATAGGTGTAGAAGTGTGAGGTGTGAAGCGAAATAAATTAAATAAGCTAATATTGCCTGTAGTTCTACCCATGTGGATTTCGTAGCCCCTTAGTCGACAATCAATCGGTTCAAAGCCAAATACACCATTATTGATTAATTCTGCTTCAACCTGCGATGTGATTTTTATCTTTTCAAAGGTCGTTTCTATATCAAGGAATCCAAGCCCTTTTACTTCTTTGTGATTGCTTTCTATGCCGACGGGATCATATATCTTTCTTCCGAGCATCTGATAGCCACCACAGATTCCTATGAGTGAAATGTCTTTCTTTATTGCACGTTTTATGCTTTCTTCTATGCCATTTTCTCTCAGAAATAGAAGATCTTTTGTAGTATTTTTCGAACCAGGAATAATGATTAAGTCGGTATTCTCAATATCTCTATCCCGCAGAGTATAAATCAGTTCGATGTCTGGCTCATACATGAATGGGTCAAAGTCTGTAAAATTAGAAATATACCTTAACCGTAATACTGCAATCTTTAACGGCTTGATTTCATCAAACTGTTTAAATTGTTTAAACCGTTCAACAGGAATCCCATCCTCTTCATGAAGTCCTATGTCCCCGAGATACGGGATTACACCTATAACAGGTTTACCCGTTTTCTCCTGTATCATCTTAAGTCCCGGCCTAAGGATAGATATGTCTCCTCTAAATTTATTGATGATGAATGCCTTTATATAATCAGCATCGCCGTCAAGAAGCTCGATAGTCCCGTATAAGGATGCAAAAACCCCTCCTCTATCTATGTCGCCGACTAAAATTACAGGTGCCTTTGTATGTTTTGCGACCCTCATATTTACTATCTCGGCATCCATAAGATTTATCTCTGCAGGGCTTCCAGCACCTTCTATCAAAATGAGGTCATGTTTTCTTGATAATCTTTCATATGCTTTAGTTACAGCTATCCATGCCTTTTTTTTAAATTCATAATACTTATGCGCTTTCATATTAGAATGGACCCTTCCATTCATAATCACCTGACAGCTTGCCTCACTTGATGCCTTAAGGAGTATAGGATTCATATCCACTGAAGGTTCGATTCTTGCTGCATCCGCCTGAAGCGCCTGTGCACGACCAATCTCACCACCTTCCCTTGTTATAAAAGAGTTAAGCGCCATGTTCTGTGCCTTGAAGGGAGCAACATTAACCCCTATGTCTCTGAATATTCTGCAAAGACCCGCAACAATAAAGCTCTTGCCAACCCCTGAGCCTGTTCCCTGTATCATTAATGTCTTAGCCATTGATCACACCGTTAACGAGTTTCACAACAGGGTATTTATCCGAAAACTCAATAATATTTAATGCTCCATAGTCCTGTTCAATCCTGAAAATGTTTTCTAAGGATATCCTAAGGAAATGGCAAAGGATTATCCTGTTTACACCACCATGGGAAACTATGACAATATTTTCTCCATCGTGATCATTTAGTATCCTGTCCAATATCTGTATCACCCTGTCTCTTACTTCTGAGGTGCTTTCTCCACCCATAGGACTGAATTTCAGAGGATTACTTGCCCATGCATCAAACTCGTATGGATATTTTTCTTTTATCTCATCAAAACTCATGCCTTCCCATATGCCGAAGTTTCTCTCTCTTAAAGCTGGACCAACGATTGGATTAAGAGAATGGGGCTCTGCAATAATCTCAGCACTTTTGATCGCCCTGCTTAAATCAGAACAGTATACAGCACTCAGTAATCCCCCCGAAGCCCTCCACCCCCTCCTTTGTAAACGGGGAGCTGAGGGGGATTTTAGGGGGGGGCCGGGG
>CAZXCW010000124.1:0-8587 GCA_964639385.1 uncultured Nitrospiraceae bacterium
GGCAGGGGGTCGTCTTCCTCGTATCAACAATCTTAACCTTCACCCCCTCTATCCTATTTATATACATACTGGTAAGGGTTGCAATACCTGAGAGCCGCTGAAGTATATTAAGACTTACCCTCTCACCTTTAAGAATAGCCCGGGTCCTCCCTGAAATCTCAGCAATCACATCTCCTTTTATAACCTTCGACCCATCATGATAAAAGTTTTTAAATGTTATAGATGGGTCAAGGATCCGAAAAACCTCCTGAACAAAAGGAATCCCAGCTATAACAAATTTTTCTTTCGCAATAAAGTGCGCTTTTGATTTAGTGCCCTCGGGTATCAGAAGAAACGTTGTAATATCTCCATGGCCTATGTCTTCTTGCAGGGCACAGTGGAGAATATCAATAACGCTTTGAGGGATGTCCACCTTAACTCCTCTTGAATAAGGAAAGAAATCCTAATATCCCTCCAAAAGCAGCACCTAAAGCAAGGGCAGAACGCCAGTCAAGCAGTGTCGTTACATTTCCCTCAACCTTATTGGCAACAACAAGGAGCGCCGAGGAATTTTCAGTCTTAACATCCCTTGCTGCCAATAAACCCACAGCAGATCTATTTACTTCTGCATGTTCTCTTGAGATTGACACTGGAGATAATGAAAAATTTATTGATACATTTTCACCTGCTGTAACAGCACTTATACTCTGGTTAAGGCTTACATCGTTCCCTTTGAGTAAAACCGTTGCCCCCTGCGTAACCTCCATCTTTTCAGCATCTATGCTGAGTGCTCCTACCTGCTGGAGTTCGATATGGCCTCCTTCAACAGACCTGATAGTGCTCTGTTTTATATTAATGAATTCTCCTTCAATAAATTCGACATCACTTTTTTCAAGTTCTCTTTCTTTCTTTTGCGTCATTTTTCACCTCCAACTTCCTTAAGTTTTTTAATACCCTCCATAATTCTCTCTTTTCTTGTTGTGAGATCTTCATATCTTGTCTTTTCCTTTTCAACCACCTCTTTTGGTGCCCTCAGGAGAAACTCGTCATTCAGAAGTTTTTTGCTAAGAAAAGAGATGGACTCTTCCAGATCTATCTTGGTCTTTTTCAACCTATCCATTTCTGCGTCGACATTCAAGAGCCCCCTGAGAGGAATATATATCTCCATTGTGCTCTTAATGCATGTTGCTGAACCCTCTGGTTTTTCTATCTTCATGCCTATCTTTATATCCTTAGCATTTGCAAGTTTCTTTAGATACTGCTCATTTCCTCCTAATATCTCCGCACCTTTCCTTGAATAGGCCTTTATAGACACATTAAGTTGAGCAGATGGAGGAATATTTAGTTCTCCCCTGATTGTTCTTATCCCCGATACAACTTCAATCATGTAAAACATGTCTGCCTCTGCTTGATAATCCCTTGGTAAAGAGTTTGGATATTCAGAGATCATAATACTGTCTCGGATCTTCTCCCTTCTGACATGCGGAATCTTCTGCCATATCTCTTCTGTAACAAAAGGCATAAAGGGATGAAGAAGCCTTAAAGAGGCGTCAAGGGTATAAAGAAGACACTCTGTAACTCCCTTCTTTAATTCCGGGTCTTTTATATCTGATTTTGCCATCTCTATATACCAGTCACAGAATTCATGCCATATAAACTGATATATATCGGATGCTGCATCATTAAACCGATATTCCTCAAATGCCTTATTTATATTGTCAGCTGTATCAGCAAGCCTGCTGAGAATCCACCTCGATGATAGATTTGAAGTCATAAGCCGCTGAGCAGCCTTTTGTCTTTTGGTCTCAATAATTTCGGTGTTCATTATAATGAATCTAGCTGCATTCCAGATCTTATTCACAAAATGTCTGTATCCCTCAACCCTCTCTTCCGAAAATTTGATATCCCTGCCTTGTGCGGCAAAGGCAGCAAGTGTAAACCTGAAAGCATCTGTACCATACTTTTCCATCAATGGTATAGGATCAACAACATTGCCCTTTGATTTTGACATCTTCTGACCTGTAATATCTCTGACCAGTGCATGAATATATACATCTCCAAAAGGAATGTCTCCCATAAATTTGAGCCCCATCATTATCATCCTTGCTACCCAGAAAAAGATTATATCAAAACTGGTCACAAGGACGGTCGTAGGATAGAAAGTATCAAGTTCTATTGTCTGATCAGGCCAGCCGAGGGTAGAAAAAGGCCAAAGGGCTGAAGAAAACCATGTATCTAAGACATCCTCGTCCTGAATGAGTTCTTTAGAACCGCAGTATGGACATTCCTCAGGATCTTCTCGGGATACAATAATGCCGTTCTGGGCTATGCACTTTTCACTCTTTTTTTCCTGACAGTACCATGCAGGTATCCTGTGCCCCCACCATATCTGGCGGGAGATACACCAGTCTCTAATGTTCTCCATCCATGCAAAATAGGTATTTTCCCATGCTTTTGGAAAGAACCTGATCTTGCCATCCTTGACAACTCTTATCGCTTTTTCTGCAATAGACTTTACATTCACATACCACTGAAGGGTTAATAAAGGCTCTATGATGGTCTTGCACCTATAACAGTGCCCTATCGTATGTTTATACTTCTCCTCTTTTTCTAAGAGATTCTGTTCCTTTAAATCCTTTAGGACAATCCTTCTACAATCATACCTGTCCATACCCGTGTATCTACTTCCTGCATCTTCAGTCATTCGTCCATCTTTACCTATTACGGTTATAAACTCTAAAGAAGGGTTTTGCTTTTTTGCAATAGCTTCGTCTTTAAAATCGTGTGCTGGAGTAACCTTTACGGCACCTGTTCCAAACGAAGGATCAATGGTATTATCAAAAATTATAGGAATCTTTCTTTCTGTAAGTGGTAGATCTATAGTCTTACCGATGAAATCTTTATAGCGATTATCATCAGGGTGAACTGCTACCGCGGTATCACCGAGCATAGTCTCAGGTCTCGTTGTTGCTACAGTTATATGACCACTGCTGTCCGAAAAGGGGTATTTTATGTATGTAAGTTTACCTTCCAACTCCTCGTGTTCAACTTCAAGGTCTGAGAGTGCAGTATGACAGCGAGGACACCAGTTTATAAGTCTATTATCCCTGTATATTAGACATTCTTCATATAGCCTTACGAAGACCTCTCTTACGGCCATTGAAAGACCTTCATCGAGGGTAAATCTTTCTCTTGACCAGTCACAGGAAGCACCGAGGCCCTTCAATTGATGAATAATCTTCCCTCCATATTCTGCCTTCCATTTCCAGACCCGTTCTATAAAGGCTTCCCTTCCAAGCTTATACCTGTCCAGTCCTTCAGATGCAAGTTGTTTTTCTACAACATTCTGGGTCGCTATACCTGCATGATCCGTTCCTGGTAACCAAATGACTTTAAAACCTGACATACGTTTCCAACGGACAAGGATGTCTTGAAGGGTTGCATTAAGGGCATGGCCCATGTGGAGAGTCCCTGTAATATTTGGAGGTGGTATGACTATTGAATACGCTTTATTTTTAAAAGTCAGGTTGGGTTTAAAATAGCCCTTAGAGCTCCAATATTCATACCAGCTTTCTTCTATGCCTTTAGGATTGTAGCTCTTATCTAAAATTCTGACCTTATCCTCTCAATCTCCTTTAAAATTATTGCCTCAGCAAGGTCAGGTATGGTTTTCCATATTACATTCTCGATCTCTTTTTTCAGAGATTCAAGAGAAGCCTTTAGCTCTTCCCTCAGTGTAGTTTCAACCAGGTTAGGCAAGATTTCACCGACTGTCTTTATTGTCTCTTTCACCACAGAGTCAAAGGAAATGCTCAAAGTATCTTTTAGGGTTATCTCTGTAAGTTCTTGAATAGACTTAATTATTGTTTGCTCAGCATCCTTTGTAAGTGATTCTACAGTATCTTTCAGGGCGTCTTTCAGTAATTTTTCTGTAAGATCAGTTATCTTTTCCGATAATATATCCGCTACAGAGTCCTTAATAATTGGCTCCAGTGAGGATTGGACAGCTTCTTTAAAATCAATAGATGACAAAAATGAAGATAGATTAGTGTTAACGGTTTTCTCAAAGATATCTTTCATTTCACCTTGAAGCATTCTCTCCGAGACTTCAGGCATGGTCTCACTCAATATCTTCTCGATAGATTCTTTCAGCGGGGATACCAGGAATGAAGGTATAATTTCTCTTATATCAATAGAAGATAATAACGATGACATCTTACTATTAAGTGTCTTTTCGAAAATCTCTTTCAGTTCATCCCTCGATGGCAATTCTGCTTCTAAACCTGCTGCTTCTTCAGCAGGCACTGCTTTTCTTGTAAAAGGCGGAACTGTCCCCTTTGGTTCAGCCTCGATAACAACCCCTATTTCTCCCTCAGCTTCAAATATATCTCCTTTCCCAACTTCTTCTTCCTCTTCCAGAGGTAACCCCTCAAGCTCGGCGGTTTCAGGAATTTCCTCCATTGACCATAGGTCTTCTTCAGCAGCTTCTCCTTCTGCAGCGGGAGCCTCTTTAACATTTATGGCCCCTTCTCTCATAGCAGCGCTTGAGAGGGTCTCATTTATTTTGCTTATAAGCTCCTGTGATTCAAAGGGTTTGACAACAAAACCGTCTGATTCAACCCTTTTTGCAAGCTCTTCATCAAATGGTTCAAATGCTCCTGCGAGCAAGATTACAGGGATATCAGAGGTGGAGGGATCTTGCTTTATCTTTTCGCAGAGGAAGTACCCGTTAAGCCTTGGCATTTCCACGTCAGCTAATACGATATCAGGCTTAAAAGTATAGATTATAGCTAACGCATCCTCACCATTAGTTACTGCCTTAATCTCAAATCCTTCATTAGCAAGGATTAGTTCTACTACTTTATGTATAGTAATACTGTCATCAGCAAGAAGAAGCCTCTGTGCCACGATTCACCTCATCTTTGGTTAAAATAATTTAAGGTCTTCGGAAGATTTTATTGCCAAGTGTAGAAAAAGTCAAGAGTTTTCCTTTCTCGCCATTCCTGCATGATTCACCTAACATAGATTATTCTGAGAATGAGCGAGAATACTATATCTCCAACCCCTGCTGTGTTTGTAACAATTTTTATGAATAACCCGGGTTAAACTATGATTTAGCCTTTATCCTGTGATAGTTCTTTAAAATTAAAATATAAATGAAACCAAAAAAAATGGCGCCGCTAATATTCGCCACCTCATCTAAGAAAGAGCATTCCCTCCAAGGCAATTGAGATTGTAACAGCTCCATCGCAAGTCCATAAAGGGAAGCAATGCCTATAGATAAAACCGTCGCTTTTATCACTGACATCCCTAATTTTAGGACTCTAAAAAGGATGATTGACGTTATCCCGTAGATTATAAAATGGATTATTTTATCTAATGGGAGCTCTGTTTGCAGACCCCCGGACGGCATAATTGAGAGTAATAGAACAACGAAAAGCCAGAGAAAAATTAAAATCATTCACTCCCTCGTGAGACTTCTATCATAGAGTTCCTTTTTGCTTAATCCATATGCCTGGGCAATTTTTCTGACAGCCTCTTTTCTCCCAAGACCTTTTTTCATTAATGCATCAACCTCGGAGAGGGCATCATCGCTCGTGAGTTTCCTCTCTTCGGTCCTTCCCTCAACAACAATAACGTACTCACCAGCTATCGTTGTTTCTTCAATCCTGTTTAATATTTCCGAAATACTGCCCCGGAAAACCTCTTCATGAATTTTAGTTATCTCTTTTACAACCGCTATCTTTCTTTCTCCTAATATTTCCTTCATATCTGAGAGTGTCTCAAGAATTCTGTGTGGTGCTTCATAAAAAACAAATGTTCTCTGCTCAAGACTTAAATCTTTTAGAACCTTTTGCCGTTGACCATGTTTAACAGGAAGAAATCCTATGAATGTAAACTTCTCTGTCGAAAGCCCTGATATTGACAAAGCAGCAATCAGTGCTGATGCACCAGGAACTGACGCAACACGAATACCTTCTTCCAATGCCTTTTTTATCAATACAGATCCCGGGTCAGATATTCCGGGCGTTCCTGCATCTGAGATAAGGGCAACAATTTGTCCTGAATTCAGCTTCTTAAGAATTTCTGTTGACTTAACCTTCTCTTTTTCTCCCCAGTAGCTTACCAAGGGCTTTGATATACCATAATGAGTGAGTAACTTGAGTGAATGCCGCGTATCCTCTGCTGCAATGACATCCACCTCTTTAAGAACCCTTAAGGCCCTCAAGGTAATATCTTCAAGATTTCCTATAGGGGTCGAGATAATATAAAGGGTGCCTTTCACTCTATCTTCAGAAGTTTTCTGAGATGCCTGTCTGTTTTGATAATCTCATCTACATCATCACCCATGAGTTCCCATGTATATTTACCTTCGGCAGAGCGCCTGAGTTTAATCTTAACAGGCTTTTTTTGTTTCACTTGCTGGATTTCAGGTTGTTTTTTAACCTGGAAGTTTTTGGTGTCTTCAGAGGAAACACAACTAAGAATAAAAAAAATAAGAGAAATAGATAGAACTATTATAGAAAATATTTTTTTGTGTTTGGTTACTTGTGATTGAATCATTGGTTATTATCTGGTTATTGTAATTTCAGTTTAACCCAAAAAGTGCAATTAATGTAATGCAGATGTTGTAAAAAAATTTATTTTTCGATACCTTAGTGTACCTTGAACTGATGGTTTTGCAAATATTTTTATACATAAAACGAAATTGGATATTTTAATAATCTCATCGAGTTAAATAAATTTTTGAGCAATATCTGCATTATTCGGGTTAACATTGTTTTGACTATTAATATCCCCTGTATTTATTAGTTATCGGGAAGCGTCTGTCTCTTCCAAATGCCTTCTGGGTTACTTTTATACCCGGAGGTGCTTGCCTTCTTTTATATTCACTTGTATCCACCATCCTTATGGCCTTCTTTGCCGACTCAACCTCGCAGCCAAGAGACAATATTTCCTCAAAACTTTTGTCATCCTCTATATATGACCTGAGTATAGGGTCTAACAAGGAATAAGGGGGCAGTGTATCTGTATCCTTCTGGTTTAGTTTGAGCTCTGCTGAAGGCTCCTTTAATAAAACCCTTTCAGAAATTACAGCACTTCCATCTTTAGTATTTTTCCATTTGCAGAGTTCATAAACCATTGTCTTCGGCACATCCTTTATTACTGCGAAACCGCCAGCCATGTCACCATAAAGGGTTGCATATCCAACGCTCATTTCTGATTTATTGCCGGTTGTCAGAACAAGCCATCCGAATTTATTCGAGAACGCCATAAGTATATTCCCCCTTATCCTCGCCTGAATATTTTCTTCTGTCGCATCCTCTGGTAGATTCTGAAATTCCTTTTTCAGGCTATCAAGATAACTCTGAAATACACCATCGATAGGCACCTCTATTATTTTTATTCCCAAATTGGCTGCAAGAGAATAAGCATCTTCCCTGCTTTCCTTCGATGTATATGGAGAAGGCATAAAAAGACCAGTTACATTTTCCTTTCCGATTGCATCTACTGCAACAGATGATACAAGAGAAGAATCAATGCCCCCGCTTTGACCTATAACAACGCCTTTAAACCCATTCTTCTTAACATAATCAGATGTGCCAAGAACGAGCGCCTCGTAGACTTCTTCAAACGGTTCCAAAGCCTTATACTCTATTGATGAACATGGTACTGCTCTTTCTTCATGGAAACTCTTCTCAACAGAAATGCTAATCTCTTCAACAGCTCCTCTTTCAAGTTTAATCACTTCTTGCCTTCTTCGAGGAGCATGAAGTCTTTTTGTCCTGACGGCATCGAGGTTCAAATCGGTAACGATCAGGTCTTCTTTAAACTGTTTTCCCCTTGCGATTAAATCACCATTCTGGTCAAGGATCAAGCTGTCACCATCGAATACGAGCTCGTCCTGTCCTCCAACTGTGTTCAGATATACCACTATAGCAATACTATCTGATGCCCTCACGGAAAGCATATTTTCTCTGAGTTTTCCCTTGCCGATACAATAGGGAGAAGCATTAATATTTATGATTACCTCAGCTCCTGCAAGGGCCTGAAGCCTTGTAGGCCCTTCTGGATACCATATATCTTCGCATATATTGACACCGAAACAGGTATCATCTACCCTGTAGATAGGAAATCTCGTGCCTGCCTGGAAATAACGAACCTCGTCAAATACCCCATAGTTAGGGAGATGTATCTTGTGATAGGTATCGATAATCTTCTTGTCGTAAATTATCGCAGCAGCATTATAGATGTCATCTTTTCTATCAACAAATCCAATTATTGCAATAATATCTTTTACCTTCTTCCTGATCTTTTGAAGAGCATCAAGATTATCTTCAATGAACTGAGGCTTTAAGAGAAGGTCCTCTGGAGGATAACCCGGTATCGCAAGCTCAGGAAACGCAATTATCTGGGCACCAGCATTACCTGCCTCCTCAATAAGGCCAATAATCTTTGAGACATTGCCATCAAAATCTCCAACCGTCGGATTAATCTGTGCAAGTGCAACCCTTAGTGTCCTCATCGCTACCCTCTCCTCCTTACGAGGTATCGCCTATTATAGCATTGGCACAAAAATTCAACAAAAATCTGAGGGCTTTGAGGG
>CAZXCW010000125.1:0-8475 GCA_964639385.1 uncultured Nitrospiraceae bacterium
TATTTTGTCTTAAAAACATTCTGTTTTTTCGACAAAATAAAACCGCTCTGAGAAAGCCTCCTCCCCTCTTTTACAGGACCTCCGCCAAAAATTTATGAATTAAAAGGTACACTAAGGTATCAAAAAATAAATTTTTTCACAACATCTGCATTATGTCCCTTATTTTAGTATGAATTATATGCTATCACTCATTAAAAATTACTTGACAAAACTATACTCAAATAATATATTATGAAAATGCTAATGGAGAACAGGAAATGGCACGGAATGTAAGAGATTATTATGAAATATTAGGTGTTCAAAAAGGTGCTTCTCAGGAAGATATAAAGAGGGCCTACAGGAAACTGGCTCGCAAATACCACCCCGACCTAAACCCTGGGGATAAGGTTGCAGAGCAAAAATTCAAAGAAATAAATGAGGCATACGAAGTGCTGGGCGATCCTAAGAAGAGATCGGAATATGACCAATTTGGTAGATCACCCTTCGAAGGAGGTCCTGGATTTGAAGGTTTCAGGACCTATGATTTTGGTGATGCCTTTGATTTTGGACTCGGGGACATCTTCTCAGATGTCTTTGGAAGAAGAGCAAGGCCAGAGGTTTTAAAAGGCCGAGATATTGTTACAAGTCTTGACCTTTCACTCGAAGAGGCATTTACAGGCGTAACAAAAACGATCACCTTTAATAGGGAAACTACATGCAGAGTCTGTAACGGTTCGGGTGCAGAGTCATCTGTGGCATGTGGAGCCTGCAAAGGCACAGGAAGCATAAAGACATCAAAGGGGTTTTTCAGGATGTCCCAGCCCTGCCAGAATTGTGGGGGGACAGGAAGAAAAGTAACAAAGGTCTGCTCTTCCTGCCGAGGAAGAGGAAAGGTGCTTCATGCAGAGACTGTAAAAGCAAAAATTCCAGCTGGTGCCGATACAGGTTCAATGGTCAGGCTCAGAGGAATGGGGGGAGCAGGGGTAGGTGGTGGTCCAGCAGGAGACCTTCATATAGAGATTACAGTTAGACCCCATCGTCTTTTTAAAAGGAAAGGAGATGACCTTTATATTGATCTTCCTGTAACCATCGGTGAGGCAGCCCTCGGTGCAAAAGTAGAAGTTCCAACCATAGATGGCGCAGCAGTAATGACATTGCCGCCGGGCACACAGAGTAGCCAGAGGTTCAAACTTTCAGGAAAAGGATTCCCATCACCGAAGACAGGGGTAAGAGGCAACCAGTATGTTGATATAAAAATAGTCGTTCCAAAAAATTTCTCTAATAAGGCTAAGGAGGCTGTAAGGGAAATTGAATCACTTTATAAGGGAAACCCACGTGAGGGGATGGTGAGAAAATAATGGTAATAAAAGACAAAAAGCAACCTCTTTATATGATAAGTGTTGTGGCTCAGATGCTTCATGTCCATCCTCAAACTCTTCGATTATATGAGAGAGAAGGACTTGTAATGCCAAAAAGGACAAAAAGACAAAGACTCTATTCAGAAGAAGATGTAGATAGGCTCAGCATGATTTTAAGACTTACAAGAGAGCTTGGTGTGAACAAGGCAGGAGTCGAGGTAATACTCAGGCTCCGGCAACGATTTGAGGCCATGCAGAGAGAGATGGAAGAGATGATGAGCTTTCTTGAAGAGGATATAAGGAGGGATTTCGCCGGGAGGCTTAAAAGAATTTTTTCTGAAGATTAACCCGAATAATGCAGACATTGCTCAAAAATTTATTTAATATGAATTACTGTAAACCCATGGTATTTAGGCAGGACATAGTATCAATTGAATTATTTGGGTTAATGTCCGCCTGAGGCGGAAGGAGGGCTTTTTATGGATAAACTTACGATAAAGAGTCAGGAAGCGATACAGACGGCTCAGAGGCTGGCAGAAAGGAAAGGTAACCAGCAGGTTGATGCTGAGCACCTCCTTTGGGCATTGCTCGACGATAATGAAGGAGTAGCATGTCAGATACTCAAGAAGCTAAATATTAATACAAAAACCCTGCAGAAGGATGTTGAAGAGGCAATAGAACGATTTCCAAAGGTAATTGGAGCGACACCCTTAGGACAGATTTACATATCACCAAGATTGAAAGAGGTACTCGAAAATGCTACAAAAGAAGCGGAACATCTGAAGGACGAGTACATTAGTGTTGAGCATCTACTTCTTTCCCTTTTTTCAATAGCGGGACCATGCTCTGATCTCTTGAAAAGATATGGTGCAACGGCTGATAAGATCCTTTCAGCTATGATGGAAATAAGGGGAGGGCAACGTGTTGCAGACCCAACACCTGAAGATAAATATCAGGCCCTTAAGAGATATGGTCGAGACCTGACAGAACTTGCGCAGAAAGGAAAACTCGATCCAGTTATAGGCAGAGATGATGAGATAAGGAGAATAATACAGGTTCTCTCGAGGAGAACAAAAAATAATCCTGTCCTTATTGGAGAGGCTGGGGTAGGAAAGACTGCCATTGTAGAGGGGCTTGCGCAAAGAATAATTGCTGGCGATGTGCCTGAAACATTAAAGGACAAGAAAGTAGTTGCTCTCGATATGGGTGCAATTGTTGCAGGCTCGAAATTCAGGGGAGACTTTGAGGAGAGGCTGAAGGCAGTCCTAAAGGAGATTGAGCAGGCAGAAGGGAAAGTCATTTTATTCATAGATGAGCTTCACACTTTGGTGGGTGCTGGTGCGGCAGAAGGTGCAATAGACGCTTCTAATATGCTAAAACCTCCTCTTGCAAGAGGAGACCTCAGATGTATTGGTGCAACCACGATTGATGAATACAGAAAACATATAGAAAAGGACCCTGCTTTGGAAAGGAGGTTTCAGCCTGTGCTCGTAAGGGAGCCGACTGTAGAGGACACGATATCAATACTTCGTGGTCTTAAAGAGCGATACGAAGTGCACCATGGCGTTAAGATTAAAGACTCGGCACTGATCTCCGCTGCAGTGCTCTCAAACAGGTATATAACAGACAGGTACCTTCCTGATAAGGCGATTGACCTTATTGATGAGGCTGCATCAAAGCTAAGGATGGAGATAGATAGTATGCCTGTTGAGCTTGATGAGATTGAGAGGAAGCTCAGACAGCTTGAGATAGAAAAACAGGCTGTTATGAGGGAGGACTCAAAGGAATCCAGGGAGAAGCTTGATAAGATAATCAAGGAAATAACAGAGCTTCAGTATAGGCGCAACGAATTAAGGGCTCAGTGGATGAGTGAAAAGGAGATCATAGCGAAAATACGGGAATATAAGGAGCAAATAGAGAAGACGAAGATAGAGTCAGAGAAAGCAGAACGCGAAGGAGACCTGACAAGGGCAGCAGAACTTAGGTATGGAAGGTTACTTGAATTGCAGAAGGCCCTTGAAAATGAAAATAAAAAGCTCGTCGAGGCTCAGAAAAAAAGTAAGATGCTAAAGGAAGAGGTGGATGAGGAGGATGTTGCAGAGGTTGTTTCTAAATGGACAGGCATACCTATAAGCAGGATGCTCGAAGGTGAGGTTCAGAAGCTTCTTCAGATGGATGAACGTTTAAGACGAAGAGTTGTAGGACAGGATGAAGCGATCGGGGCTGTATCAAATGCCGTCAGAAGAGCCCGTGCAGGAATTCAGGACCCAAACAGGCCCATCGGTTCTTTTATCTTTCTCGGTCCAACGGGTGTTGGAAAGACAGAGCTTGCGAGAGCCCTGGCAGAATTCCTCTTTGACGATGAAAACGCAATGATAAGAATAGATATGTCTGAATATCAGGAAAGGCATACAGTCTCAAGGTTAATCGGTGCACCTCCGGGATATGTAGGCTACGAAGAGGGCGGCCAGCTTACTGAGGCAGTAAGAAGAAGGCCATATTCCGTACTTCTTTTTGATGAGGTTGAAAAGGCCCACCCAGAGGTATTTAACCTCCTCCTTCAACTATTAGATGATGGAAGGCTTACAGATGGCCATGGAAGGACAGTCGATTTCAGGAATACCGTGGTCATTATGACGTCTAACATAGGGGGCACACATATACAGGAGATGCTTGAAGAGAGATTAAGAAGGCCTGCCGCTTACTGGATAAGTAATAATGAAGAGTTGAAGGAAAAAATCATGGAGGATCTAAAGGCCTTTTTTAAGCCAGAATTCCTCAACAGGGTTGATGAGATCATTATATTCAATCCTCTTACCCAGGAACTCCTTAAACAAATAGTAGCCATACAGGTAGATAGGATGAAAAAGTACATCAAGGAAAAGAATATCGATATAAGACTTACAGATAGAGCCAAGGAGTACTTTGCGGAGATAGGTTTTGATCCTGTCTATGGAGCAAGGCCATTAAAGAGGACCCTACAGAGAGAAATACTCAATCCCCTCTCAATGAAACTCCTTGACAGGACTTTCAAAGACGGTGATTTGGTTGAAGTTGATTTTGAAGATGGCAAGATTATATTCAGGAAGGAGGTGGGAGTAGAGGTAAAAGTATAATTTTCGAGCCTGTCTAAAAACTTATGATACAGCGCAATGTGTCATGCTGAACTTGTTTCAGCATCTAATAAAATCAATGTCCTGAATCAAGTTCAGGATCTGAGACCCTGAAATAAATTCAGTGTGACAAATGCTGTTTCTGCAACAGCCTGTTTCGCGAGAATGACAAAAGGGGTAGGAACTACAAAAAAGCATGGCCATATATAGTAAAATACTTGTGGACCTACGAAATCATTTATTAAAAAGGAGGAGTTATGGCTTATTATGTCATTTTAAGCACTCTGACAGATGATGGGAGAAAGACAATCAAGGAACATCCAGAGAGGATTCTTGAAGTAAACAAAGAAATCGAGGAGAAGATGGGCGTGAAAGTCAGGGAGCAGTACGCAGTCCTTGGACCATATGATTTCGTAAATATCGTCGAAGCCAAAGACAATGAGACTGTACTGAAGATGTCTGTTGAACTCGGCTCAAGGGGTTCGGTTCAGCTCCTTAGTCTTCCCGCTATTCCTGTCAAGGAGCTGATCAAGAAACTTAAATAATAACAAACTCTTTAGCCCACTTAATTCATAAATTTTTAGACATATGGCGGATATAGTATTTTCGCTCATTCTCGACACGATAAATCATGTCTCCGAGGATTTTGCCTCTTTATATTAGTATATTTTCAATGGACTATCAGCAAAAGAAGCCGCTCAAATACTATATCCGCCATAAATTTATGAATTAAGGTTAGAGGTTATCCCCTGTGAGGAGGAAAATAAGTTTGATACCCAAGACTATTTTCTTAATGATTCAGTCTTTTTTATATATTGTGGTAGCAGCTGCAAATTCTAATCCAAAAGGTGATATAGTGTTATTAAACAAGCAAGATAATGGCAAAGAGATTAATGTCAGAATTGGAGAAGTCATTCGAATAGAGTTGGAACGGTATGGTAGTACTGGATATGAATGGTATCCTGATAAATCTTATGGAGGATATCTTGAACTTATCAAAGAAGGTAGAGAGGATGTAAAGAAAAGTTCTGTTAAAGGTATAGTAGGCATACCAGTAAGTAGGTGGTGGGAATTAAGGGCTGTCAAAAAAGGCGAGACAGAAATTTCGATATATCTCTACAGGGATTGGGAAGGCAAGGATAAAGCAGTTGACTCATTTAAGATAAAGGTAAAGATTTTCTAAGTTTGGGATTTTCCCCTCATTCAAGAGGGTGAACATGATTTTTGGCAAAAGAAGATTTGGCATAATTATATTTATCATCATGCTGATGAGTGGTGTAGCGTTCTACACTACATCACAGGTAACTGCACAAGAATCAGGAGTTCTCAGTCTCGCCCCCCTAAACCCTGATTTCCTCAAATACATTCAGGGTCATAAGATTGGCAGGGTTCAAAGTGTGACAGGTGAGGGTCATGCACTTGGATATATACCATCTCCTGTTGACCTTTCCCACCTAAAGGGGTTGCAGGTCTACCAATCATTCGGGGCACTGAGGCTTAGCTCTCCAATTAGCTACAACCTCCGTACTTTGAGCAAACTTACACCTGTAAAAGATCAGGGTAGTTGTGGCTGTTGCTGGGCATTTGCCACATATGGTTCTTTGGAGTCTAACCTCCTTCCAGAAGAAACATGGGACTTTTCCGAAAATAATCTTAAGAATACTAACGGATTCGATTTAGACCCTTGCGAAGGTGGCGATGCTCCGATGTCAGTGGCGTATCTTGCACACTGGAGCGGACCTATCAAAGAAGACGATGATCCTTATAACCCATCCTCTAATGTTTCTCCACCTGGATTAGAACCGGTAAAGCATATACAGGAAGTCCTTATCATACCGGACAGGGCGAATTCTTTGGACAATGAGAACATCAAGCAAGCTGTTATGAACTACGGCGCTCTTTTTACATCAACGTACATAGAAACAACTTACTATAATCCTGCATATGCGACTTACTATTATAACGGCTCAAACGATGCAAATCATGCTGTTGCGATTGTGGGCTGGGATGATAATTTTGACAAAAACCTATTCCTTACTGTCCCTCCAGGAAATGGAGCATTTATTGTCAGAAATAGCTGGGGGACTGATTGGGGTGACAGTGGCTATTTCTATATTTCATACTACGATTCTGAAATAGGCAAAGACAATTATGTTTTTAATGGCGCTGAGTCTACTACGAATTATGACAGAGTATACCAGTACGACTCACTTGGTTGGACAAATTCTGTGGGCTATGGAAGCAATACCGCATGGTTTGCGAATATCTTCACCGCAGTCGAAAGCGAGCAACTTTCAGCGGTAAGTTTCTATACTGTCTCTACAAATTCAACTTACAAAATATATATTTATACCAATGTCACTTCAGACCCTATAGGTGGCTCATTCGCAGGTAGTCAAACAGGCTCAATAGCATTGCCCGGGTATCACACAATTCCCCTCAATTTTCCTCTCTTCCTACCCTCTGGCCAGAAGTTTTCTGTTGTTGTAAAACTCACAACTCCTGGAGCCAAGTACCACCCGGTTGCGGTAGAAATGCCTATTACAGGCTACAGTAGCCAAGCTACAGCTAATGCAGGGGAGAGTTATACGAGCAGTACAGGTACTAATTGGACAGATATAACAACTACCTACGCAAACACAAATGTGTGCCTAAAGGCTTTTACCAATGTTTACACTTCCACTACCCCACCTTCTGCGCCTATTAGTCTTACTGTTACTCCGGGTTCATGGACAAAGAGTAATTTATTTTCTATCAACTGGACTAATCCATCAGATCTCTCAGGCATTGTAGGGGCATATTATAAGGTAGGTTCTGCGCCGACATCTGATACGGATGGGACGTATACTACCAGTAAACCATTTGATGTCTCTGCTACATCTCAAGGAGGACAGGCTATTTATGTTTGGCTTGAAGACGGTGCTGGAAATACAAGTTATCTTAATAGTAGCTCAGCGACTCTTTATTATGACGTAACACCTCCAACTGATGGGACACTCAATGCATCTGCTGGCAATACCCAGGTACTGTTAACCTGGAGTGGTTTCTCCGACAGCGGTGGAAGTGGATTAAGAAGTACAAATACTTATAAGGTCGTTAGAGATACCGGAGGCAACCCAAACCCTCAATGTACAAGTGGTATCCAAGTTTACCTTGGTTCAGGTACTTCAATAATAAATAAGAGATTAAGTAATGGTATATCTTATTACTATAGAGTATGTGCTTATGATAATGTTGGTAATGTATCAGCAGGGGCAATAGCTCAGGTAACACCTCTTGCGGTAACCGTGATTTCACCTAATGATGGGGAGATCATATCCTCAGGTTCAACCTATACAATTCAATGGGGAGCACCTTCCCAGGCAACGAAATTCAAACTGAAATATTCACTCGACAACAGGACTACATGGAAATTGATAACACCTGATTTTGTGCCCGGCTCAAGCTACGACTGGACAGTGCCTATCCCTAAAAATAACAAGAGGAAATGTTTTGTAAAGGTAATAGGTTTTGATTCTGAAGGGAAAAAGGTAGGTGCAGACAGATCAGATGCACCATTTATGATAGAGGTAGTAAGGTTGACAGCGCCGGATGAAGGGGATTTTGTACCGGGTGATTCCCCTCCCATCATATGGACGACCAACAAAACAAAAAGCGATGTTGCACAAGTAAAACTGTCTTACACTAAAAATGGAGGGACAACATGGCTTCCTATAGCTACCCTTACCGATCCAGCATCTATAGCTGAGGGTTCTCACACTTATGAAACTTGGACAGTGCCAGCTGTGGCAAGTCCTAAGACAAAGTGCAAAGTGAAGGTAATATTGAAGGACGCAAGTGGGAAGACAGTAGGCAAGGATGTAAGTGACGGTTACTTTACGATTCAGCCTGCGCCTTAAAAGAGTCCATCGGACTTAACCCATTTAATTCATAGCGAACTCTGTTCCAATGGTCGTTATTGCTGCCCCCCCTTTCGTCATTCCCGTGAAACAGGCTGTTGCAGAATGCTTTAAAAAATTACCCCC
>CAZXCW010000126.1:0-8432 GCA_964639385.1 uncultured Nitrospiraceae bacterium
CCGTCACATTTCATGGCTACCAGCCTGCCTCCTTCCTGGGTGTCCTTTATAAGTTTCAGCTTTGTCTCAGGAGTTGCCTGGGCCAGAAAATCGTCCACACCTGCCACTGCTGCAACTGCAGCTGCAGTAAGCGGATTGTCGCCTGTAATCATGATTGTTTTAATCCCCATGTTTCTCAGTTCTGCAAATCGTTCTCTTATGCCGCCCTTAATGACGTCGTCCAGACGGATTACTCCAAGAACTTTTTTTCCCTCGGCGACTACCAACGGCGTGCCACCTTCCCTGCCGATTTCGTTTACTGCGTCACTTACATCCTGTGGGAAAATGCCTCCGTGTTTATTTACATATGCTTCCACCGCATCCGGTGCTCCTTTGCGGATTTCTTTTCCATCAAGATCAACACCGCTCATTCGGGTATGAGCTGAGAAAGGGATGAATTTCGCTCCAATTGAATGAATATCCCGTTCTCTAATGCCATATTTCTTTTTGGCAAGCACCACGATGCTGCGTCCTTCCGGTGTTTCATCTGCAAGCGAGGCAAGCTGAGCTGCGTCAACAAGAACCTCTGCTTTTACATCTGGGGCAGGGATAAAAGCAGTAGCCTGCCTGTCACCCAGCGTTATGGTGCCTGTCTTATCGAGGAGAAGTACATCAACATCTCCCGCAGCTTCTACTGCGCGTCCTGACATAGCGATGACGTTAGCCTGGATCATTCGATCCATACCAGCAATTCCTATAGCAGAGAGGAGCCCGCCAATTGTCGTTGGAATCAGACAAACCAGAAGCGAAACGAGCACGGTGATGGTCACGGGACTGCCTTGACCTGAAGCTTGGACGCTGAACATGGAGAAAGGAAGCAAGGTCGCAGTCACTATTAGGAAAATGATGGTTAAACCCGCAAGAAGAATATCGAGGGCAATCTCATTCGGGGTCTTCTGCCGTTTTGCGCCTTCGACCATGCTGATCATCCGGTCGAGGAACGTTTCTCCGGGATTTACAGTTATCTTTATGACCAGCCAGTCTGAAAGAATCAACGTTCCTCCAGTAACAGCGCTCCTGTCTCCGCCGCTTTCCCTGATTACCGGCGCGCTCTCGCCAGTAATCGCGCTTTCGTTTACTGATGCAACCCCTTCGATGACTTCTCCATCCATTGGAATGATGTCACCAGCCTTTACAAGGACAATATCACCTTTTCTGAGTTGTGAAGAGATGACCTCAGTGACTTCCGCATTCGGCTCTGGTCTTGAGAGACGTTTTGCCATGCTTTCGTGGCGAGTTTTGCGGAGGGCTTCAGCCTGTGCCTTGCCCCGCCCTTCTGCTATGGATTCGGCGAAGTTGGCAAAGAGCACTGTAATACAGAGCCAGAAGGAAATGTGCAAGATGAAGATAGGTGATGCTTCGCCCTTGCCCGTAAGCGCCTGGAAGAATAAGAGGGTCGTAAAAATACTTCCTACCTCTACGACAAACATAACAGGGTTCTTTATCTGATGAAATGGATTTAGTTTCTTAACCGAATCCCACAATGCCCGCCGCACTATTGTCAGCTCAAAGAGAGATCTTTTTTTCGATTTTCTGCTCATAGTCTAAACCCACTATCAGCCCATTTTATTTATAAATTTTAAGCCTTACCTCCCTTTTCCAAGGGAGGATCCCCTCTTTGGAAAAGAGGGGTGAGTAATATTCTTGAATAAATGTCAGCACTATTTTGAAACCATTAATAATTGTTCGGCTATTGGGCCGAGGGCTAGGCTCGGCATAAAGGACAACGCCCCGATGATCAGCACAACCCCGATCAGAAACACCACAAACAGCGGTGTGTGGGTTGGCAGTGTACCCAAACCTGCTGGAACCTGCTTTTTCTTTGCCAGAGATCCGGCAATTGCTAGCACAGGGATTATCACCCAGAAACGTCCGATGAACATAGCGATTCCGAGGGCTGTGTTATAAAACACTGAATTCGCACCAAGTCCTGCGAAGGCACTGCCGTTGTTGTTCGAGGCTGACGAAAAGGCATAGAGGATTTCGGAAAAGCCATGAGGCCCGGGATTCGCAATACCTACAACACCTGCCTTCGTCGAGACTGCAACCGCAGTGCCGATTTTAACCAGTGCATTGACGATCAAAATCGCCAGCGCTGCCATCTTCATCTCGAACATCTCGATCTTCTTGCCGAGATATTCTGGTGTGCGTCCCACCATCAGACCGGCCACGAAAACAGTTATAATGGCAAAAATCAACATGCCGTAAAGTCCGGAGCCTACTCCGCCGAATATAACCTCGCCCAGCTGCATCAACCACATCGGATAGAGACCACCCATGGGGGTAAAGGAATCGTGCATGGAATTGACTGAACCGTTCGAAGCTGCCGTAGTCGCCGTAGCCCAAAGAGCAGAATTGACGATCCCGAAGCGCGCTTCCTTCCCTTCCATATTTCCACCAGGTTGAAGGTCACTCGCTGTCTGATCAATGCCAAGAGCGGTGAGATGTGGATTGCCCTGCTGTTCGCTCCACACACATAAGAACAATAGTGCTATAAAAACTATCGACATAGCCGCAAGCAGTGCCCGGCCTTGCCTCATGTCGCCAATCATTTTTCCAAAGGTCATGCAGAACGCTGCAGGTATTAGCAGGATCGCCAGAACCTCCAGAAAATTCGAGAGAGGAGTCGGGTTCTCGAAGGGATGAGCGGAATTAACATTGAAAAACCCGCCTCCATTGGTGCCGAGCTGCTTGATCGCAATCTGGGAAGCCGCAGGGCCAAGAGGGATAATCTGCTTCTTTACCTGAACCTTCTTAGTCATCGGATTGCTGCTTGAATCCCTGAGCGGGTTGCCCTTATCGTCTATTTTAGGAGAATCATAGCTGATGGCCTGCGTAAGTTCAATGTTCTTATATTTGCTAAAGGTCTGAACCACACCCTGAGATACGAGTAGAAGTGAGTAGATAAGCGAAAGCGGGATCAGGATGTAAAGTACTGAACGCGTGAGATCGACCCAATAGTTGCCTATGGTCTGTGCTGAATGTCTCTTGAATCCGCGAATGAGGGCAATGAGCACGACCATTCCGGTTGCCGCTGATAAGAAATTCTGTACTGTCAGGCCGATCATCTGGGTAAGATAGCTCATCGTGCTTTCACCGCCGTATCCCTGCCAGTTTGTGTTGGTTACGAAGCTCACGGCAGTATTGAAGGATGAATCTGGAGACACAGCAGGGAATCCTTGCGGACTCAGAGGCAGAATCCCCTGGAGGCGCTGCAATAAATAGAGGGCAAGCATGCCTGCTCCGTTGAAGAGAAGCACAGCCATTGTATATTCTTTCCAGTCCATTTCCTTGTCGGGACGTATGCCGCAAAGCCTGTAGAAAATACGCTCTGTAGGCCCGAGCATGCAATCCAGACCACAGGATTTACCCTCACTCGCGCCATATAGACGCCCAACGGTTTCACAAGGAGCAACAGAATGCCGAAATACAGAATAAGCTGCAAGATGCCGTTTGCCGTCATGAGAATATCTCCGGCTTAAGGAGTGCGACTATTAGGTAAGTGAGCAGAGCAACTGTTATAAATCCTCCTATCCAGTACAGAATTTCCATGCTTCCACTCCTAAATTCTTTCCAAAAGCCTTATAAGAAACCAGGAAAGAACAAAAAGCATTAAGATTAAACCAAGATAAAGAATATCCATATAGTATCTCTGATTTAGCGTATCAGGAAGTAAAATAAAAATACTGTAAAAAATGGACTTGTCGATATAAAAATTCTGTTAAGATGGAGATGAAAATAATCTGACATGATTCCGTTGAGATATTTTTATTCCAGTGATAGTGATTGATCAATACCAAAAGCTCAAAAGGAAAAATCAATATCTGTGCTACATGAACTTGAAGAAGAAAAGGCACTTTTGGCTAATGCCACAAATCCCGTTTTGGCTGAGGCCGTTACTCATTGTTGCCCTACATACCGGAATGAGACGGGGAGAGATACTCAACCTTAGATGGAGGGATGTAAATCTTCTGAGAAGACTGATAACTATTGAAAAATCAAAGAATGGTGAAAAAAGAAGTATTCCCATGTCTCAGACCTTATATAGCACTCTCAAAGGAATGAGTAAGGTTGTGGATATCACAAATAGAGTTTTCCCTATCGCAGTTAGGAGCCTAAGAGCAGCCTTTGACAAAGCTCTCGCTAAATCAGATATCAAGGATTTTCATTTCCACGACTGCTGGCACAGTTTTGCAACAAGACTTGTTCAAAACGATGTTGACCTCTACAGGGTTAAAGAGCTTCTTGGTCATAAGACTATAAACATGACCATGAGGTATGCACACCATTACCCCGAAAGTCTGAGAGAAAGTGTGGAAGTTTTGGATAATTGCTACAATTTTGCTACACTAAAGGCAAAAGAGATTTGATACAATAGCAAAAAAATCCTTTAAAATCAAGCATGCGAGAGTGGCGGAACTGGCAGACGCGCTGGACTTAGGATCCAGTGGATAATACCGTAGGGGTTCAACTCCCCTCTCTCGCACCATTGATAATATATCATTAAATTATCTCATGATATGAACTCCCTAAATATCACTGTGCACTATGAAGAAGCAAAGAATTTTCATTGTGACAAAATTTGTTACCATACTGTTCTTTTTTGTATCCCCAAAAATCTCAAAACAGTCTATTGTTTCAACTTAGGAAGGATTCACTATTTTTTGCAAACCCTGAGTTGCCCTTACATTGCAGGGATCAAGCTCGATTACTTTTTCAAATGCGTCCTTCGCTCTTGAATTAAAGCCCAAGTCAAGGTATATATAGCCAAGTTCAGCTATATAATCAGCATTCAAGGGGTCAAGTTTTAAGGCCGTAGTTAAAGAAGCTTCTGCGTCCTCAAGTTTTTTCTCCTTCTCTAATGCTAACCCAAGACAAAAATGATAAACTGCTACCGAACTGTCAAGGTGGACAGCCTCTCTGAATAATTCTGCGGCTTCGGTGTAAGATCGTTTCCTGAGGGCTTCCTTACCTTCTATGAATCTATTTCTGGCTGTCTCTGGATTAAAGCCTTTTATTGGTAGCGCCTCGGAGGACAGGCCTTGATCGTATTCGATCTTATTTTTTGGGTCAGATAGGATTTCATATGCCTCGTTTAGATAAAAGAAGAGGGCATTCAATTTGTTCTTCAGAGTCTCTGAAGATAGATAGAAGTGCTTATCAGGGTGAAACTCTTTAGTTTTCTTATAATAAGCCTCTTTGATCTCCTCAGAAGTTGCCAATTCCGTCACTCCGAGTATTTCATAGTAATTTGTAGAGCTAAGTTTATTATAGAGATCCTCGACTTTTTCCTCAAAACCCGAATCTAACTCAACCTCGGGCCCCCTTAGTGTCTCCTTATAGATTTCATCCTCTTCGCAGGTTTTATCCTCTATTTGATCCCTTTCCTCAATTTCAATTATCCTTGCACTAATTAGAGCATAAAGGATCTTTAAGGTTTTAAAATTGTCCAATGGAGAAAGTGACAATATCTCTTCTATTGTACGTTTTCCATCTATGAGGAAGAGTATCTCTTTATCTTTTTCCTCCATTTTTATATCCTGGAAAAGGTTTAATGGGTCTGCAGAATAGTCTGGTATTGCATCCATATGGAGACAACCATTTCTAATATAGGTAAGATTGTTTATTCTTTTGATTCCTCGATAAACAAGGTTTGCAACACTAAGTTTAAGGGTTATGACCTCCTCGGAAGGAAGCGGGCCTTCTATAAATTCAAATTCACCGTCTTCCCATTGAAAAAGACTGAGTATGATCTCCTCGACTTGATACATTATCGCCCAGACAAGTTCCTTTGGGGTTAGGTAGCCGAGTTCAACAAAAACAGTACCTTGACGCTTTCCAGTTTTATTCATGGCGTCAACTGAATGATAATACTGCTCTAAAGTTATTCTACCAGCCTTTAACAGAACCTCTCCGAGACGCTCCTCTTCAAGATTTGAAGCTGCAAAAATAATGTCCCCATTTCTGATGTATATCTTTTTACAGATATGACCATTTTTTATCTCAAGTACCCCTGTCTTTTCTGATCTTTGTAGACTCAGAAGAACATCTGAAAATGGAAAATGTTTCAAATTGCCATAGATTGACAATCTTTCGATTCCTACTTTTAGAGCAGAACCTGTCTGTCTAGTCCAGACAACCTTACCCTTGATATCTAAGTTAAGGTCTTCTACTTTAAGATCAATAATAGATCCAAGAGTTACGGGTGGAGTTTCAATATAGAAGCTTAGACCACCTAAAGAGAAGTCACTAATATAGGCCTTGAAAGAGCTCCCGCCAATAGAGATTGGAAGATCTGATTTCTGATATCTTGTAAACCGCCTTCTTTCTTTGCCTGATTGCATACCTTGCTAATCTTTATTTACAAAAGTTATGCCATAATAAATTTATTTTCTTTATAGATAAATATAAATTATAGTTTTAATTTTTAAACCCCTGCTTATCGTAATTGCCTAAAACTTTGCGCAACTGGGGGCAAGAACTGGCGATTGCTTTGTAGGCACAATCGGCCTGAAATTGAGAAGACTGCTTCTGCGGTAATTATATTCGTAACCGAAACTATTGTTTTGTGTAAAACCGAGGCTGACTTATTAACCCCAATAATGCATTATCTGGGTTAACCAAGCGAGTTTAAAGTTAAGACACCTGGAAATTTTACAGTACACTAAGGAGAAAGAGGCATGGGCAAACAAGGGAAATTTAAAAACTTGGGTGCTGAGTTGTCATGGTCACATTTAAAGTGGGTGCCCTAGCGGATATTTTAGGCTTCCCCATGCTTTATAGATTGGGGCCTGCTCACCATCTCCAACACTCTGGGCTCCCTAATTCTTTTTTCTCCCGACCCCAACACCCAAGATATTGCAATCTCACTTCTGAAAAGTCTCACTTAAATACATTGTCATTTATTAAAATAGATTTGTCAATCGAGAAAAAGTTGCATTTTTTTGATACTAAAGTTGTAAGCCTTTACATAATTTACCTCGTGTAAACACAATCATATTTTGTAGTTGATAAAACCCGAACCCTATAAGTTATAAATAATAAAGCGTTTCATCTCGCTCAGGAGACTTCTTCTTAACTTTTCGTGGGGCTTTTAGAGTTGCTTTAAAGAGGTCTTCCTCATTAAAAATATCCCCCATTTCTTTTTCTATCTTGTCAGGGTTCTCCCCAGCCTCCATTCGACTTAATACCTCTTCTATCCCAGAACCAAAATCCAGCCCTGTCGTTTCTACCAGTTTTCGCAATAGATAAGCAGCCTGCTTGGGGTCATCTTCGTTAATATCTTTAACCTCTTTCTTCAGCAAAGATATGGACTTTTGCAACTTTGATTCATCCAAATCAGGCATACCGATGTCATCCTTCTCTTTTGCACCTCTGAGAACTGAAAATCTGGAGATAAGACGCTCTAAGAATACTTTATTGCACCTTGGGCATATAGGCCGTTTTTCAGTATTGACATGCATAGAGAAGAAGTTGAAGATAGTATTACAATCAGTACAATAGAACTCATAAATGGGCATGACCACCTCCTGAGCGAAAGTGATTTCCGATTATCTGTTTGCTGGTATTTTACATTGAAGAGTGTGAGAGATAAAAGATAGGGCTTTATTTTAACGATTTTATGGTATATTATAAAGAAAATAATTTAATGTATTTAATCAAATAAGGAGGGAACATGGCAAAGGTAAAAAAAGCAACATGCTGCGCCGAAACAACAAAAGGGAAAAAATGTAAGAATCCCGTGACCGGGAAATCGAAATACTGCGCAACACACAAGAAAAAATAGCTGAAGATTGCAAGGCTGTACTTTAAGAAAAATCTTGGGGCGGATTTAATCCTTAAGTAAGGTTAAAAACTAGCCTCCACAAAGTAAACTGAAGCGGGAAGCTGTAAATATAGTGCAGCTTGTAGAGGTGGTTTTTATCTTCCTGATAAAAGATCCTTTTCCTATGCCTTAAATGATTTTGTGATTTTTAGCACAGTAACTTCGCTTTAGAACAGTTTCAATATTATATGATAATCTATTTACCCCCCTTTGCTGTGGCAGTCAGGGTCTTATGACTCACATTGAAACTGCCACAGCCCAACCCCTTTTTAAATCCTTTAAACAAATTAAAGACAGATTAAGGGGCATATATGAATTTCTTAATAATGATAAAATATATTTTCACTAGCTATTTCCACAACAATATATATATTGTCATTGCCTTAGCAGGAGTGACCTGCTTATTGCTCTTCCGAAAGCCTAAACTTTTTTTAATTATCTTTACTATTTCCCTTATTCTTACCGGGGTTCTTTATCTAATCTCAACTCTGTCTACCATGGGCGTCAATGAAGGATGTTGTCCCTTCCTTTAGTTGAAGTAAGAAGGACCCTGTCAGACATAGCCTAA
>CAZXCW010000127.1:0-8389 GCA_964639385.1 uncultured Nitrospiraceae bacterium
CAATTCCTGGAAAAGCACCGGCATCTCCTGTGAAGCTATTTCTAAAAAGGACCGGGGAGCTTTTGGTATTTCCTGAATCTCGTTTTTCTTTGCGAGTACTCTCTCAAAATATCCACCCAGTGAATCGAGTGTATATGTCCATGTATCTCCCTTATTGGGAACGAATGCTTGCAGTATGCTTATTACGATGGGCTCAGAACCTTGTCTTCTATACTCTATTGCTCCCACAAAGGGAGGAACATTTTGAAATGATGTTTTCTCTGTAAGAAATCTCCCAATTTCCAGGTCTGGATTTATACCTTCATCAAGACGCCTGTAGAGCTTCAGATAGAGCTCATTCCCATAGAAAATGGATGTGTTACTCTGTTCGGCTTTAAGAACCTGGGATTTTTCTTCATAGAGGTTTTTCCCTTTATAGGTTTTAAATAATTTTCCAGGATATGCAATAATCTGACCTTGGAGTCCACTGATAACGCGCCTCCGCTCGATCAATCTTAGAAGAGCTTTACGGACCTCCTCGGAATAGATACCATCATAGATAATCCCATCCATGTTTCCGACTCTCAGCCGTAATATAATTGTGTGGGGTTTCTCCTCAATAATTCTCTCTGCTTCTTCACCAGATAAAAAAGACAGTGGAAGAAGATACATCTCGGATTCTCCCTCGGTATACCTGATACTAAGGACGAGGAGATGCACAACAGAGCCATTCTTTCCTACAGGGATGTTTTCGATAATCTTGACGTGTCTTATCCTTCGTCCTTTACCACCAAACCACCTGCACCCCGCTATGTAGGACGGTAATACATCCTCTTCTAACTTTTCTTCTATCTTTTTTTGGAAAACATTTTCCCAGCTTCTGCTCACGCTAAGTTGTGGAATAAATCCAAATATATCATCCATTCGTATTATCTCCTCTTCCTTCTGCAAGACAAACCAGAAGTAATCATAAGGGCCGAGTGTGAGTACATAGGGTATTTCTTTTATCGTAGGAAATTTATTTTTACTAAACACTTCCTCAGGATAATATCCTGAGAATCTTGAAAGGTCAAGTTCAGCCACCTGTGCAAACCGAGAAAGATTAACGATTACGAGGATATGCTCATCCTGGTAATGACGAATAAATGCAAGGATTTTAGGATTTTCTGTATTCAGAAATTCGATATCACCTCTTCCGAAAGCCTTAAAGCGCTTTCTCATGCCCATTACACGTCTCACCCACCAGAGAAAGGATGCACGGTTCCTTTCCTGATTTTCTACGTTGACCGCCTCGTAGTGATATTCTGGGTCTATAATGATAGGTAGATAAAGTTTTTGAGGGTTTGCCCTTGAAAAACCTGCATTTTTATCGTTGCTCCACTGCATAGGCGTTCTGACACCATTCCTGTCTCCAAGGTAGTAATTATCTCCCATTCCGATTTCGTCTCCATAGTAGATAATCGGGGTTCCTGGTAGAGAAAAGAGCAGGATATTCATGATCTCCATCTTCCTCCTGTGGTTACCAAGAAGGGGCGCTAACCGCCTCCGAATTCCGAGATTTAATCGTGCACTTGGATCTCGTGCATACACTCTGTACATATAGTCTCTTTCTTCATCCGTTACCATCTCGAGGGTAAGTTCGTCATGGTTTCTCAAAAAGAGTGCCCACTGGCAGATATGCGGTATGAATGGTGTCTGCTCAAAGATATCAATTATGGGAAAACTATCCTCCATCCACATAGCCATAAACATCCTTGGCATCAAGGGAAAATGGAAAGCCATATTGCTTTCATCACCGCTTCCGAAATAGGCTGCTGCATCCTCTGGCCATTGATTTGCTTCAGCAAGAAGCATTTTGTTCTTATATTTAACATCTAAATATGCCCTTAACCTTTTCAAAAACTTATGAGTTTCTGGGAGATTTTCACAGTTTGTTCCCTCTCTCTCAAAAAGATACGGAACGGCATCCAGACGCATCCCATCAATACCCAGATTCATCCAATTATCTATAACTTTTAATATTGCCTTCTGGACATGCGGGTTACCGTAATTGAGATCAGGTTGATGAGAGTAAAAGCGGTGCCAGTAGTAAGCCTTTGCAACAGGATCCCATGCCCAGTTTGAGGTCTCAAAATCTGTGAATATTATCCTTGCATCTTTATACTTTTCCGGTGTGTCACTCCAAACATAGAAATCCCTCCACGGTGAACCCGTCTTCACCTTCCTCGCCCGCTGAAACCAGGGATGCTGGTCTGAGGTATGGTTTACCACGAGTTCTGTGATAACCCTTATTCCCCGTGCATGAGTTTCTCTCAAGAATTCCCTGAAGTCTTTCAAAGTGCCATAGTCGGGGTGGACATCAAAGTATTGAGCGATATCGTATCCGTCATCCTTAAGTGGAGACGGGTAAAAAGGAAGAAGCCATATAGCTGTTATTCCCAGACTCTCAAGATAATCGAGCTTTCTGGCAAGCCCCTTGAAGTCACCGATTCCATCATCATTGCTATCGTAAAAAGCCTTTACATGTATCTCATAAATGATGGCATCTTTATACCAGAGCGGGTCGTCTTCAAGAAAAGATTCTCTTTTTGGCAATAAGTTGCCTCCTTACATGAAATAGTCAAAGTCCATCTCTCGCTTTAACTTTTTTCTTAGCTTAAAAATATGGGCAGGAGAAATACGAGGATTAAGTTCGACATAATTTCTTTCGCCATGCCATATGTACTTATCATCACTCAATAAATCATGAACCATATATGGCTGATTGGGATCTATCCCAAATTCATTAATAGGCACTTTTACCCATCCGGACTGTGTATAAAATGGGTCAAGATTAACTACAATAAGTATAATATTGGAAAGGTCTTCTGTTACCTTTCCATAAAAAATAAGATAGTCATTATCTACATCATAATGTTTTACATTATTTGTTGTCTGAAGGGCAGGGTTTTCTCTCCTTATTCTATTTACCCTTGCAACAAGATCTTTAAGATTACCCTGTTGTTCCAAGTCCCAGTGTCTTACTTCGTATTTTTCAGAATTAAGATACTCTTCTCTTCCTGGTAATGCCTCATTAACACATAGGAGAAAAGGGGGTCCAAATATACCATAATTGGACGAGAGCGTTGCAGCAAGTATAAACCTCATGATAAACACAGGTCTGCCCCCATACTGTAAATGCTCAGGTAGAATATCCGGTGTATTAGGCCAGAAGTTAGGTCTAAAGTATTCCTTTAAGGAACTGCTTGTAAGTTCTTTTATATATTGCATAAATTCCCATTTTGTATTTCTCCATGTAAAGTATGTATATGATTGGGTAAACCCAATTTTGGCAAGGTGATACATTACTTTTGGTCTTGTAAATGCTTCTGAAAGGAAAATTACATCGGGATAAATCCTCTTGACTTCTCTTATAAGCCATTCCCAGAAGGCAAAAGGCTTTGTATGTGGATTGTCTACCCTGAATATGCGTATTCCTTTTTCAATCCAGAATATAACCACACTCTTAAGTTCATCCCACAACTTCTGCCATTGTTCTGTTTCGAGGTTCAATGGAACAATATCCTCATACTTTTTAGGAGGGTTTTCTGCAAACTGGATTGTACCGTCAGGACGCCATCGGAACCATTCAGGATGTTCCTTAATATAAGGATGGTCAGGAGAACACTGATAGGCAAGATCTATCGCAATTTCAATTCCATAATCTCTGGCTTTATTTATCAATCTTATAAAGTCTTCTATAGTTCCGAGAAGAGGATGTACTGCCTTATGCCCACCTTCCTCTGACCCTATAGCCCATGGACTTCCTACATCATCTGGGCCAGCTACAAGTATGTTATTCTTTCCTTTACGTTTAGTCTTTCCTATTGGATGAATAGGAGGAAAATAAAAGACATCGAAACCCATCTTTGCTATCTCAGGGAGGATTGCCTCACAATCTTTAAATGTCCCATGACTACCTGACTGTGAAGTACAAGATCTTGGAAAAATTTCATACCATGAACTAAAAAGTGCATTTTTTCTATCTACAATAACTGCAAGTTTTTTTTCATATTCAGTAGAAAAGCTTCTATCAATATATCTACTCATTAAATTGCTGAGTCCTTCACTAAGGACTACTGAAATAGTCCTCTCTTTATTTCTTTCATTTTTTAAGACTCCTGTAAATTCTTTAAGCTTCTTTTTATCAATCTCTGATGCCTTCTTTGATGCCTCTTCGATATATTTAACTCCTATAAGAGTATCAACGCTCACATCTTGCCCTGCATCAAATTTTTTCTTCAAATCTTTTTGCCATGTATTAAAATGGTCAACCCAGCCTAAAATTGTGTAAAGGTAAATCCCAAGTTTTTCTACTGTGAAATTACCCATCCACCTGTCATTTTCGATGAAACTCATGGGAACTTCATTCCACTCATCATCGCCCTCCCCTTTATAGAGAAGCCTTGCAGATACTGAATCATGCCCATCGGCAAATATATCAGCCTGTACAACAACCTTTTCCCCCACTACCCTTTTGATAGGAAACCGGCCGCCATCGATTTCAGGTTCTACATGCTCTATTACGACTCTCGTTCTTCCGTCTGAAACAATCATGTTAATATTATCCTTATAAAATTATTATTTTTTATTCTTTTTCTTAATTTTTTATTAACTAAACTACAGGCTATTAGCAGGAAATTTTAAGAAAATTTAAGAAATATTATAAAAGAAAATAATTTCCCAAGCAAGCTAACAGTAGATCTTGGTATATAACAGAGCCCTATCCTGGAGAAATGTTTTTTCTTAACATCTCGGAAAGAACAAAAAACCGTTTGTCCGAGAGTATCTCTTCAAGGGTAAGCGGTGTCTTTTGCACCCAGTTTGGATATGAATCGACCGTACCCGGCATGTTCTGCTGGTTCAGCGTGCCGAGGATGTCATCAAGACTCACGATCAATAGTTTGCAAGGAGTTCTTGCGAGATACTGGTATATGGCAAGACATAATTCGGGAGTCATTTGTGGTATCACTTTAGGGTCTGATGGGAAATCATCAGGAATTATACCCTGAGATTTAAGCGTAGAGAAGATAAGTTTTTTATCCCTCTCTCTCTCTCTTATTTGCCTTTGCCAGAAAGTTTCATCTGAAAACATACCCAATTTTTTTCTAATCTTTATATCCTGGCTTTTCCAATAACCATATAATGTCGGCAGGTCGTGAGTGGTAACAGCACAGAGTGCCATATCAGGGTATCCATCGGGTAGTACAAATGAAGGATCAGGATAATTCCTCTCAAAATAAAAAAGCTTGTAAGAAAGCATCTGGAATCTCTTGAGCGTTTCTCTGACATTCTCCCCTACTGTGCCAAGGTCTTCTGCAATAACCATTGTTTTGTTTCTTACACTTTCAAGTGCGACGATTCGCAGAAGATCTTCTGACGGATACAATACATATGTACCTTTTTTAGGAGCTGTTCCATAGGGAATCCAGAAAAGTCTAAATAAGCCGGGAGCATGGTCTATTCTCAAGGCACCAGCGTATTTCATATTCTTTCTTATTGTCTGGATAAACAGTTCATATCCTGTATCCTTCAATCTCTCGGGAATCAGTGGAGGGAACCCCCAGTTCTGACCATTGGGACTGAAATCATCAGGGGGGGCACCTACATCTGCTTCTCCAACAACATCCCTATAATTCCATACATCACTTCCACCATAAACAGAGCCTATAGCGAGATCATGGTAAAGACCCACAATCATCCCGCTCTTTCTGGCCATTTCTGCTGTTTCTTTAAGTTGCCTATCAATGTGCCATTGAATATATTTATAAAAGAGTATCTCCTTTTCATGTGTCTTTCTGAACCCATGGACATCTTTATTTGATGGACTGCGGTATTCCTCAGGCCACTGCTGCCAGGTATATGCATTATGTATTTTTTTCATGTATTTCCAGAGCGTTAAAAAAAGTGCAAAGGACTCAAGGTTGCTGCCTTCTTCTGATATGTATCTCCGAAAATACTTCCCTTGTGGGGTATCCCGCATATAGTGCTTTTCGTAGAAAAAGTCAAAGGCATGTCTTAATATCTTTTCCTTTAGTAATGCTATTTGTTCGTAATCAATTAATTTTCTTTTTTTGAATTTGTTCATCTCCTTTTTAAAAGACTCAGATCTTATAACCATCTGTGCATCTTCGGCTTCTGAGACTTCAGGGATGTTTTCAATATCTAAATAAACGAAATTTTTATAAAGCCTGCTTATTGGAGAATACGGACTGATACCAAAAGGTTTTGTGTTTGGAATTGCATGTAATGGGTTAATTCCCACAAAGCCACTTTTTAAATCAGCGATCCATTTGACAATTTTTTTAAGATCAGTGAAATCTCCTATCCCCCAGTTTCTAAGTGAAAGAATTGAATAAAGGTTAGTAGAAAGACCCCATGTTCTTCCATTCTGTAGTTCAGACGGTATAAAGCATGTATCAGGAGTTACAATAATCTTAGTTAGTTTTCTTAAAAGCTTTGTTTCCCCCGGAAAGACATTCTCAGGATGTTTGCATTCCACTTGAATTACGTGATAACCTGTTTCTCGGTGTGTCATATCAGAGAGGTTAAACTTTATGTATCTCAGTCCATCTATCCATTGTTGTTCTGAGACATTTATGCTTTCCCCTGAAAGCATAAATTCTTCTCTTTGTCCATTCTCATTCTCTATGAACCACGAGATTAACAGTTTTTTTTCCTCACCTTCCCGGATAGGAATATGAACAGGGATTTGCAAGGGTTGGTTATTTACTGAAATAACATGCACGGGTTCAATTAAGTTTCTCCAAGGTTTATATTTTCGTTCATTAATTTCCTTTACGATGTCCTCAACAGAATCAACCTTAAGTCTCATTGCTCTGAGTATCGCCTTTTTGGTCTCAACGGAGGTTATATGTTTTTTGCCAGAAATATCCCAGTATTCCGGAACAATACCGCAAAGTTCTGAAAGTTCATTTATTAATTCATCCGCATTTTGTAAACTTATTTCCATACTCCTAAATCTATTGCTCCACTATTCTCTCTTAGGATTGACTTTACCTTAAGATTTTTCCTAAATGCCTGCTTTGAACAAAAAAGGGCTTCATAACATAAGCCCCTTTATAGAAAATAAATTTAGATTATTCTTGTATACATTTTATTATTCTTTTCTTTTAATTGTTCACAGAAACTTTACTATCTTAAAGGAAATGTACTGTTGTGTCAAAGTACTTATGCCCGATACTCATAAATTTCATATTGATGAAAATATTCTTTGGAACTCAACATCCTCTGAGGATAGTACATAGGCCATAGGTGGAATGCCCCGGGTTTTCTGGATAAAATCCCTAAAATAAAGGCCGTATTCATCTATTGTTTCTTCTGGGGCAGGAGGCCGCAATCCGAGAAAAACAAAATCTGCTGTACTGGAATGTTCTTTGATTATATGGAATATGTTTTCTTTATCCCCCAAAATGACCTCTACATCAGCTTCCAGTCGTCCTTCTTCAACAAATCTGCGCAGACCCCTTTCTGTATTGGCTCGATCATCTTCTGAAGAGATGATGGTTTTCAGTATCAGTTTCGAACGGGGCCAGGATGGACTCGTATTTAAGAGATGTGCAAGGGCCAAAATCAGCCCGGCATTATTGCCTTTTTGACCCCACCAGACATCTATGCGTCTGACTTTTTTAGTATCGCTTTGTATTTGGCCTTCCTTCACGATAATTAAATTACGCTTGTGTTCATGAATCATTTTAATAAGCCCTGCAAAGGAGACAAGGTTTTTTTCTTCCTCTGTTTCACCTAAGAGAATGGTATTGGGCTCAATAGGACCAAATCCATAGCCTTCTATAAGGGTTGAAATACCTTTCATTAGGTCATCGGCAGGATACACTTTCACAAGAGCTCTCACTTTTCGCTCTTCTAAGTAATTGCTGATGGTTTTCTCTATATTTTCTCTTCGTTGAGAGGAGACATGCTTTTCAGGAAGGATGGAAGCTATTGTTAACAATCCGTAGCCATGGGAAATGGCATTGGCAATTTCGATCAGATACCAGCGTGCTGTAGGTGATCCACTTAGGACAAGAATATTGGGACGCCAGCTTTTTTCATCAGGCTTTTTTGCAGCGAGTTTATATAAGCCGAACTGTACCATGAGCATGATGATTCCATATTTCATATCTCCCCAGTGTGCTTTTAAGCCTCTACGTTTCATCAGGGTGTAAACAGCTAAAGAAACAAATATGGCAATAAAAGTGGCACCAGGATTGATCATGAACATGGCTGCAAAACATCCAAAAGCCCCTGCAAAAGAAAGCCCCCAATGTACCCTAAACTTGGGACGCCAGGAAGGACTTGTTGGCAATAATCAAAATGAAGCCAAAAGTAACAATGGTGTCATACTCTGAGG
>CAZXCW010000128.1:0-8341 GCA_964639385.1 uncultured Nitrospiraceae bacterium
TGTCTACCAGTATCTTCTTGTTTCCGCCTTCCAGATACCAGCAGTATATAGGAATGGTATAGGGTTCTCCATAGCCATACTGGTATGTCATCATACTTTTGTCAAATGCCTTTGATCCCATCACAATAGGATGTATTTTATGATGTATTTTATATTGTATTGTAGCTCCCATATAGTCCTCCGATTTTTGTGTTTCTTTATTATAAACCGTTATTGATTTCTCCTTCTCTTAATAGTAGAATAGCAGACACTTGAACTTCTGGTGCATTTCGGGGAAAACATAACAAGCATAACATCAGCAGAGTAATCTTTTTATCATCAAATTCTAAATATAGAGAACTTATAATTATAAATTTTATGTTGACTTTTCTCCAGAACTGTGATAACGTTTTTACCTGAATAAGCCCTAAATTTTTTATCTTAGAGGATTGGTATATCTGTAAGGCTTATGAGAAATCTTATAACTTTTTCTGGGGGATCTTTTTATTAGTTTATCAAAAAAATAAAGGTCTATAAATAGTTTTAAAATATCAAAATCAAAAAGGAAAGAGTTATGAATGGGTCAGCAAATTATGATTGGGATACAAAAAAAAAGTTAATTGCAAATATAAATGATTGGAAAAAGAAATTTATTGACATCCGTGAACTAACCCCAAGTGATGACGGTGAGAAAATAGCCGCTGTAGTTAAAACCGAAGATAAAAAATTCACTACCCGTGTGAATGGAGAGACACGGGAAGAAACGTTTGACAGAATATACTCGCTTAAATTCAATCCTGATAACAAACTTTTATCTTTAGTATATGGTAACTATGAGTGGGCAGTAGCTGTTGATCACGAGATATGGGAGGAAAAATTCGATTTTATATGGAATCTTAAGATAAGCCCTGATGGGAAAAATATTGCAGTCAATGTAAGAATTAGTGAAACACAGACAAGCGGAGTTTGTTTAAATGGTAAAACCTGGGAGAATACATTTCCTGAGGCAAGGGATCTTGCTATAAGTCCTGATGGAAAAAGGACTGCATCCCAAGTACAGATAAAGACGAAGCCTGATTTGGATATTCTTGGGTTTCTTAAAAAACTTTGGACAATTGCAGTAGATGGAACTGCTTGGGAAAATACTTTTTTAACTCTCTGGGGGGCTGTCTTTAGCGATGACAGCAACCACGTGGCAGCAGTTGTCATGACAGACATGTCTCAATATACTATTGCTGTCGATGGAACCCCCTGGGAGCAAGTGTTTGGCGCTGCGTGGGAGCCAATCTTTAAGCCTAAAAGTGCTGATGCTATTGCCCCTGTGCAGACACCTAAAGGCTGGACACTTGCGATGAACGGTAAACAAATGTGGGGTAATTTTTCTCAGGTCTGGAAACAAAATTACAGCCCAGATGGTCAAAAATTAGCCGCTGTTGTTGCCCCTGATGTTGGAAAATGGACAATTGCAGTTGATGACTCACCCTGGAATACAATATTTAATCAAGTAGTATCATCTCCTGTGTTCAGTCCAGATGGGAAGAAGGTCGCAACTGCAGTTAAAAATAATAATAGATGGACTATTGCTGTAGACAGCTCTCCATGGGCTGAAACATTTGATAACGTGTGGGACCCAATTTTCAGCCCTGGTGGCAATGTAGTTGTAGCTAAGGCTGAGAAAAACGGCAAATATTTTATCGTTGTTGATGGGAAGATTGGCAAGCAAGGATATGAAGCGCTCTGGAATCCAGTCTTCAGCCCGGATGGGGGGAAATTGTTGATTCGATGTGTCGATGGAGGAAAATATTATCGTCGAGTAGTTCCGGTAAATGAAATATGATAAAGAGAGCAAAAAATGTATGACTTCATAAAAGACCCAACATTATATAATCTTGTACGAGGCCCTTTAGTCTGGATTGCATTTATTGTGTTTATTGGAGGAAGTATTTACAGAATAAAGTCTTTTATTAATCTGGTAAAAAAAGATAAAACGATAATGCCTTTTATAAGTCTCAAATATACTCTTCGATCCCTTTTTCACTGGCTTATTCCGTTTAATAGCGTTAACTGGAGAAGACGGCCTGTAATTACCATCGTAACATTTCTTTTCCATATTGGTCTTGTTTTTACCCCTATATTTCTTCTTTCACATAACATCCTCTGGCATGAGTCCTGGGGAATAACGTGGTGGACTCTTCCCGAAAGCACGGCAGATATTATGACTCTCATAGTCATTTTCACATGTATTTTCTTCTTTCTTAGAAGGATTTTTGCTCCAGAAGTTAGGTTTGTTACCTTTGATTCAGATTATCTTGTACTTTTTCTCACTTTCGCACCTTTTCTGACTGGTTTTCTTGCATATCACCAGTTATTGCTTCCTCATAAGACCATGGTAATTCTTCATATTCTTTTTGGGGAACTCATGTTAATTGCTATTCCTTTTACAAGATTGTTTCACATGTTTTATTTCTTTTTAACAAGGTCATTTATGGGTTCTCAATTTGCAGGCTGGGGAACAAGGGACTGGTAAGCGGTTAAGAATAGAGGAGGACAATAATGGCAGTTGAAGAAGCAAAAAAAGAAAAAGTTATAAGCAAGGAATTTAAAGAATATATTAGAGACCCGAATCCTGATGTAGGCCTTGATGAAACAATAAAAAAACTCACACCTGAAAAGATAGAAAAAGCAATAAAGGCTGTTATAGGCAAGCTTTCTGCAAGGATAAAAGCAATAGTTGAGACCTGCATCCATTGCGGGCTCTGCGCTGAGGCCTGTCAATGGTACCTATCAAATGATAAAGACCCGACATATGCACCTGTTGCGAAGATGCGGATGACCATATGGGAGATGATAAAGAGGGACGGAAAGGTTGATGCAGAATTCATAAAGCAATGCGCACGGATAGTATTCACTGAATGCAACATTTGCCATCGCTGCAGTTTGTACTGTCCATACGGGTTAGATATAACCTTTATCATTGCGATGGTCCGCCGTATCTGTTTTCTGCTCGGCGTAATTCCCCAACGCCAGATGGACCAGGCTCAAGCCCATATGGCTACATTGAATCAGGTCTGGCTTTCCCAGAATGACTGGATTGATACCGTGCAGTGGCAGGAAGAGGAGGCAGGGGCGGATTTCAAGAACTTACGTATTCCCATTGATAAAGAGGGAGCAGAGGTTATGTGGTTACCTCTTGGCGCTGAGCCAAAGACAGGGCCGTACCACATAGAGCGTACAGCGAAGATTATGCTTGTTGCAGGTGTGGACTGGACAGTGCCCGGAAGAGATGTCTGGGACAGCAGCAGCATGTCCATGTTTGTACGTGACCTTGTGACGATGCAGAGGATTGTACGGGGACTTTTTGAGAATGCAGTTCGACTACGAGTTAAAACTTTAATGTTGACCGAGTGAGGGCACCCGCGTTTTGCCACAAGGTCTGTGGCACCACCGCTGCTGGGATACAAAGAACTCCCCTTTGAAGTGAAGCAGACTGGAGAAGTTTATTATGATCTTCTCATCAGTGGGAAGTTAAAGATAGACAAAGCAAAAAAGATTAAAGAACCTGTAACTCTCCAGGACCCGTGCAACCTTATAAGAAGGGGAGGGTTAGCAGAGAAATTCAGATACTTTATCAATGCAACATGTGAGGATTTCAGGGATATGACGCCGAATCGGGAGCACAATTTCTGCTGTAATGCTGGTGGCGGGCTGGCTGCAATTTCTAATTGGGCTGCCCACAAGGCTCGAGGAAACAGAGTAAAGGCTGAACAGATTAAGGCAACAGGTGCAAAAATTGTGATTACTCCATGCCATAATTGCAGCACTGGAATTAAGGATGTGATCAAATATTGGAACCTCGGTGCAAAGACTATGTTTTTTGACGAAATATTGGTTAACACAATGGAAATTCCTGAGGAGTTGAAAGCATCACAATAAACCGGAAGGAATGAAAATATGAACAGGAAATTAATATTACTCGTAATAATTGCATGTTATCTTTTTTTAGTTATTTATGGCATAAACAAGGTTTATTCTGTACCAGCTCCGCCCAAGGAAGTTGTCTTGACTAAACCTGAGGACAAGATTAGCATTGCCCATACAGAGATATTCGGCAAGTTAGAACGCCCGCAGGTGATTTTTGATCATAAAAAACATATCGAAGCACTTAAAAAGGAAGGGACGAAAGAATGGGGAAGCTGCGACACATGCCACCCTCTTAATAAAGACAAAACCCTTATTGTCTTTGATTTTCCAAAGAAAGTTGAGAAGAAAGATAAAGAATCAGTAATGAATGCCTACCATGATGAGTGTATGAATTGTCATAAAGAGAAGCGTAGAGAGGGAAAGAAGGCTGGGCCTGTTGTATGTGCAGATTGTCATGCCAAAAAGTCCGAATATTTACAGGTGAAATATCCAGTCTTTGAATTTGACTTTTCCTATCACGATAACCATGTTAAGAAACTCAAGGAGAAAATGGGTAAGGATGAGTGCGATCTCTGTCACCATACCTATGATATCCACGAAGAAGAAGAATCATTGAGATTAGTATATGAAAAAGGTACTGAGGAATCCTGCTATTACTGTCATGAACTTGGCAAGAAGAGGGGTCCTGACTTAGCTCCCATAGTACGTGTTGCTACTGAAAAAGGGCTTTCGATAAGAAAGGCTTCTCATATAAAATGTCTGAACTGCCATCTTTATTATTCGAGAGTAGAAGAAAAAGCAATCGCTCAAAAGGAGAAAAAGATAGGTCCCATTGAGTGCGCAAAATGTCACACAGGGAAGTATAAAACAGTAAAAGAACTCGAGAAGGTCCCACGGCCAGATAGAAACCAACCAGAGAAACCTTTTATAGAGATCGAAAATTCCAAGCTGAAAGGGGTTCTATTTGATCATAGTGCTCATGAAAAGAACTATAAGACGTGTCGTAGCTGCCACCATGAAACGTTAAATGCCTGCAAAAAATGCCATGATCTCTCAGGTAAACCAGAAGGGGGGTCAGTAAATGTTGCAAGCGCATATCACGATGTATTTTCCGAGCATAGTTGTGCAGGTTGTCACGGAATTAAGAAAAAAGAGAAAGATTGTGCTGGATGCCATCATGCTATATTGCCGATGGATTTAGAAACAAAGAATCCCAGGAAAGAGACCTGTACCCACTGCCATACTGGCAAGAAAGAAGGTCTTCCCACTCCACAACCTCTCTCAATTGCCGGGCTTGATAAGGAAAAAGTTAAGAAAGAGGTAACGATAAAGATTTTGGAAAGGGAATATGAGCCAGCAAAGTTCCCGCATCTTAAAATTATTAAAAAATTAGTCAAGGTATCAAATGATAGCAAACTGGGTAGATTTTTCCATGCAAAGTTACAGACCCTCTGTGAGGGATGCCACCATCAGAGCCCCTCTGAGGCTGAAGCAAAGAAAGATACTCCTCCGTATTGCAGGAACTGCCATAGTATCTCATTCGATCCTGAGCATTTGAACAGGCCAAAGCTTGTGGCAACTTATCATCGCCAGTGTATCCAATGCCACGAAAAGATGAATCTCGAAAAGCCCAAAAAGTGTACCGATTGTCATAAAGAAAAGGAAATGCGCCCAAAATATATCCTGACAAAATACGGTGAACCTTCAACAGAATAGAAAGGAGAATAGATGTATATCTTTGAACAACTTTTTTCACCTCACGGCTATGAGTATGCGATAGCCGTTCTGGCTATATTCATATTTATCGTATTTTATTTCATCCTTATCGGCGAGCGTAAATTTTAGCATGGAGGCTTATCTATGAGTATTAGCAGGAGGGAATTCTTAAAGCGGGCTGCAACAATCGCAGGGACCAGCTTATTGGGCAGTAGTACCATTGTCCACGCATATGAAAAAGGTAGCCCCTCTATTTTTTATACTGGCAATACTGCCAATATAAGAAACTGGAAATTATATGAGAAAACGGAAGCCACCCTTCCGAGAGAGCGCTATGGCATACTTGTTGATACAACCCTTTGTATCGGATGTAGAAGATGTGAATGGGCATGTAATGAATGGAATAAAAATCCAAACCATCCTGTAAAAGAGTTTGAGGCATCAGTGTCTCAGAAAGATTCTGTTTTTAACTATACGAGGAGAATGAACGCGGGGAATTTTACCGTAGTCAACCGGTATTTTAGTTCAAAAGATGGTAAGCCCATATATGTCAAAAGGCAGTGCATGCATTGTGAAGATCCGGCATGTCTGTCCTCATGCTTTGTTGATGCGTACAGGAAAGCTGCAATAAGTCCTGTTTTATATCTCCCTCAGGTGTGCATTGGATGCCGCTATTGCATGATTGCCTGCCCTTTTGATGTTCCGGCATTTGAGTATTATGAAGCGCTGAATCCTCAGATTACTAAATGCACGATGTGCTATGACAGAATTATCAGCGGACTCGTCGATTTGCCTGCAGGGGCAAGGAGACCCTCGAGTGCTGTCCCGGCATGTGTTGATATCTGTCCTGCAGAAGTAATGAGATTTGGAAAGAGGGAGGACCTGATTAATCTGGCTCATGAGAAAATTAGAAACAATCCGGATAAATATGTTGATTATGTGTATGGAGAGCATGAAGTAGGAGGCGCAAGCTGGCTTTATCTTTCTTCTGTTCCGTTTGATGAAATCGGTCTCAGAACAGTTATCGGAACCACACCAATACCAAAATTCAGCAAAAGTTTCCTCTTCGGGGTAAAGATGTTTGAAATAGTCGGTGCCTGGCCTCTTGTTTTTGGGGCCTATTATGCTATATCAAAGGCTCATAGGAAAGCCAAAGAGAGCCATGAAACATCTGAAGGGAAGAAGGGAGAAGGCCATGGCGAAAAACACTAATTCCTGGTTTAGAGAAAAGATACTTCTCGGAATGACCCCGCGGGATTATATAATCAGTAACTTTAATTTTCCTAATTTAATAGCTGCAGTTCTTGTAGGTCTTGCAGTTGCTGTGATGATATACAGACTTTTTTTCGGACTTGGCCCATCAACAAACCTTTCGAATAACTATCCCTGGGGATTATGGATTGGATTTGATATTCTTGTCGGAATCGCCTTAGCAGCCCCTGGCCTTACCCTTGGCACGGCTGTTCATCTCTTCGGGATGAAGGAGTATCATCATTTCGTTCGCCCGGCTATTCTCTCAAGCCTTCTCGGGTATATCTTTGCAGTGTTCGCGCTTATGTTCGACCTTGGTCGTTATTATCGTATACCCTACCTAATAGGCTGGTCATGGGGATTTACCTCTATCCTCTTTTTAATCGGCTGGCATTTTTTCCTTTATATCAATATCTGTCTTATTGAGTGGAGCCCTGCCCTGTTTGAATGGTTAAATCTCAGGAAAACCCGTGAATTCTTTGCTAAGCTGGCTATATGGGCAACTATTTTTGGGGTCATCATAGCTGGTGGACATCAATCTGCACTCGGTGGTTTATATCTTGTTGCACCTGGCAAACTCCATCCCCTATGGTATTCAGCACTCTTACCTGTATTTTTCCTGATATCAGCTATCTTTGCAGGGATTTCTATGGTAATTGTTGAAAGTACCATTTCCCATCGAGTTTTTAAAAGACAGCTTGCAAATTTTGATCATGCTCAACATGATAGGCTTACCATTGGCCTCGGTAAGGCGACCGCATCTGCCCTGTTTATCTATTTTATTCTAAAGATGTTTGATCTGGCTCATTCTGATAACTGGGCGTATCTGAATACCCCATATGGTTACTGGTATCTGTTTGAAATACTCGGGTTTGTCCTCCTGCCGGCTTTCCTCTTTACGTCTGCTGCAAGAAATCAAAATGCTAAACTGGTGCGATTCGCAGGTTATCTAACCGTCTTTGGAGTTATTTTAAATCGGCTTAATGTATCCATAATTGCGTATAACTGGAATCTTCCCCTTTCGCTAAGGTACTATCCCTTGTGGTCTGAGGTTTCACTAACTGTTGGAGTTATTACAATGTTGATCCTTGCCTATCGTTTTATCGTAAACCGCATGGCCATAATGTATGAACACCCTGATTATGAATCAGCGCATTAAATTTGCGCCTTGCTCTCTTTTTTGATTGCGAGACAGCTTCTTTAAGAAATTTTTGCAAGGGGGAGTAAACCCCTTGCATTGAGATTATTTCTTTTCAGATTTCTCTTCTGCAGGCTTGAGGGCGAAACTTTTAGCTATTATACATGGCATCAGCCTTTGTGTATCTTACGATAACCTTATTACCCATCCTTAAATCAGCAAAGGTCTTTTGTTCCTCACCCCTCATAATTTTTGTTTTGATATCTACCGTATTATTTCGCTTAACCCAAATAATGCAGACATTGTTCAAAAATTTATTTAACTCGATGATTTATT
>CAZXCW010000129.1:0-8281 GCA_964639385.1 uncultured Nitrospiraceae bacterium
CTAGCGATCGAGGACATCACGGAGAAACAATGAAAAAGGTTCTTTGCTTATTCAGGATTCAATATAAGTTGCAAGGTTTTTGTGAGTGTTGAAAAATGAAGAGTGATAAGACATCTAAAAATAAGCTTCGCAAGATAGAGAGGGAGATAACCAAATCAAAAAAGGATACCCCTACACCGAAATCCAAAACCCGTAGTCTGAAAACCGGATTCGTTAATCCGCAATTCGCTGCTCTCCGGAAAGAGGCGGAGGAAATACTAAAATCAAAAAAGGGTATCCCTGACAAAATTTCGGATATGGATTTTCCGGAACTTCTTCATGAATTCCTGGTCTATCAGGCGGAACTTGAAATCCAGAACGAGGAGCTACGCGCAGCACAGCGAAAGCTTGAAGAATCGCAGAGCAAGTACACTGACCTTTTTGACTTTGTACCCATCGGATATTTCAGTTTCGACAAATACGGTACGATTCTTGAAGTAAACCTCGCAGGGGCTCAAATGCTGGACATTGAAAAACGTAGATTAGTGAAAAAATCTTTTCCCCTTCTTATACCAAGCTTCTATAAAAATGTATTCTTTTCACATCTGAAAAAAGTTTTCGAAAGTAAAACAAAGCAGACTTGCGAATTGAAGCTTATAAAGAAAGACAGCTTCCAATTTTATGCTCATTTGGAAAGTATCGCAGTTTCCGATAATGCCGGAAATTACAGTTGCAGAACTGCAATAAGCGATATCACCGAACGCAAACTGGCCGAGGAGGAATCAAATAAGCTGTCTCTTTTCTTGCAGAAGTTGATTGATGCAATACCAGCCCCTGTTTTTTATAAAGATTCAAGGGGTGTCTATCAGGGATGTAATACTGCTTTCCAAAAGTATTTAGGCCTTAAAAAAGATCAGATAATCGGCAAGACTGTTTATGATGTTGCACCCAAAGACTTGGCAGAGATATACGAGCAGAAGGATAAAGACCTCTTTGAAAGCAAGGGCAAGCAAATTTATGAATCATCTGTAAAGTATTCAGACGGCACAAAACATGATGTCATTTTTTATAAGGAAACATTCCTTAATGAAGATTCAAGCCTGGGCGAGCTGGTTGGCGTTATTCTCGACATCACCGAGCGCAAGCAGAAGGAAAAGGAGCTTATCAAACTCAACCGCACGCTTCGGGCACTCAGCAATAGCAACCAGGTAATGCTGCATGCCAAGACCGAATCCGACTTTCTAAAAGACATATGCAGGATTGTCGTGGAAGACTGTGGTCATGCAATGGTCTGGATAGGTTTTGCAGAAGACGACGAAGCCAAGACCGTCCGGCCTGTTGCAAGTGCCGGTTTTGAAGAAGGATATCTCGAAACACTAAATATTACCTGGGCTGATACAGAGCGCGGCCGGGGGCCAACCGGCACAGCCATTCGCACGGGCAAACCAAGTATCTGTAGAAATATGCTGACTGATCCGGCCTTTGAGCCCTGGCGCAAAGAGGCGATAAATCGCGGTTACGCTTCTTCCATAGTCCTTCCTCTTATAGGTGACAATAAAGCCTTCGGCACAATTAATATATATTCAAGAGAACCGGATCCGTTTACAGAAAATGAAGTGAAATTGCTTTCTGAACTGGTAGGCGACCTTTCTTATGGAATATTGGCGATAAGGTCGCGGGTCGCACATGCACAGGCAGAAGAGGCAATAAGGCAGAGCGAGGAGCGGCTGCAGTTCGCTCTGCAAACAAGCCATACCGGAGCATGGGACCTCAATCTTGTGGATCACACAGCTCACCGCTCGCTGGAGCACGACCGCATCTTCGGATATGCGCAACTGCTGCCTCAGTGGACCTATGAGATATTCCTCGAACATGTGCTGCCCGAAGACCGTGCGGCTGTGGACGGCAAGTTCCGGCAGGCGATCGAAAGCCAGGGTGACTGGAGTTTCGAGTGTCGTATCCGCCGCACCGACGGCGAGATTCGCTGGATCTGGGCCGCAGGTCGTCATCGGATAGACTCGGCAAGCCGCGAGCGCCGCATGGCAGGTATCGTGCAGGACATCACCGACCGCAAGCAGTCCGAGGAAGCGCTACTAGAACGGACATCCGAACTATCACGTTCAAATACGCAACTAAGCACAATTCTTGATAACCTGACAGAGGGCTTGGTCATTGCCGATTTGGAAGGAAACCTTTTCCATTGGAACCCTGCGGCTATTGCTATGCACGGCTTTGCAACCATGGAGGAATGTAAACGCAAACTGGTTGAATTCACAAAGATATTTGAGCTCTCAACAAAAGAAGAGGGGATATTGCCAGTCGAAAAGTGGCCTTTAGCCCGTATAATGAACGGAGAAAAACTTTGCGACTGGGAAGTAAACGTGCGGCGCCTGGATAGAGACTGGTCGAGAATCTTCGGTTACGGCGGGACGCTTGCACGGGATAAGGAAGGTAAGCCTATTGTAGCAGTTGTTACCGTGGCCGACATCACCGAACGCAAAACTGCTGAGGAGAGACTAAGAGAAGCAAAAGAGGCGTTGCAAAAGGCTAACGAAGAATTAGAGATTAAGGTTCAGAAGAGGACTGGTGAACTAAACAAGGCATATGAGACCGTGAAGGCCGAACGGCAGCAGCTTTATGACGTCCTGGATACTCTGCCTGCTTACGTTGTGCTGTTGTCCCCCGATTATCACGTGCCTTTTGCCAACCGCTTCTTTGAGGAACGCTTTGGTAAGTCTAACGGTCAACGCTGCTATGAATATCTGTTTAATCGAACTGAGCCTTGCGAAACTTGCGAGACCTATTCAGTGCTCAAAACCAATGCGCCCCGTCATTGGGAGTGGACTGGCCCTGACAGCCGCAACTACGACATCTACGATTTCCCGTTCAAGGACACAGACGGCTCGACCCTCATCATGGAGGTAGGCTTGGACATCACCGAGCGTAAAAAGGCAGAGAGGACAATCAAGGAGAGCGAAAAGAAATACAGGATACTCGTCGAGCAGGCAGCAGAGGCAATTGCTATATTTGACCAGCACCTTAACTTCATTGATGTCAATTCTGCTGCATGTCAGATTACCGGATTCACACAGGAGGAACTTCTCAAGCTCAATGTAAAGGACATAGTACCAGAAGAAGACTTTGCTTCAATTCCTTCTCAACTTGCTGAAGTAATCGCTGGGAAAACGGTAGTGAATGAAAGCAGATTGAGGCGAAAAGATGGGACTATTATCAACATAGAAGTAAGTGCCAAGATGCTCGAAGATGGCATGGTGCAAACAATCACACGGGACATTACTGAGCGAAAACAAGCAGAGAGGCGAGATTTTTTAATCAAGAGCCTCCTTGAATTATTTGCGAGGAAAGCATCGAGAAAGGAGTATCTCGACTCGGTCACTGAACTGATTCATAATTGGTGCGGATGTCATTGTATAGGCATTCGGGTCGTTAACGAAAATAGATATATTCCATATGAGTCATATGTAGGATTTACCAAAGAATTCTTGAAGCTGGAGAATATGCTCTCTCTTGATACCGATGTCTGTGCTTGCGTCCGTGTTTTCAAAGGAGAATTTGATCCTCAGGATAACTCTGTAATGACACAGAATGGTTCCTTATACATTAACAACTCTATCAAGTTTATGAAGGGGCTTACAGAGAAAGAAAAAATGAGATACCGTGGGAATTGTATGCGGCATGGGTTCCTCTCTATTGCGATTATTCCCATGCGATATTATGAACAAATACTGGGAGCAATCCATCTTGCGGATGAAAGGGAACGAATATTGCCATTAGATACTATTCAGTTTCTTGAATCTACGGCTGTACCTTTGATTGGGGAGGCTCTACACAGATTTAACATGGAGGAGGCTCTTCGGGGAAGCGAAGCGAGTCTATATGAAGCACAGCGGGTTGCCCATCTTGGAAATTGGGACTGGAATATACAAAAAAATCAATTACACTGGTCTGACGAGATTTATCGCATTTTCGGTTTATCCCCGCAACAGTTTGGTGCAACATATGAGGCATTCTTAGATTCTGTTCATCACGATGATAGAGAAGCTGTGAAAGCAGCTGTTAATGAAGCATTATATGAGAAAAAGCCTTACAGTATTGACCACCGTATCGTTTTGCCGGATAGTACTGTTCGAACTGTTCATGGGCAGGCAGAAGTTACATTTGATGAGGATGGTAAGCCTGTTTGGATGCTTGGAACTGTTCAGGATATTACAGACCTTAAAAGGGCAGGGGAAGAATTAAAAAGATCATATGAGCAATTTCGTAACCTTTCAGCTCATTTACAGTCTGTTAGAGAAGAGGAGAGGATAAACATTGCGCGTGAGATTCATGATGAGCTGGGGCAGGCTTTGACTGCTTTAAAAATAGATACATCCATGTTAGGTACTAAATTATACCCAGATCATAAGCCACTCATTGAAAAAACAGAATCTATGATAAAAAAGATCGATGAGACCATCCAATCAGTAAAGAGGATATGCACTGAATTGAGGCCTGCGATATTGGATCACTTCGGCCTCTCAGCCGCAATTGAATGGCATACTGGAGAATTTGAGAAATTAACAGGGATCAAAAGTGATATTTCTTTTGAACCAAAAGAAATCATTGCAGATCAAGATATTAGCATAGCCGTCTTCCGCATTCTCCAGGAGGCGTTGACAAATGTAGCTCGCCATGCAGAGGCAACGGCAGTAAAAATAAACCTGAAATTGAAAGATGGTAATATAATACTCGAAGTTGAAGACAACGGCAAGGGGATTACTGAAATGCAGATTTCTAATCATAAGTCATTCGGGCTTTTAGGTATAAAAGAACGTGTGAATTTTTTAGGAGGAGATGTTAAAATTAATGGGCTCAGGAATAAAGGGACCAATTTAACAGTAAGCATTCCCCTTAGAAAAAAGGAGGGACTGGATAATGAAAATACTAATAGCTGATGACCATGCTGTTGTTCGTGAAGGGTTGAAGCAGGTTCTTTCTGAAAACGCGGATTTGATTGTAGCTGCTGAAGCGAGTACTGGCCAGGAGGTAATAGAGAAAATAGCTAAGAACGATTTTGACCTTATTGTTTTAGACATTTCGATGCCGGGCAGAGGCGGACTGGATATCTTGAAAGAAATAAAAATTCAGAAACCAAAACTCCCTGTTCTGGTGTTGAGCATGTATCCAGAAGAGCAGTATGCAGTGAGAGTTCTAAAGACGGGCGCCTCCGGGTATCTTACAAAAGAGAGCGCACCAGATGAATTGGTAAGGGCTATACGACAGATATCTCAGGGGAAGAAATATGTAAGTCCTTCCCTTGCAGAGAAATTGGCCCTTGATTTAGAAATTAGTTCAGACAGACCACCTCATGAAACCCTCTCTGACCGCGAGTATCAGGTGATGTGTATGATTGCATCAGGAAAAACGCTCAAAGAAATTTCCGAAGAGCTGTCACTGAGCATTAAAACTATCAGTACATATAGAACCCGCATTATGGAAAAGATGAAAATGAAAAGCAATGCAGAATTGACCCATTACGCCATTAAGAATCGGCTTGTCGATTGAAGACACATTAAACGTTAAACGTTTAATGTTGTCCTCCTTATAGGATAAATACCTACAAAAAAATAAGTCATAGTCCTACAAAAAAATAGGAGTTATACTGATATTTTTTTGTTTGTATTTAATGATAAATATTAATAAGAAATAAATTAGTCTTTTACGGAAAATTTTATCAGATGAAAGAAAACAATAATTTAAATAAAAAGTGTAAAGGAGTCTAAAATGAGATGCCCGCACCTTATAAAATGGGTAACCTTTTCATGTAAGGCCAAGGACAAGCTATATTTCCCGAGTCTTTTTCAACTTCATGAATACTGTAATCGTAAAGATCACAAAAAATGTCCCTTCTATTTAAAAGTTAATCAAGATGAATACATTGAAGGGATCTATTTTCAAAGTTCGATATGATAAAGACATATATGGTAAGTCAGAAAAAACGGGGCGAGTTAAAATTAAAACTTGATGATAAAATTACTCATAGCAGATGATCACACTGTTGTTCGTGAAGGCCTGAAGCAGATTCTTTCAGATGTTCCTGAGATGGTTGTAGCTGCTGAAGCGAGCAATGGGCAGGAAGTTCTGGATAAGATTGAGAAAGACAATTTTGATCTAATTATCCTGGATATTTCTATGCCTGGTATAAACGGTCTTGATGCCTTAAAGGAGATAAAAATTCGGAAACCGAAGCTTCCCGTTCTGATATTGAGCATGTATCCAGAAGAGCAATATGCAAAGCGGGTTTTAGAGGCAGGTGCATCGGGATATTTATCAAAAGAATGTGTGGCTGATGACTTGATAAAGGCTATCGAGCAAATATCTCAAGGGGGAAAATACATTTGCTTGGAAGAAAAGTTAAATAATTCCGAAAGCTGATGAACAGAAACAGGAGTTGTAATTCTATAGGATTAAGGTACTGATGCCTTTTATTTCTACTCCGTTGTAGAAAATATAAACATCACTAATTTCGAAAAATCAAAAATACGATGAATCTTGATGTTTCACCCAATTTGCTCAGTCTGCCCACAAAGGTGAACGGAGTTAATGACACTGAAGCAAAAACTCCTGAGATTGATCAACAAAGGGAGTTTGTGATGGAGTGGAAGAATATCCTGTATATGCTTGCTCATGACATGAAGAATCCTGTTACAACTGCAGGTGGATTTCTCTCGAGGTTGTTTTCAGGAAAATACGGCTCCTTTACAGAAAGACAACTTGACTACCTTGAACTGATAAGAGACAATCTTGGCAAACTAGCCAGGTTAATAAAACTCCTTATTGATTACCTGAAGTCCTGGCAGAAACACATTCGCACTGCAAGTTAAAATGACAACCTGTTTGAAGTAATTCAGACACGGAAGATCTGCTTCTTGTCTGTAATATGTAAAAATTTCGTTACAGAGGAGGGCTTGTTTATTTATCTAATATTCCCTTAAATACTTCCTTTACCTCTCTCAGTATCTCTTTATGGACCGCAGGGTTTCCCGCAACAATATTGCCTGTCAGTAAATATTTTGTTCCTCCTCCAAAATCAGTTACAACTCCACCTGCCTCTTTTATGAGAAGGCTTCCTACGGCAATATCCCACGGGCTGAGGCCTAACTCGAAAAATCCGTCGCATCTCCCACATGCAAGATATGCTAAGTCAAGGGCAGCAGAACCTGCCCTCCTCAGGTCACTCACCTTAAGGAAGATATTTTTAAAAAGCTTAAGATAAGTATTTATCATCTCCCTTTTGCGGAAGGGGAAGCCTGTGCTGAGAAGACTCTCCCGTATGTTTGTATCTGATACCTTGAGGGAAGTGCAGCCCAGAAAAGCGCCTTCACCTTTTTCTGACCAGAAGAGTTCGTCCCGTATAGGATCAAAGATAATACCTGCTATTATTTCTCCTTCATATTCGAGTGCTATAGACACAGAAAAAACAGGATAGCCATGGATATAATTTGTCGTGCCGTCAAGGGGATCTATGATCCAGCGGTATGTTCCCTTACCACATTCTTTAAGAGATTCTTCTGCTAAGAAGTGATGGTCTGGTAAACTTTCTTTTAACGTATCTATAATAACTTTTTCTGATTCTTTGTCGACAGAAGTAACAAAATCAGATGTTTGCTTTAGATTTATGTCACTCCTTGAAATCTTCCCGAGGTGATCGATGACTACCTGACCTGCAAGCTTCGCAGCCTTGATGGCAGTATCAATAAATTCTTTTTTTCCGCTATTGCTCATATTTACTATATACCATTTATAAAAAATTTCTGATATCTCACTTACTATGGACGAAGTAAGGAGACTTTGCAAAGAACTCAAGAGCAGGAATCGAGGTAGAACTTGAACACGGGACGATGTTCAAGCCCTACAATGTTACGAACAACCATCCCATCCTTACAGGAAAGATCGTAATGGCTCATTTTATGGAGACCCTCGATTATTACAAGCGGCTTGAAATAGCTGAAGTTGAAGGTGATCTTCTTAAAACAGTTATTGCAAAGAACATGAAGAAAATCCAGAAATATTACAAAAAATTCGCAAAGGCAAGAATTGAACTCGGTAAAGTTGAATCTGGACAGCTTAAATAGATCTTATTGATAATACTTAATAAAGAGACTTAGAGAGAGTGATATCTACCTTCGGCCTTGAAAAATTTCTATAAAGCTGCTTCTCTTTATAAATATACTTCTGCTCTTCATTGGATCATGTCCCTCAAATAGTTGAAGTAAGTAAGCGACTCGATTAAAATGATTTG
>CAZXCW010000130.1:0-8059 GCA_964639385.1 uncultured Nitrospiraceae bacterium
CCTAGTAGGAGGATAAATGTTAAGCACTTTTCAACACGTTAAGCGATCGGCTCGCAATTGTTTACTCTGCCTTTGATGAGTCGTAGACCTGCTTTCGCAGGAATGACAATACTTCCCAAATAATGATACTGCGAAAGTTATCTATTAATTTTTCTACTCAAAATAAAAAAGGCGTTTCTCCGAATGAACAGGGAAACGCATCAGGTTGTTAACAGAAAAATTTTTGTAAAGGGTTAAGAGTAAGTGAGTGAGTAAGTGAGTGAGTAAGCAAATTTTGAGCCGCTATCTTAATGAGATGTTCGGGCTTCATATTTACCTTCGTCAAATTTTCAGAACGCGATGGTTTGAGGTGCTCTGGGGCAGGGAATTACATCCCGGATATTGATCATTCCGGTTATATACTGCATAAATCTTTCGAATCCCAGGCCGAACCCCGCATGAGGTGCTGATCCAAACCTGCGTAGGTCAAGATACCACTGAAGGTCTTCCAGGGGTATCCCTATCTGGTTTATTCTCTCATTCAGCACATCGATCCTTTCTTCACGCTGGCTTCCTCCAATGATTTCACCTATCTTTGGGACAAGAACATCCATGGCTGCTACTGTCTTTCCATCAGGGTTTAGCCTCATGTAAAAAGCCTTTATCTCCTTAGGATAATCTGTCACAATAACAGGTCCTTTGATGACCTCGTCTGTAAGATATCGCTCATGCTCGGATTGCAAATCTGAACCCCACTCAATAGGGAACTCAAAATTATCTTTTGCATTTTTCAATTCCTTTATCGCATCTGAATAAGTGACGTGAACAAAGGGTGTTTCAGCCAGTTTGTTAAGATCTTCGGGGGAAATTCGTTTATACTGACTCTCAAGGAACAAGAGTTCTTTTTCTCCTCTTTTAAGAACTCTCCTAAAGAGGAAATGTAAAAAATCCTCAGCCAGTTCCATATCATCTTTAAGGTCAGCAAAGGCCATCTCAGGTTCGACCATCCAGAATTCAGATAGATGCCGAGTCGTGTTCGAATTTTCGGCCCTGAAGGTAGGACTAAAGGTGTAAACATTGCCGAGCGACATAGATAAAAACTCAGCCTCAAGCTGCCCGCTCACTGTTAAAAATGCCCGTTTTCCAAAGAAGTCCTGAGAAAAGTCAATGCTCCCGTCTTTTCTCTTTGGAAGGATCTCAAGATTAAGAGAAGTTACCGTAAATAGTTCACCTGCGCCTTCACAATCACTGGATGTGATAATAGGAGTATGCACCCAGATAAAACCCCTGCACTGGAAGAACTCATGAATAGAAGTAGCGAGGATGTTTCGCAACCTGAATATCGCTCCATATGTATTCGTCCTTGGTCTCAGATGGCTGATCTCCCTTAAAAACTCCAGGGTGTGTCCTTTCTTCTGCAGGGGATATTTCTCAGGATCTGCATCACCAAAGATTTCAATCTCAAAAACCTCCACCTCATATTTCTGCCCCTTCCCCGGAGATTCTTTCAGTACCCCTTTTGCTTTGATCGCTGCCCCGGTATTATAGGAGTGAAGGTGATGAAAAGCAGGCGAGTCACCTGGCACAACAAGTTGCAGAGCCTCCTGTATAGAACCATCGCTTAACGTAAGAAAGGCAACGCCTTTTGATTCTCGCTTTGTTCTGACCCAGCCGCACGCGGTAACCTGTTGTCCAATATATTTTCCAGAAAGGATATCTTTCACAAGCAATCGTTTCATGTTAATCTTATCATTAACCCAAAAATGCATCTACATAATGCAGATGTTGTGAAAAAATTTATTTTTCGATATCTTAGTGTACATCATTCATAAACTAAATAGAAGGCAGGGCATAGTTTTTGATATTTTATATCCAATTTTTAGGCATTTTTAAACCCCGCTGGAATTGCACATGGGCCCCATAGCAAATTGCAGCGGGTCGGGGCATTCCTATAGAGTAAAGACCGGGAGTTAGTATCATTACAATTTCCATTGACCAATTCGATCTGTCGTGCTAAAACTATCAAGAAGTGAGGTACATGTAATAGTGGATATAACTGATCCAAGAATCAATAATTATTTAATGGAATTGGCAACAGAAAATGACACCTTTATCCTTGAAATGGAAAGGATTGCAAGAAAAAAGGATTTTCCCATCGTAGAAAGGCTTGTAGGGAGACTACTCTTTGTGCTCACAAAATTGAAAGAGCCTGAACTTATTGTTGAGCTTGGTTCGGGTTTTGGCTATTCTGCATACTGGTTTGCAAAGGCTCTTAAGAATGGCCGGGTTGTTTTAACAGATTACCGAAAAGAAAATATGGATTATGCAAAGAGATTATTCCGGAAAGCAGGACTCATCTGTAAAGCAGACTTCAGGGTAGGAGATGCTATAGAGATCGCAAAGGAGTACAAAAATATAGATATCTTGTTTATCGATCTAAATAAATATCAGTATCTTGAGGCTGTCCAGGCACTTCTGCCGAATCTCAACAGAAACGCACTTATCATTGCAGATAATACGCTATGGTATGGAAAGATAGTTGAAAACAAAGGAGACAAAGAAACCATTGGAATCAAAAGGTTCAACCATTATTTGTTTAACAGCCAGGATTTTATCACAATGATTCTGCCTTTAAGAGATGGGGTTTTAATCGCATATAAATTATCATGATTTATTCTTGCAGTTTGACATTCATAACTGTTCTATTAAAGAGTAACTATTTGCATTGTTTATTTTTTACAATTCTGCTAAATTTAATTATTCGAATAAATAAAGGGGAACTATGGATCCTAATCAGCTACTCAAAGAAGCCCAACTGCTTTTAGTAGATGGAAAAGACAAAGAAAGTATTGAAGCCTTCACTAAGGCTATTGAAGCCGGAGCAGATCCTTATATAGCCTACTTAAGCCGCGGCGCTACCCACCTTAAGTTAAAAGAGGGTAATGAGGCTATCAATGATTTTAATGAGGCCATCAATGTAAATAACAAAAGTGCAAGGGCATATTTCTTCCGCGGGCTCTCATACATGCTTACGAATGAGTTCGAAAAGGCTGCTGAAGATTTTTCAAAGGCATTAGAATTGAAGCCTGGTTACGCTATGGCGAAATTCTCACGTGCTACAACATATGCACGGATGAACAAGGCCGATGAAGCAGCAAAAGACATAATGGAAATTATGCCCCAGATGGAGGCAAATCTGCAAAGTTTTGCTGACACCTATGGAATTGTGAGAACAGAGATGTGGAAGGTTATGGCACAACTCTCAGGGGAGAGACCCTGGCCAACCCTGGGATTGAGTGAAAAAGAAATGGATACTCTCAAGAAATGGCTTGAGGAGGAATAAGCCCATATTCACTTTATCTTTATTATGGTAACACCGTTTCCGCCCTCAGATAGTTCCCCTTTCCTGAATCCCTTCACAAGGGGATGCGCCTTTAGGTAATTGCGGACAGCTTTAAGTAAAGTGCCTGTCCCTACTCCGTGAATAACGGCAACTTCATTGAGGCTTGACATAGAAGCATGATTGAGAAACGGCTCGAGCTTTGATATTGCCTCATCAACCCTCAAGCCAACTACGTTTAATTGAAATGAAATTGTTTCTTCTTCGATCTGTACTATATGATCCTTTATCCGTGTTTCGGGATATCTCCCTTTACTATGACTTATATCCGATAGCTGAACTTCTATATCTTTGCTAGCAATTTTCACCTTCAAATGGTCATGTTTTCTGTCAATTTTAAGTACTTCCGCATCGTATCCAATTGATTTTACAAATACGACATCTCCTTCCTTTATTTCCTCAATTGATACAGGCGGTTCCTTGTCATATTCTTCTAACCTTTCTTCAACTTTTTGTTCTGCCTTTATAATCTTCTTTTTGGCCTCGCGACTTTTTTCCCTCCTTGCTTCTTCGAGGATAGCACTAATATGCCTTTTCGTGTCTGAGATGATGTTCTTAGCCTCCTCATAGGTGTTCTTGAGTATCTCCCTCTTCTGATTTTCTGTTTCAGTAAGTTTTTCTTTTAAAAGATTTTCTTTTCTTTCCAGTTCTTTCTCACGCCTTTGAAGTTCAGCAAGCGATTTTTCATACTGCATCCTTTTTTCTTTCAGTTCTGTTATAAGGTCATGAAACTCTGCCTTCAAAGAACCAAGCATATCTTTTGCAAGACTGATGGTATCTTCAGGCATCCCGTATCTTTTTGCTATCTCTATAGCATAAGACTGACCTGGTTCTCCCACCTTCAGCCGGTACAGAGGTGATAAAGTTTCCTGGTCAAATTCCATTGAGGCATTTGACATCTTGTCTGCTCTATGTACAAAACCGACTATATCAATGAGATGTGTAGTAGCAAAGACAATTGCATTTCTTCCCTTTAGATTGTTTAACGCTGCACAAGCAAGGGCAGCTCCCTGAACAGGGTCTGTTCCTGTTCCCAGCTCATCCATCAGGACGATGGTCTTTGAATCAGCCCCTTTCAATATCTCAGAAATATTGGCAATATGGGCAGAAAAAGTTGACAGATTATCTTCAATGGATTGTTCATCACCTATATCAACGAGGATTTTATCTACAAGGGGAAAGGTAGATGAGCAATCGCAAGGTACTGGTATCCCAGACAGAGCAATATAAAGGAGAAGCCCAACTGTTTTAATGGCAATGGTTTTGCCTCCTGCGTTGGGGCCCGTTATAACCATTACTCTGTTATTAACGCCTAAGGTCAAGTCCAGGGGAACCACCTTTTTAATGACCTTATCCCTCTCTAAAAGCATCAAAAGCGGATGCCTTGCCCCTACGAGCTTGATGATAGATGAATCGTTTATTTCCGGAACGTTCGTATTTAGATAGTCTGAAAACCTTGCAATGCTATTTAAGACATCTATGTAAACGATGGTTTTATACTGCGCTTCGATTCCATCCCCTACCACTCGTATCTCTCTGCAGATAGCCCTTAAGATGCGTATCTCTTCAGTCTTCTCTTCGGCAATAAGATTCTCAAGCTCATTGGCCACCCCTATAATCTCCAAGGGTTCTATGAAAGCCGTCTCACCTGATCTTGAGACATCATGCACTACTCCACGTATCTCCCCTTTTGAGTCCATCCTGACAGGTATGACCCATCTTCCGGACCTCTGGCTAATAAAGGTGTCCTGCAAGAAGGGAACTACCCTTCTGTCCCTTGTAATCTCTTCCAGCCTCTTCTTTATTTTTGCCTCGAGGCCTCTTTTACGGGTTCTTACATCAAAGAGCATAGGTGAAGCGCTATCAAGGATATTCCCCTCGCTGTCAAAAGTCCTTTCAATAAATGTAAGAATCTCGGGAAAGCCTGTTAAATCCCGCGTAAGCTCCTTTAGTAGAGGAAGGTCTTTTCTATCCTTTAGCTGGGAGGATATGTCAGATATTATTCGTAGCACGGATAAGACGTACAGAACCTCATGGGGCTCAAGTGTAGCGTCTTCTGGTTTAATTTTCTTGATTAGCTGAGATATGTCCTGAAAATGAGAAAGCCTGAGGGGTTTTCCTTCCTGGGAAAGCCTTCGAATTTCTTGGACCTGGCCGAATCTCCTCTTTATTTCTTCCTTATTATTAAGAGGACGGATAGACAAAACATATTCCTCAGATGCATCACTGTTAGAAAACCCGGAGATTACACTTAAGATTTTATCGAATTCAAGGATATATAATGAATCTCTTCTTTTCATAAAGACCCTGCACCCGTGTGATATTTTATTTTTGCTCTTTTCTCCCTTTTTGCCTTTTGCTTTTTTATTTTTTCAGCCTTGATATCACGAAGGGTGACATTACCTGATAGAGTTTCGATCCTTTCTATCAGTTCTCGCCTCGCAAGAAACCTGTTAATAGACTGGCTTCTCTCTTTCATGCACTTCACTTCTATACCTGTAGGTATGTGTTTTAGATAGACACAACTTGATGTCTTATTAACCTTTTGACCACCCTTCCCTGATGACCGTACGAATTTCTCCAGAATGTCTCTCTCAAGGATTCCCAATACCTCCATCTTCTCCTTTAACCACTTATTCTTTTCTTCACTGACTGCAAAAGTGGGCATTGTAAACCTGGTTATTCACAAACACAATGTTCGTTCTTGTTTACCTTACTCAATGATTCTCATTATTTCATCCGTCTCTATTCTATCGGTTCTGAATTTGTTCACTGGTGATTCTAAGTCAGGATACCCTATGGAAATTCCAAGAACAAGCCTTTTTGTCTCTGGAATTCCGAAAAACTGTTTTACATGTTGGGCATAATCTGTAAGGAACGCCTGTGGAACAGTTCCCAGCCCATGCGCATGGGCTGCAAGCATAAGGCTTTGCACAAATAGACCCATATCGAAAATAGACCATGCAGTAAGTGATGAATCCTGAAAGAGGAATATGCCGTGAGGCGCTCCATAAAAATGGAAGTTGGCAATTTTTGCTTTTCTCAATGCCTCTAATGAAAACATATCTACCCCTGTTAATTCACTCCTTTTCTTTAATAAGGCAGTAATCCTTGCATCTAAGGTCGGAGGCCACGATCGGGGTTCGGGTATATCAGGACTGGGTTTGGTATTTTTTTCAAGGAGTCCAATAAGAATCTTCGATAACTCTTCTTTCTTCTTTCCCGAAACTATTACAGCTTCCCACGGTTGGGTATTCTTATACGAGGGGCTCCGTTTTGCCGTATCAATAACATTCTTCAGTATTTCTACCAGCACCCGGTCCGGCTTAAATTTTCTGATACTCATCCTCGTCTTAATACATTCAATTGCATCCATCCCTTCCTCCTTTTAAAACCTCGGATTTTACAAAAATATAATCTTTGACTTCATTATTATAAGCAATATCGGAATCCAAATTGGTAAAGGTTCCATTGTGACTCCAATCACTGCCCCTTCATCAACTTCGTTCTTATATTTGATTAGTATTCATCATAAATTTCCTCTGCTCAGAGCAAATTAGGGGAAACCCTAAGACGCAGAGCAACGGGACTAATGGAAAACACTATCCAAGGTCCGCCGAGCCGCCAGAGTTCAATTCTGGCGGCTTTTTAATTAGGGGAAATGTATAGAGAAGAAGGAGAACAGAAATGAAAAGACAAAATTTTCTTTCCCTTTACATCTTATTGACTATTGCCTTCTTTTTGAATACCTCTGTAGCCTTTTCAGGTGTTGCTACACTCTCCTGGAATGCACCGACGGCAAATGCTGATGGAACACCCCTTAATGACCTTGCGGGTTATAAGGTTTATTACGGTAATTCCTCAGGTACTTATTCCCAGAACATTAGTGTTGGTAATGTGACAACATATATTGTTAACAACCTAAGTGAAGGACTTACTTATTATTTTGCAGTTACTGCATATGACACATCGGGGAATGAAAGTGGATATTCTAATGAGGTTAGTAAAATAATTCAACCTCAGCAATATATACTTACGATCAATAAAGGTGGAGTAGGTGAAGGAACAGTAACGTCATCTCCAGCAGGAATAAATTGTGGATCAGATTGTTCCGAGTCATACAACACAGGCGCAGCAGTAACACTTACAGCCTCACCTTCTACAGACTCTACATTTGCAGGCTGGTCTAATGCTGGATGTACAGGCACAGGGACATGCATTGTAACAATGGATGCTGTAAAGACGGTTACAGCGAGCTTTACCCTGAAGAGCTACACAATAACAGCCTCGGCAGGAAACGGTGGAAGCATTTCCCCATTTGGTTCTGTTTCGGTAAATTATGGAGGAACCCAGACATTTATTATTACGCCAAATACAAACTATAGTATAGCAGATGTCCTTGTAGATGGTAATTCAGTAGGAGCTGTAACTACGTACACATTTTTGAATGTAACGGCAGGCCATGCAATAAGTGCAAGCTTTAAAAACACAGATAAAGATCCGCCTGCTCCACCAACGGGAATGAGAGTACAATAACCAAATTTTATCTACCCGAAAAATACATTTACATAATGCAGATGTTGTGAAAAAATTTATTTTTCGATACCTTAGTGTGCATTTAACTGCCCTGAAATAGAGATAGAACTCCCAAAAAGACTAAAACCCTTTCTGGTTTAAAGA
>CAZXCW010000131.1:0-6269 GCA_964639385.1 uncultured Nitrospiraceae bacterium
TAAAAGTGAAAAACCTGTGGGTAAGGTTAGATAGTCAGAATATTATAGAAAATCTATCCTTTCAGGTAAAAAGAGGGGATGTGGTTACAATTTTAGGCCCCAATGGAGCCGGGAAGACAGTTTTACTCAGAACCCTGTTGGGTCTGATACCGCATGAAGGAGAAATAGAATGGGAGTCAAATATTAAAATCGGTTATGTTCCCCAGAGGCTACCATTCATAAAGGACATCCCTTTAAGCGTGAATGATTTTTTTAAATTGAAAAAATCTTCTGAAAAAGAAACAAAAGAGATCTTGGATTCTATCGGATTCCGAGAGGATTTTCTGAAGAAAAAAATAGGTGATATATCTTCAGGACAGTTTCAGAGAATATTGATAGCATGGGCTCTTATCAAGAACCCGCAGGTCTTACTCTTTGATGAACCGACTACTGGTATCGACATCAGCGGTGAGGAGACTGTTTATAGTCTTTTAGCGAGATTGAAGCAGGAAAGAGACTTAACTATGTTATTGATTACACATGATTTAAGCGTTGTGTATAAGTTTTCGACTGATGTTATCTGTTTAAACAAGCACCTGATATGTTATGGCCCTCCTCGGGAGGTCCTAACCGTGGAGAGTTTGCGGGAACTTTTTGGTGAAGAAGTAAAGTATTATCAACATAAACACTATTAGGAATATGGGGAATCAACTTTCATTAAGCTTAACTGCTGGAATTTTTATAGGCGGCGCAGCCGGATATATAGGGTCTCTCATGTTAAGCAAAAGAATGGCTCTGGTGGCAGGTCCACTTGGCCACTTGACGCTTCCAGGAATAGCTCTTGCCTTAATATATGATTTTAATGTCTCTTTAGGTGCCTTTCCTTTCGTTATCTTAGGGATAGTTTTGATATGGTTATTAGAGATGAGAACGAAATTGCCGATGGAAGCTTTAACAGCTATTGTTTTTGCCTCAGGGGTAGCTATTACTTTCTTGTTTTTACCTATTGAACAGGCAGAAACAGCCTTAGTGGGCGATATTTCGCGTATCACTTTCTGGGAGACAATTATCTCTGTTGCCGTATCCGTTTCTCTCGTTTTCGTATTAAAAAAAATTTACTCAGAAATGGTTTTGATTAATATTTCCGAAGATTTGGCCAGATCTGAGAGGATAGGTGTTAATAAATATAATCTCGTCTATTTAGTATCAATTGCAATCGTTGTTGCTTTAGGAGTAAAAATGGTAGGCGGCCTTTTAACTGCCGCATTAGTCGCAATTCCGGCTTCTGCTGCGAGAAACATAAGCAGAAATTTAGCTTATTATGCTTTTGGGGCAATGGCTATCGGAGCAATATCTTCTTCACTTGGCATTTTACTCGCTGTTCTTTCAGGGTTTCCTGCGGGTCCTTTGATTATATTGGTAAATGCTCTAATCTTTTTGATTTCCATTGCTTTCAAAAGGTAGGGAAGGAGGTGGCCTTATACAAGATATACAAGGATATAATTGAACCTGCAAGCAAGTGCTTGATAATTTTCAAATAAAAGGAGGGCAACATGCCGATAAGATTGAGGAGACGCTTAAGAATGTGGCCTTATTGCGGTTGCTGGGGGTGGTGGCACCATCCTTATGTTCCTCCACCCCCCGTGGTGGTTGGAAAGACCGACTAAGGAAGATGAGATAGAAGATCTAAAAGAACATATTGAGATGTTGAAGGAAGAACTAAAAGCTGCTGAGGAGGAGTTAAAAAAGTTAGAAGCGTCAAAATAATTTGCAAAGATCAAAAATAAGGAATTACAAAGGGAGTATAAAAATGGCCAAGAAAATAATTATTGATGAAGATTTATGCGAAGGTTGCGAGACCTGCGTTTCTATTTGCCCTGATGTTTTTGAACTGGGGGAGAATGGTAAGGCACGTGTTAAAAATCCTAATGCATTAGATACATGCAACATTGAAGAAGCAATTGACTCATGTCCTACAGGTGCTCTAAAGTGGGAAGAGTAATGAAATGACAGACTTGAAGAGATCATAATCTCAGAAACTGCATCATAGGAGGTTAAACGATGTTATCAAGAATACCTATCAATCTTGAGAAAATCAAAAAGGAAGACCTTGACAAAGAAATACTTAGGGCGGGGATAATCGCTGAACTGGATGCAATAACCCTTTATGAACAAATGGCGGCCATGACAACGAGAGAAGACATAAGGAAAATCCTTCTTGATATTGCCCGGGAAGAAAAGACGCATGTGGGAGAGTTTCAGACTCTTCTGCTGGAATTGGATAAGGAACAAGAAAGAGAATTGGAAGAGGGTGGCGAAGAGGTCAAAGGGTTGTTGAAGCGCTGAGGTCCCAGGGCAATGTAGCATGTAGATGACCAATCCCATGCAAAAATGTGCCAGGGTATAGAAAGACATTGCTCTGAGATTTGCGGAGACATATTTGATCGCAATTCAACACGCAGTATTTTCAAGGCATAGATGAAACATGTAAGCATCGCAATAATTTATGACAATAATCCCTACAGAAAAGAGTTAGAAACTGCGTGGGGATTCTCTTGTCTTATAAAAGGATCCGCCAAAACTATCCTTTTCGATACGGGCGGAGATGGTTCACTGTTGTTAAGGAATATGAAAAGATTGGGAATTGATCCGAAGGAAATAGACCTTGTTTTTCTCTCCCATATTCACAAAGATCATGTCGGAGGGTTGTGGCATGTTATCGAAAGGAATCCGGAAGTCATCGTTTTTATACCTAAATCCTTTCCTAATAGTTTTAAGAAAGAGGTTAAAGGTCGCGGAATTACACTGATCGAAGTTCAACGGCCTATAAAGATATGTGAAGGGGTGTATTCTACCGGCGAGCTTGGCACAGATATAAAAGAGCAATCATTGATTATTCATGATGAAAAAGGATTAATAGTAATAACCGGATGTGCACATCCCGGCATTGTTAATGTAGTCAACAAAGTAAATGAACTTTTCAGTAGAGATATATTTTTATTGGTTGGAGGTTTTCACCTGGGCGGGAAGAGCAAGGATGAATTGAAAAAAATTGCTTCTAGTTTAAAGAAAGCTGGCGTACGTAATATCGGGCCCTGCCATTGCTCAGGTGACGCTGCAAAAGAAGTTCTTCTGAAGGAATATCAAAAGAATTTTTTAAACGTTGGCGTAGGAAGAGTAATAAGATGAAAAACAGTCCACAAATGGAAATCAAGGAAATCTTGCATAAATACAATATTTCTCCTGGTATGTCAGCTTCGATTATACCCCTGACGGAGGCTGAAAATAGGGGGATAACTTTAGATCTCGAAGAACCTCATAACCTTGCTCCAATGATCGCTGGATATGATGCGCTCTTCTCAACCGGATTGTCAAAGGATTATGTGGACAAAAGGGAATTCAATCTGTTTGTATCACTGAGGGAGTTAATTCAAAATGCCTTAGACGAAGAAGAACTGGTAATGGGGCAGCCTCACGTACAATTTGAACAGGATATACACGGAACATGGATTATAGACAGCGGTCGTGGTCTCAAATTAGAGGCTCTTCGCATGGGGGAGAGTAACAAGGAATGCTGGATGAGGGGATATTTCGGGGAAGGTTTAAAACTGGCAGCATCATACCTGACGCTCAATCATATTCCTGTCTATATATTCACACGAGATAAGATCCTTAAATTTTTGGTGCTTCCAGAAGATGCTCATAACCCTGGTATCTTCATACTCCTCGGACGATCAAGAGAGGAAGTGAAAGGGACAAGGCTTCTTCTTTATGGATATAGACCTGATCCAGAGTTCATTAGAAAAATAGTGCGGTTCTGGAACAGTGAACTTGAAAACAAATTAATTGCGGAAGTTAAATTTTCCATCAACGATTGTCCAAAAGAAATGCCTTCTGCAATTTTTGACTTTCCCAATTTGCTTTATATAAGAAATATGTATGTTGGTGAGATGAGCCAGGTTGCTAAAAGGAAATCCCTTCTGAGCTACGATCTTTGGTGGGTCCGGCTCGATGTTTCAAGAAAGCTCATGACACAAACTACGCCACAACTATTTTTAGAGATTGCAAAATTGCTTACACTCTCTGGAGCTGCACGACAAAAATTCGTTGAAAAGCTCGTCGAAACCGGAATGCTCAAGACAAAAAAAATTAGTACAGGGCTTGTTGTTGAATTTAATCCTTTATTCTCTATTGTTGAGGGACACCTTTTTGTATATGTCTTTCCTGATGGTATGTTGAATGCCTTTGCCGATGTTCTGGGACTCGCTGAGAAAAAAGATCTTATTCGCCGGGTCACTTCGCATGAAGAAGTAGAAAAAGCTGCATCACGAGGACTTATTCCCTTATTGCTTCCCCACGAAATTTCTGATCGTTTCAGTAGTATCCCTTCATTATAGAACAAAGATTTGATTGAAAATAATAAAAATGAAGATTCGGTGAGCACGTTATCAAGACGCGTTTTAGGACACTCTGAATGCAATTTTGATAGGAAAATGAGAAGCCAGCATCGGAAGATATGATGGAAATCGAAATGATTTAAGGAGGTCGCTCTATGGAGGGAAAAAAAGTAAGAGATATCATGAGCAGAGGAATCATTACTTGTTTGTTCAATGAAACTCTGCCGAATATTGCAGCAATTATGGAACAGGAAAACATATCTACTATTGTAATAGTAAATCAGAATGATGAGACGGTGGGAATTGTTTCTTCTCTTGATATTGTGAAAGCTTTTGGTGAAAAAACACCAGCAGAATTAAGAAAAACAACCGCTGAAGAGATAATGACACCCCTTGTTTATGACGTGAATCCAGAGATGACCTTAAAAGAGGTTTCAAATATAATGATTATCAAGCGCATCCACAGAGTGGTAGTCTTATCAGCTGATGGAAGGAGGAAGCCGGTAGGGTTATTATCAGCAAAAGATATTGTAAAAGAAGTAAGAAAAATTCGGTAAATAAAAATGAAAGAGGCAATGTTTTATGAACATCTCGGTGGAAAAGTAAAGTGCCATCTCTGCAACCACTACTGCTTGATAAAACAGGGAAAAAGGGGAATTTGTGGTGTTCGTGAGAACAAAGGTGGCAAACTCTATTCATTAGTATACGGCAAATCAACAGTGATTGATATTGATCCTATCGAGAAGAAACCTTTCTTCAATTTTTATCCTGGCGCCACAACCTATTCAATCGCCACTGTTGGCTGTAATTTCCGCTGTCTTAATTGTCAGAATTGGGAAATATCTCAAATGCCAAAAGGCAAGGAAGCCAAAATCATTGGACAGGATATGTCTCCAAAGGAGATTGTTGCAAATGCAAAAATAAAAGGATGCAAGTGTATCGCTTATACATATACAGAACCGACTATCTTTTTTGAATATGCATATGACACCGCAAAGCTTGCACATGGGGAGGGAATAAAAAACGTATTTGTAACAAATGGCTATACAGGTTCCGAAGCAATCAAGGCAATCGCTCCTTTTCTTGATGCTGCAAATGTTGATTTGAAAGGCTTTAGCGAAGACTTCTACCATAAGGTATGTGGTGCGAAACTCCAGCCCGTCCTTGACAATATCAGGCTTTATAGAGGGCTTGGAGTCTGGATTGAAGTCACTACATTGATTATTCCAGGCTATAGTGTTGACGAAGATCAACTCAAAGGAATTGCAGAGTTCATTAAAAGTGTTAGTGAGGACATTCCCTGGCATATTACTGCTTTTTATCCAGCATATAAACTACAAGATGTTCCTCATACATCCACAGAATCTCTTCGAAAAGCGAGAGAAATTGGAATGAACGTAGGATTGAGATATGTTTATGAAGGTAATATTCCAGGAGAAAAAGGAGAAAATACTTATTGTTATAATTGTGGTAAACCCGTCATTAGTCGGTATGGCTTTGAAATCATCGAAAATAAGTTGATTAATGGTAGTTGTCCTCACTGTCTGACTCATATCGACGGTGTCGGATTATAGGATTTTTACTGAAAATTGGCATTTAAGAATGATAAAAATTATCATAAAATGTAGGTTTATATGAGATCAAAAGAGGGGATAGCCTAATTAAATGCTGATACAATCTTAAAAGGGTACTATGTTATCAGCAATTTATATTGCTGTAATTTTATTAGCATTCCTTTCAGGCCTCACCACATTAATTGGAGTTACACTTGCATTTTATTTCAAAAGAAGTGTTAAGGGGATAGTTATTGGAATAGGTTTTTCAGCAGGAATTATGATGTTGATTTCTTTCTTTGAACTCATTCCTGAGTCTATTGGTGCAGCAGGAATTTTA
>CAZXCW010000131.1:6369-8051 GCA_964639385.1 uncultured Nitrospiraceae bacterium
ACACTCATCTGGTTGAAGAAAAAGGGCATATCCATATACGTTCACTTAAAGCAGCTTATTTAGTTATTTTCGGACTTATTTTACATGATTTCCCAGAAGGCTTTGCGATGGCTAATTCTTTTATTTATTCTCCATCTTTAGGATTATTGATAGCCTTTGCAATAGCAATCCATAATATACCAGAGGAATTCGCAATGGCTGTTCCTCTTTTATTAATAGAAAAGAAAAAACTTTTATTTAAAGTAGCTTTTCTTTCTGGATTAGCTGAACCAGCAGGAGCTGTTTTAGGGTTAATTGCGGTGGGCTTTCTTCCTGCTTTAAATCCTCTTTTTATGGCTTTTGCTGCAGGAGCTATGATATTTGTTTCAATACATGAATTACTCCCTATGGCCCGTAGATATAAAAGAATGTCTTTGTTTATTTTAGGCATAGTTTTAAGCATAATTGTTTATATAGGGTTGGCCATGTTAATTACGGTGTAAGGTTTACATGGGATAAATTGTATGATATTTTATAAATCATGGAAAATACCAAAATGCAGTACCAGCAAGTTTGTGAAACCATCGTAAAAAACCTTCCAGTCGGTTTTACAGTGATAGATGAATACGGAGTAATTGTTAATTTTAATGATTCCGCTGAAGAAATAACCGGATATAAAAAAGAAGATATTATAGGTAAGTCCCACCTTGAGATTTTTCATGGAACATCTGATAAAAATGTCTGTCCGCTATTATCGCATTTATTTGATTTTCATAAACCAATAGAAGCAATAGAAAGCACAATAAAAAATAAAGACGGCTATGAAATTATTCTTCTAATAACAGCAGCTCCCATTTTTGACCGTGAAGGCAAGTTCACAGGAGGTGTGGAAATTTTCAGAGATATTACAACGGTTAAAAGATTAGAAAGAGAACGGCAATATCTACTTTCCGCTCTTGTTCATGATATGAAAAACCCGATTACTGCGTCATTAGGTTTTTTGTCGAGAATCATGGCGGGCAAAGCAGATCAACAAAAGCAGAAAGATTATCTGGAATTAGTCATCGGAGAACTTAAGACAGTAGAGCAATTGATAACCAATTTCCTTGATTTTGCAAGAATTGGAGCAAAAGAAATGAAATTAATCCCAACTCCTTTCAATATAATCAAGGCAATGAGTCAACAGATCGAAAATATGGAAGTAATAGCAAAAGAGAAGAATATTCGACTAATCACAGGAATTCCTGATCATGAAATACCGGAAATTGTGGTTGATGGAGCAATGATTCAGAAGGTCATAATAAACCTATTAGATAATGCAATAAAATTTACAGAATCTGGTGGGACGGTGACCATTAGAATTACAGATCGATATAAAGACTTCCTTGTAGAAGTTATAGATACCGCAGTCAGTATACCTCGCGATCAGTTTCCATATATCTTTGAGCCATTCTATCGTGGGGTGAGAGAACAGAAAGGTTCAGGACTCGGACTTTTTATTGCCAAAGAAATAGTTGAGGCACATGGCGGACAAATCTGGGTGAAGAGTGCAGATGGTAAAGGTAATATCTTTGGTTTCACACTCCCTAAATAAATACCTGAAAGAACACTTCGATTACCTGAAGTATCGATAATGGAAAAGAGCAGGCTTGAAAAAGGCGGATTCCCGATTGAGGGCATAAATCTGGCCCTCTGCGAAAACC
>CAZXCW010000132.1:0-7944 GCA_964639385.1 uncultured Nitrospiraceae bacterium
TCAGGAGGGCATCGATAGAGGAAATAAAACAGGCGGTTGAAGGAGCATTTGGAGATGCTAATCTGGCAAGAAAAGCCGCACTTTATATAAGCCACAGATATAGTGGGCGAGCGCTCAGGGAAATAGGGAAGCATTTTCAGATAGGAGAATCAGGGGTTACAAGGACGAGTCAAAGGTTTTATAAAATGATGGAGAAGGAAAAAGGAATAAAAAAGAGGGTGGAACATATTTGCAAAGTCCTAAGTTTGTCAAATGCGTAGACCTGACCCTTCTATTTTGATCTTCTATTTTGATAGAGGTATTTCTGTAAAAAATGTAGAAGAAAGTTTGTTGACAACAAAGCTCTTCCTGGTATGAGAACTCCTGTAGAACAAATAGCTGATGCCTTAAATATGTTCTATGAAGGTTTATCACTGAACTCTATTAGAAGACAGTTAAACCAAACTTATGGTTATACTCCTTCTGATTCTACAGTCTATGAATGGATTATCAGATTTACAAAAAATGTTTTATCAGTATTCGATTCATATAAGGCAAGGACTGGTAACACATGGCTTGCTGATGAGACTGTTTTGAAAATTGGTGGTAAGAATATCTGGTTTTGGGATGTTATAGACTATAGCACTCGCTTTTTACTATCTTCTCATTTGTCTATTGCTCGTGCTACTAAAGACGCTCAGACTTTAATGATAAATGCTTTAGAACACTCTACCAATATTCCATCTCGTATTATAACTGATAAGCTAAGGGCTTATATAGATGGTATTGAAGTAGTTTTTGGAGCATACACAAAACACATTCCGTCAAGAGGTTTCGTTTCTGAAGATAATATCAATCTGATTGAAAGATTTCACGGAACTCTTAAAGACCGAGTAAAGGTTATGAGAGGCATGAAAAACAAAGCTACTGCTAAGTTAATTATGGATGGGTGGTTAGTTCACTACAACTTTTTCAGACCACATGAAGCTCTAAATGGTGAGACACCAGCGAAAAGAGCAGGCATATTTTATAAACTTAAAAATTGGTTTGATGTTGTGAATAGAGGGCAATTTTAATGAATCTCGGTTATGGTAGAATGGCTTATCTCAAAAGGGAGGTAAGCCATGTGGAAAAATATTTTAAAACATCCAATTTTTATAGCAGTTTTAACTATTGTACTAACTGCTACATTGGAAGGAAAAATAAAAATGCCTGAAATTATTAACTATATTTATCAAAATGGATTTGTGAAAATATGGTATGTATGGTTCGGTATAGCCGTTGGAATTGTCTATTGGTTTATTAAAACTTATGTAAAGATGATAAAATTTCAATCTGGGCAATATGAAACATTTCATCGGTGGCTTGATAAAACGTGTATTGAGGAACGTGATTATAAGTATATGTCTGATAATTCTCTTGAAGGACGTATAGTAGCAATGCTTCAATGGTGGAAGGAAAGAGAGGGAGCACTCAACAAAAAATAGCTATATCAACCCCAATCGAGGAGAACCATGGTAAAGTATCAAATAATCAAAAAATATGGTGAACTGTTATATGACCAAAAGCCAAGCTTTTAATGAGAAAGAACCCGTTGAAAATCTCAATCAATTTCTTGAAATTGTTTCGAGACTGCGGAAGAAATGGGTTAAGCCAGCCTCTGCGACCGGTGATGAGAACCAGCCCTGGTTTCGCGGTCAGCAATGCGAAAAATGGGATTTACGTCCAAGGCTTTACCGAGTGGAGTTTGAAAAAGCAGATGAAGCGGAGATTCGTCAGGAATTTCAGAGCAAGGCTTTGCAATTAATTCCAGGGGGGATTCCTGAGGATAAGTTTGAATGGTATTTTCTCATGCAGCATTATGGAGCACCAACGAGACTGCTTGATTGGACCGACAATCCACTCGTCGCACTTTATTTTGCAGTAGAGGAAGAGAATTTAAAAGATGAAGATTTGGAGCAGAATGCTGTAGTCTGGGTATTAGACCCGTGGTGGCTAAATAAAATAGGAGGTCGAGAGATAAACGGCCCAATTTTACCAGACTGGGAAGAAGCCGATAGATACTTGTACGACCTCGAACATGCATTTAGCGTATATGGTTTGTCAAAAGCAAAATTGCCTTCGGCTATTGAGCCTCCACATATAGATCGTCGTCTGGCAATCCAGGGAAGTCGGTTTGTTATTTTTGGAAAAGTAAAAGATTTGACTACAGTAGCGGATGCCAAGGGAGGTCCTTGTCGTTTAATGCGAATAATAATTTCACGTAATAGTCGAAAGAACATCTCTCGCGAACTGGAATACAATGGAATTTCTTAATCCTCATTGTTCCCCGATTTGGCCCACTTATGCAGTGATATATCTCGCAAATGGCGGGTTAATCCTGCTCAGAAAAAAAAGTGACTGTTCTTCACATGGAGGTTATCAAAATGTGCATGCATGCTCGCTTCGCCCGTAATGTGCCTTTGAGTGCAGAACCCAAAGACACCTCTCATATTCTCGCATAGCGCCCAGAAGAAATATTTATGGCACGGCTTTCTGTAACGATTAACGATAGAAACAGGCACAACGTGCCGTTGCTTGGCTGGTGCGGACTCCTGTGAGAAATAAGTAGACTGGTCGATTCAATTGAGCCACCACGGTCTCCGGGAAGAGATTTTTTATCCAGAGAATGTTGATAAATTTAAGAAAGCGCTATCCTCTCTTGCCTCAGTCCAAGAGAGGCTATTGTCTCAAAATCACTGTCGACATGTAAAACAACTGCTTTTTCAGAAGCTGCTGAAGCTATAAAAAGGTCTGTTGTCGAAATGGTTTTCCCCTTTTTGTCGAGAGTGTAACCCCACTGAGCTGCCTTTTCAATTACCTCATTATTTATAGGAATCTGTGGCAGTGACAGCAGGGTTTCCTTCAGGAGTTTAAACATCTTATCATCTTTCGCACCTCTCAGTATTTCAACGACCACTATACCACAGGTAACTGCCTCATCTTTTTCAAGGACTTCTCTCACCCTCTCCTTGACTTTCTTTGAACCAGTGGGTCTCAGATACTCAATCCAGGCAGAACTATCGATAAGGAACATCTTTTCTCCTCTTGCTAAGAAACTCTTTGAGCGTGAAAGAAAGTTCGATTTTCCCTTCAAGTTCAAGCAGCTTTCTTGCCTTTCTCCTTCTTATGAATTCATCAAGGGCAATCTCGACTGCTTCTTTTTTTGTTCTGGCTCCTGATAGTTCTTTTGCCTCATCTAACAGCTTCTCGTTTATCGCCAGTGTTGTCCTCATTGATGCCTCCAAATACATCTTTTATAAGCATATTAACAGATGCATTATTATTATGTCAATTTTTATATCACGCAGGCTATAAGGTAAGCAATCAACACTCACAATTTCTTTTCATAGACCCTGTATTTCTTATACAACTGTGCCCCTATCATCTCAACAAGCCTCTGGACAGGTATGTTGTCTTCAAGTATCCATGAAAATTCTACACGTTTGAATCTCTTATATTTCTCTTTAACGTTAATAAAGCCCTCTCTGAAAAGGAGAGCGTCAACACCTTTATTCCTATATTTCTCTTTTATCCCAAGAAGAAGTAGCCTTAAATCCTTTATCTTCTTTGAAAAATAAATCGCTTTTGTAATTGTTACAGGATTGAGTTTGCCCTTCATCTTTTTAAGGACAAAATTGAAATCAGGTAATAGTCCCATAAAACCTATCGGTTCATTCCCTTTCTCTGCAACAAGTGTAAGCTCGGGTAGCACTACCGATTTCAGATTCTTTGCTATGTGACGAGTTTCCTCCTCAGTGAGGGGTATAAATCCCCAGTTTTTCTCCCATGCTGAATTATATACATCTCTGAATATATCCATTTCGAGGTAGAATCGTTTTTTGTTTATGGGACGGACTCTGATCCCTCTTTTCTCGGCTATCTCTGCTACCCTGAGTATCTTTTCAGGTAATTCTTCCGGGATATCACAGATATATGCATAAAGGTCTTTTGCCTTTTCCATCCCATATTTCTCCATTAAATCACTATAGTAAGGAGGATTATAGGGCGTCATTAATAAAGGTGGGGCGTTAAACCCTTCTATTAGGAAGCCACATTCTTCATTGGTAGAAAAATTCATGGGGCCCCGTATTCTATCCATACCTTCTTCTCGAAGTCTCTCAGAAACCTTATCAAGCAGAGACGACGCGACGGCATAGTCATTCAGGGATTCGAAGAAACCAAAGAAACCTACCCTATCTTTATAAAATTTATTATGTTCATAGTTAATAATGGCTGCTATCCTGCCAGAGGGTTTTCCATTTTCCTTTGCAAGAAAATATTTTGCTTTTGCATGGAGGAAAAAAGGATTTTTTTGGGAAAGCCTTTCGCGCATATCTATATTTAAGGGGGGAGCGAAGAGAGGGTCTTCAGAATATAACAAGAAAGGTAATCTTATGAAGTCATCGAGGTCTCGAGGGGTTTTAACCTCGATGATTTCTGTCATTTTATAATGCCCATTCTCTTGCCAACCTTCTTAAAGGCCTCAAGCACTCTGTCAAGATGTTCATCTGTGTGAGTTGCCATATAACTTGTTCTGATGAGGGCTCTCCCGTTAGGCACGGCAGGACTCACTGCTACATTAGCGAAAACGCCTTCTTGCTGAAGCATGATTGCCATGATAAAGGCATCCTGACTCTCACCAACGACAATAGGTATTATAGGAGTCTGGCTCTGTCCTACCTCGAAACCGAGGGCAACGAAACCATTGAACATCTTCCTCGTATTTTTCCAGAGCAGCCCTCTTCTCTCAGGCTCATTTTCTATAATATCCAGGGCAGCACTCACAGAAGCAACAGATGCAGGTGGGGGACTTGCACTGAAAATTAAAGACCTTGCAACGTGTTTTATATAATGAATAACCTCTGCTGATCCGGCGATAAAACCACCAATAGATGCGAGGGATTTGCTGTAAGTACCCATTATGAGATCAATTTCGTCTTCGAGCCCAAAGTGTTCTGACGTGCCACGACCCGTCTTTCCGAGTACTCCTATCCCGTGCGCATCATCAATCATTACTCTCGCACCATACTCTTTCGCTAAGACAACGATCTCGGGCAGGTTCGCTATATCCCCTTCCATGCTGAATACACCGTCGACAACGATCAGCTTATCCTTAGCCTCATATTCCTTGAGCACTCTCTTGAGGTCATTCATATCATTATGCCTGAACTTCCTAACCCCGCCAAAAGAGAGTCTGCATCCGTCTATAATGCTCGCATGATCCATTTTGTCAATTATTACAACGTCATCCTTACCCACAAGGGCGGAAATAACACCTAAGTTGACCTGAAAGCCCGTCGAGAAAATAAGGGCTGCATCTTTTCTTATGAAGCGAGCAAGTTTCTCTTCAAGCTCGACATGAATGTCAAGGGTGCCATTTAGAAATCTTGAACCGGCACAGCCTGTACCATATTTTTTAATAGCCTCTATCGCCGCCTCTTTCACCTTAGGATGATTTGTGAGACCCAGATAATTGTTGGATCCTATCATGATCATACGACGTCCATTCATGATAATCTCGGGTTCTTGGGCACTTTCGATAATTCTAAAATATGGATATAAGCCCTGGGACATCAGCTCTTTTGCTTTATCAAATCTGAAACACTTACCAAAGATGTCCGCTGATTTTTTTACAGCCATCTGTGAATTCTGTACCAATCTGCCGTCCATTTCATTCCTTCCTTTATTCCGACTTTTGGTATAAACCCTAATTCTTCTCTTGCCTTTTTTATATCACATGTCCAATAAGAATGACTCAGCTCACTCATCTTGTCTCTGTTGATTATACCCTGTCTATTTATCTTTTCCCCTATATATGCAAAAAATGGCATAATGAACTTCGGCACCCTAAGACGTACCGCCTTTGTTTCAAGTGCTGAAGATATCGCCTTCACTATCTCCTCATTTGCATAACACTTACTATCTGACAAAAAATATATTTTACCTTCTGCCTTTTTGCTCTCCGCGGCTAATATTATACCCTGTATAAGGTCATCAATATAAAGCAATGAATAATAACATTTTCCCCAATAAGGGAAAATACCCTTTTTTAACATCTTAAAAAATACAAAGAGGTCCTTATCCCTTGGACCATATACAGCTGATGGCCTCAAAATAGTTACAGGAACCAAGTCACTATGTTTCAAGACCACCTTCTCGCCTTCGAGTTTGCTTCTGCCGTAGCTTGAGAGATGGCGAGGTTCTGCGTACTCTCTAAGCGAAGAGCCATTATTGCTTGGACCTACTGCTGCAAGGCTACTGAGATATATAAATCTTTCCAGTTTAGGATTCTTCTCGACTACTGCCCTTATTAGGTTCTCTGTGCCCTTAGAATTAGCACAGAAGAAATCTTTTTCTGAACACGCCTTTGTGAGTCCTGCAAGGTGAAAAACATAGTTAACATCAGTTACTGCATCAAGGAGAGACTCTATGATTTCGCAATCGCCAGTAACAAGTTTAAGGTCAATATTCTCGATCCATTTAAGGTTGGATTTCTCTCTTACAAGGCAGGTGACCTTATAACCTCGCCTGACGAGTTCCTCGCATAAGTGGCTTCCTATAAAGCCTGTAGCTCCTGTTACAAAAGCCTTCATAGGGTAACCCTATTTTGGGGTAACCCTATTTTGAGCAATGAAGATGTTAAGAGTCAAGCCCAAATTAATTAAGGCAGATTAAAGACTCATTGACTCGAGTCTCGCTATCCTCTCCTCTATTGGAGGATGTGTACTGAAGAGCTTTAATAGTCCACCTCCTGATAATGGGTTGACTATAAACATATGAGATGTTGCGGGATTGGCATTCATTGGAATTTTCTGAGATGCCGAGTGTAGTTTTCTAAGGGCCCCTGCAAGGTATCTTGGGTTTCCGGCGAGTCTCGCGCCGCCTTCATCTGCAGCATATTCTCTTGACCTTGAAATAGCCATCTGCACAATGAGCGCAGCTATCGGCCCTACAATCATCATGACGAGTACAGCCAAAGGGTTACCTCCCTCATCATCATCTCCCCTGCCACCAAAGATCATTGCCCACTGTGCCATCTGTGCAAGAAAGCTAATAGCACCAGCAATCGTCGCTGCGAGAGTACTGATAAGGATATCTCTGTGTTTGACATGTGCAAGCTCATGGCCTATTACACCCTGAAGCTCTTCGCCGCTTAAGATACGCATGATACCAGTTGTAACAGCAACAGCTGCATGTTTTGGATTCCTTCCTGTCGCAAATGCATTAGGTTGTTCTTCATTTATTATATAGACCTTAGGCATAGGCATTTCTGCCTTATGGGCAAGTCTTCTTACAATCTCATATAGCTCAGGCGCTTCTGCTTCTGAAACTTTTCTCGCACTATACATTCTGAGTACAACTTTATCACTGAACCAGTATGCAAAGAAGTTTATTCCTAATGCAAAGACAAGTGCTATAGTCATACCTTGCTTTCCGCCCAAAGCAGCCCCCGCCCAGATAAGTATCAGGGTTAGTGTAACGAGCAGGAACAATGTTTTTATGTTATTCATAAATGTTTTGCCTCCTATATTTCAAAAAATTATAACTTGAAGATAATATCTTTATCAAGGCAGTGAAGCCTTATGGAAACAACTCTAAATTCCTTAGCCCCAAAAATGCATTTACATAATGCAGATGTTGTGAAAAAATTTATTTTTCAATACCTTAGTGTACCTTTAACTGATGGTTATTGGAATATTTTTATGGATATAACCAATAAAGATATTCCCAATAAATCATCTCTAACGAGTCGTAGACGAGTTAAATAAATTTTTGAGCGATATCTATATTATTCTGGTTAAACAACTCCAAATCCGTGACGGGAAGATATAGGATCTGAACGGGATTCCTTTGTCGAAGTCCTTAGACCTTACTCAAGTCCCCCATAGGCATGGAGCCCTGAGAGTAACAAGTTCACTCCAA
>CAZXCW010000133.1:0-7879 GCA_964639385.1 uncultured Nitrospiraceae bacterium
TGGAGATATAGTGTTCGAGCGGATTTAAATTCTTTCAAGGAAAGAATTTACCTCGAAGGCTCCACAGCAACGGTCAGCTGGGACTGGTTGTCAATGTTTCTGGGCTCGGAATGTAAATGTTATATTTTGAAGCAAAATTAAAAATCACCGTTACAGGAAGAAAGCCTGTCAAGCATTAGCGGTCATACGGTCCTCATCTGCAGGATTCCTTAGATAACCGTTCCATCATTGAATCAGGAGTTATATGCTCCGAGGTCGATTGTTCCGTTTCATTGAACTCGAGCTCCGTCCCCCTTATTACACTTTCTGCCGAATTATAAGTCGTAGCCTTTATTAACCTGAAAGAGTCTGCAGAGCAGTTTACCTCATAAACATATAGGGTGTAGCTAATTGTTTCATGCATATTCACATTTGGGAATGCTTCCCTAAATTCTTTTACGCCTTCAGATGAGTAAATGTATTTGACTGATACCCTGATGACATTTCCCGAAAGCTGCTTAATGCTTGCTTTATCATAATAAGCAGTTCCTATGTTGCTTTTCCCTAAAAGGATCCAGTCAGCTCCCTCTGTCAGTGCGTAATTAAAAAATATACAGACAATCAAAAAACACAAAAAAAGTCTTTTCATCACACGCTACCCTCATTAACCCCCAAAATGCATTTAATACGATGCATTTTTCGGGTTAGGCTGGTTAGATATTCTTTCTCTCAATTATTCCCAATAGCTCATCGTAAGAAATCTTCTTGACTCCAAAGCTCTCCGCTTTTTGAAGTTTTAAGCCAGGATCTTTTCCTACTACAAGGTAATCTGTGCCCTTAGAGACAGAAGAAGATGCATGACCTCCGAGGCTTTCTATCATATCCTCCACTTCCTTTCTCGACTTTGGTAAGGTACCGGTTAAGACGAACGTAAGACCTTCAAGAGGTTGTTTTTCTTTCTTTTTCATCTCAAAATCAGGATTCGTTATACTCAGCCCAAGAGATTTTTTTAGGGTTTTGAGGGTGTTCAGATTTTCAGGATCGTTGAAGAAGTCTGATATTGAAAGGGCAATCTTTTCGCCCATCTGTCGAATATTCATAATCTTCTCAGTACTCACATTATACAGATTCTCAAGTCTTTCAAAATTTTTAGCGAGGAGCTTTGCTGCATACTCTCCAACATGCAATATGCCAAGGGCATAAAGAAATCTGGAAAGGGTCGTCTTTTTACTCCTTTCGATTGCATCTATAAGATTCTGGGCTGATTTTTCTGCAAACCTCGGGAGATTGAGAAGGTCTTCTTTCTTCAGCCTGTAAATGTCTACAAAATGGCTGATGAGTCCCTTTGAGTAGAGGAGCTCTACATTCTTCTCGCCAAGCCCTTCGATATCCATGGCGCCTCGTGATGCAAAGTGTCTTATCCTTTCCTGAACCTGAGCAGGACAATTAAGACCAATACACCTAACTGCTACCTCACCTTCCTCCCTCACTACTTTTGAACCACACACTGGGCATTTATCCGGGATAGGGAAGGGTTTCTCCTTTCCCGTCCTCTTCTCCTTCACGACCATCACAACATGAGGAATAACCTCTCCAGCCCTTTCGACGACCACGGTATCTCCGACCTTTATATCCTTCCTATGCATCTCATCCCAGTTATGCAAGGTAGAACGGGATACGGTAACTCCTCCAATCCTTACAGGCTCTAACATTGCAATTGGAGTTATCACACCTGTCCTTCCAACGCTCGGTACTATTTCCTTTATTCTGGTAGTACCCTGATGTGCCGGGAACTTATAGGCAACAGCCCAGCGAGGCTCCCTTGTCTTTACGCCCAGCCGGCTTTGTAATTCAAAATCATTGACCTTTATAACAGAGCCATCTGTTTCAAAGGGAAAGGATCTCCTTTTTTCTTCTATCTGTTCGATGACATGAATAACCTTATTAATTCCCTTCACGAGTTTTACCACTGTAGGGACAGGAAATCTTGCCTTCTCAAGCCATTTGATGAATTCCCACTGTTTCCTGAACTCTATGCCTTTCACTGCTCCTATTCCATAACATGCAAGATGAAGTTTTCGGGCGGCAGTAACAGATGAGTCAAGCTGTCTCACTGAACCGGCAGCAGCATTTCTTGGATTTGCAAAAAGACTTTCTCCTTTCTTTTCCCTTTCGTTATTGAGTTTCTCAAACTCATCAATATCCATATAAACCTCACCACGAATATCAATCTCCTTAGGCACTTCAACATCTTCTATTTTTAGAGGAACAGACTTTATGGTTCGTATATTCTTGGTTACCTCTTCACCTTCATAACCATCGCCTCTCGTAGAGGCTCTATAGAGGAAGCCATCTCTGTAAGTTAACTCAATGGCAAGGCCATCGTACTTTGGCTCGACTGTATATTCTACATCCTCTTCAGATTTTAGAAACCTTTTCACCCTCTCATCGAACTCTTTTACCTCATCATATGAAAAGGCATTATCGAGGGATAACATTGACTCGGTGTGTCTAACCTTCTGGAACTTATCTAAAGGAGGAGCCCCTATTCGCTGAGTCGGAGAATCGGGCAGAATATAACTATACTTTTCTTCAAGCTCCTTAAGGTGAAGATAGAGTCTGTCATAATCTTCATCCGAGATAACAGGTAAATCAAGGACGTAGTAGCGGTAGCAGTGGTAATTGAGCTCTTTGACAAGCTTTTCTATCTCCTTCTTTTTTTCTTCAGAAATCTTCTCAGGCATATATTCCCTTTATGAAAAACTATATATCCCTTTGTTCCAGCACCTCAATTAGAAACTTTAGTGCAGAAAAGGAAGCTTTTTCTTTATTCTTTTCTCTACTGCCTTTTAACCTCAGCTCCTTTGAAAGGGTTCCACCTTCCTTACTCACCGCTATGTAAACGAGTCCCTTCTCCTTTCCTTCAAGAACATCAGGGCCCAGGTTGCCAGTAGTCGAAAGAGAGTAATCTGTTCCTGTAAGTATTCTTACCTTCTCGGACATCTCTTTTGCAGCCTCTTCACTTACTACCCCATGCTTTGAAATGATCTCAGGTGAAATTTGCAAGATCTTCTTCTTGGCCTCTGCTGAATATGAGATAACTCCTGCCTGAAAAAATTTGCTTGCACCAGGAAGAGTAGTAAGGTAGTGGCTTATAAGACCACCAGTGCATGATTCAGCCACTGAGAGAGTCAAGCCCTTCTTTTTAAAAAACTCATGAACCTTCTTTATGATCTCTAAAACTTCTTTTTCCATAATCCTCAATGCTCAAAATTTACATAATTATAGCAGAACTTGTTCCCACGTATTTACGGAAATAAGTTAAAAATAGGATCCAAAATTCGCAGTGAGAACTTATAAATTTTGGAGATCCTGAACAAGTTAGGAATGACAATTATCGGACAGCCTGTCTTGCTGCAGAGTGGTGCATTGATGATTATTTGGTTATTGGAATTTGGTCTGCCTGGGGCGGATTGTTTATTAGTGTTTGGTTATAGAGGCAGCGAGATAGAATGTAAAAGATTTATGTTACCACCAGTAGGGATACCTCCACCAGGGGCCCCATGGCCTCCACCAAGGGTCATACCACCAGAATGGATAGGGGTAATAATAATAACTGGGATAATACTCCGTTTCCTTCCATAAGTAGATCTGCACGATCCGAAAAATTGGAAAGGTATATTCCACTTCGTCTATCTTTCCTAAATGTGTCCCGATAAAGTCTCCTGCAACAGTTATATGTCTTTCCTTACGATAAATAAGAGGATCTAATGTCCCCTGTTCTTTTGGTAAGATTGCGAGGAATCTTCCAGCAGTGGGGAGCGGTTCCTCGTCTTTCAAATAACCCCTTGAATTCACCGGAATATAGAGAGCCTCGATCTGGGAACCCTCTGCAGTAATTTTTGTGTTGATAATCGAACCACCGAGGACAAAAAGCTTCCCCTTATAAGGGTCTGGTTTATTTTTGATATCAGAGAGAGAAAACTTTCTAATGGCTGTCTCCATTATGTCCCGTCTCAGAACAGGAGCGCAGGAAGATAATATCAGCATTCCAGAGATTATAAAAACAAACTTCCTCACGATTTTTCTATCCACTCGGTTAAAGGATATATTGTTCGGAAACGAAAAACTATCAGTAAATGTCCTATTTTTTTGTAGGATTTTTACCTATTGTGGTGTCCGTCTTTTCCCTACACGTAAAATGCCATGATAATTTTTTGCCATGCAAATTCCGTAGACAAAAAGTTGAAACAAAGCCATAATTGATAAAACTATGGAAAGAATCATTATCATCCCTATAGGTAAAATTGATCCAGAAATTCTGAAGAAAATTTCTGAAGCCCTTAGAAAGGCTTTTCATTTAAATGTACAAACGGGTAAAGAAATATCTGTCCCAAAAGATGCTTTTGACAACAAGAGAGGACAATATCATTCCACGACTATTCTCCAAAAGATAAGGTCTGTTAAACCAATAAATTTTAATCGAGCACTCGGTGTAATTGACGCAGACCTTTATGTTTCTGGACTTAATTTTGTCTTTGGAGAGGCGGATAAATACTTAAGAGTAGCAATCATTTCACTTATAAGACTAAGACAGGAATTCTATGGGTTAAAACCAGATAAAAATCTTTTTAATCAAAGGGCTATCAAAGAAGCCATCCATGAGATGGGGCATACTTATGGGCTTGGTCACTGCCAGAACCCAAAATGCATAATGTATTTCTCAAATACCCTCAAAGATACGGATAACAAAGGGCCGGGATTCTGTAATACTTGTAGAAAAAAGCTTGGTCTTTAAGCTCGGCAGAAAACCTCGGCTATTGGGTTTATTTCTTCTCAAGGACTATCTTGTGTTTCAAGAGCGATATCTCTTTAATCTCTCCTTCAAATACCTTCTGTTCTCCGAAAAGGTTTCTGAGGAAAATCTTTCCTCCCTCAGGTTTCATTATGTCTACATTTTCCAGATAAAGCTCTTCTTTTCCATCCCTGTAAATATAGGCATTTGCCTCACACATATTAATCCCCCTTTCCCACCTCATGTCTCACAATCTCTATGATTTTTTCTATCATATGTGGAAGAGGCTCTTTTTCTACTCCTACTATGTTTATACTCTCCTGATTTAGTGGAAGGAGAAATTTTCTTGTACTCGACAAGACAATTGCCTCAGCCATCTTAGGCGTTAGTTCCCCAAGCATAGCATTAGGAAGTACTATACTTAGAGGTCCTATTAGTATATCAGCCCGGTTTGCATTCAAGACAATTGCATTCTCGCCGGTTGCACCCTTGTTTGACCTCGATTTCATCATGGCTGATGTTGCAGCTGCATTTGTCCCGAGTGCAAGGATTTCGATACTATCTCCGAACTCATCTCGTAACCTCTTGACAATTAGGCTTCCGATGCCACCTCCTTGACCATCGACAACAGCGATTTTAAGCATTAATGAAGTATAAAAATATTCTACATACTGTGTCAAACCTAACCCGAAAGAGTTCTAAAGTTCAAGGATTCAAGGGTTCGAGTGAATTCTTAACTTCTTGACCCCTTGAATCCTTGATTATAAAATGTTAAAAACTTATAATCATGCTGAGGTTACAAGCCATGACTCATATTCCAAGTCCGAGCTACAGTATAACAATACGCTTAGAGATCGAGAGCCGTATCGGTATGTTTGCACAAATAGCCGCAGCTATAAGCCAGGCTGGGGGAGATCTCGGTTCTATAGATATTGTTCGCGTTGAAAAAGGGAAAATAATCAGGGATGTTACTGTAAATGCAAGGGATGAGGAGCATGAAAGAGAAATCGTAAGGTCTATCAAGGAAATAAGGGGTATAAAAGTTCTCAGGGTTTTGGATCGCACCTTCTTTGCTCACCAGGGAGGTAAAATAGAGATCCACAACAAGATACCTCTTAAGAACAGAGATGATCTCTCAAAGGTTTATACACCCGGTGTGGCAAGAGTTTGTATCGATATCCATGAAAATAAAAGACATGCCTATCGTTACACAATAAAGTGTAACTCTGTTGCTGTAATAACAGATGGTACAGCCGTTCTCGGTCTCGGCAATATTGGGCCAGAGGCAGCAATGCCTGTTATTGAGGGTAAGGCTATGATCTTTAAGGAATTTGCCGGGGTTGATGCCTTTCCAATAGCCCTAAGAACTACAGACATAGGAGGGATAATTAACACAATCAAAAATATTTCCCCTACCTTTGGTGGAATAAGTCTCGAGGACATCTCAGCCCCAAGATGTTTTGAGGTAGAGAGAATATTAAGGCAGGAACTTGACATCCCAGTTATTCATGATGATCAGCACGGGACATCCGTGGTTGTTCTTGCTGCCCTCATTAATGTTTCAAGGTTACTGAAAAGAAAGATAGAGAAATTTAAAGTAGTAATAGTTGGTGCTGGTGCTGCAGGTACAGCTACTACCATTATCCTTTCAGCTTATGGGATAAGAGATATAATTGTATGCGACAGGGCAGGCGCCATTTACGAGGGAAGGAGACATAATATGAACCCTTACAAAAGCGCCCTTGCAAAAAAGACCAATCCGAGAAAGGTTAAAGGTAGTATATCGGATGCAATGGAAGATGCGGATGTCTTTATAGGTCTTTCATCTCCTAATGTCATAACACAAGACGATATAAAGAGAATGTCGCAGGACTCAGTGGTGTTTGCCCTTGCTAACCCAGAACCAGAGATACCACCAGAGGATGCACTTCCACTTGTTAAAGTTCTTGCAACAGGAAGGTCTGATTATCCAAACCAGATAAACAATATGCTTAGCTTCCCGGGTATTTTTAAGGGGCTATTGGAAGTTAGAGCAAGGGGTGTGAATGAGGAAATTAAATTTGCGGCTGCTCGTGCCATTGCTTATGTCATAGAAGATGACGAACTGGCTGAAGATTATATAATTCCAAGCATCTTTGATAAAAAGGTAGTAGCTTCTGTGGCCCATGAAGTAGCCAAAATGGCAAAGAAAACGGGGATTGCCCCTCAATAAAAAAATCAACGCAAGGCTTTTTCATACACCCAATGCTATTTCTTCTTTTTCTTTTTAGCTTTTGTTGAGATATTCTTCAGAGATTTTTTCTTCTCTTCCGCGAGTCGTGCCATTACTATTTTCTCTGCTTCGAGCCAGTTATCAAGATCACGCCCCTCCATATATCCACTCTTTTCATAAAGTTCATATGCCACTCTTGCTATCTCATCATACAAGTCCATTTAGTACCCCCATAAATAAATTTTTGTACATAAATCATATTATTTTTGCACATAGAAATCAACATTATGAATGTCCCCTAACACATTATGAATGTCCCCTGACAAACCTTATGAAATGTCTTGACTTCAAAGTCTCAGTATAGTTATTTTAATAACCGTTTAGCAAATTGCCCACGCGTAGAATAATTTTGTTTTTTAAACTCCGTTGGAATCGCATACGGGACCCACAGCAAATTGCAACGGGGGGCGTATTCCTGCGGGTAAAAGGTCTCATATTCAGTCCAAGAGGGTCTGTCTGGGAATTCAGATAGGCGATATTTAGAATAAAAGAAAAAGCGTCAATGACCCGGAAGGAGGTGTTTATGTCAAAGCCTGTAGTAAATGAAGAATTATGTGAGGGCTGTGGCTCTTGCCAGGAGTTATGCCCCGAGGTATTCCAAGTGGGAGACGACGAAAAGGCACACGTCATAGGTCCTGACAAATGTAACACGTGTAACTGTCAGGAAGCTGCAGACCTGTGCCCTACTCAGGCAATTACTCTCGAATAGGAGAGTCACAGACTCTCATTGAAGGGTTTTGATCAAAGTCCGAGTGGTTCGAGTCTATGACTCATAGAGTCTGCGACCATAGGGTAGAGGATTCAAGGATTCAAAGGCTCAAGTGTATAAAACA
>CAZXCW010000134.1:0-7872 GCA_964639385.1 uncultured Nitrospiraceae bacterium
ATAGCGATTTTCGTAAACAGTTGAATTTATTCACTTAACGTTGGGACAGTAGTGACAACGGATATATAAATGATAATTGTAAAGTCCAAGAATAATATTCCAATACGCCTTACAGCTGAGAGGTGGAAACATATAATTATGAGACATCCTGAAATGGAGAATCAGAAAGACTACGTATTGGAAACGATAGCTGATCCACACATGATTCAACAGGGTGATTTTGGTGAGCTAATTGCGATTAGATTTTATCAAAAAAGCCCACTTACATCCAAGTATTTAGTTACAATATACAAAGAGGGGGAAGCAGATGGATTTGTAATAACAGCATATTATGCTGCAAAACCATCTGGAAGGAGGCAGATAGTATGGAAGCAATAAAAATACTTGAAAAGCACGAAAACCTTAATTGGGATTACGATGAGGAAGCAGATGTTCTCTACATCAGTATTGGCGAACCCCGCAAAGCACTTGGTGTTGATATTGGTGAAGGAGCTATTGTGAGGTATGTAGAAGAAACAGGAGAAGTTGTTGGTTTAACACTCATTGGTGTAAAAGAACGGTTACTAAACAGTCTGAAAACTTGATCATTCACTCCTGAAAAATATTTATGTCAAACAAATCTTCAACCATTGTCCAGCGTCTATGGAACAGGTAACGTATCAGAGCAATCCAGCAGTATCTATGAAAGTTTCGAAAATTTAGAGGAGAAATAAAAGCATTTTTGATTTAAAATAATACAGGATTTTATGAAGAAATGTATTGGAGATAAAGACAAGGCCGATCTAAAAACATGAAACTCCTTATGCACATCTGCTGCGCAAATTGCAGCTTATATCCTCTGAAGACACTCTTCTCAAGAGGCATTGATGTGAAAGGGCTCTGGTTAAATCCTAACATCCATCCCTATACCGAGTATCAGATGCGCCTTGAGTCTTTGCAGAAGCTCCAGAAAATATGGAATTTGGATATAGAGTATATTGACCATTACGGGTTAAAAAAATTCCTGAGGGCCGTAGTCAATAAAGAAAAAAAAGATGAAAGGTGCATCATCTGTTACTCCATGAGACTTGAAGAAGCTGCAAGGGCAGCAAAAAAGATGGGCCTCGATGGTTTCACAACATCACTTCTTGTAAGTCCTTACCAGAAATTTGATAAGATAGTCAACATAGGTGAGGAGATGGGGAGGAAGTATTCTATACCTTTTTATCTTGAAGACTTCAGGCAAGGATGGAAGGACGGCATTGGTCTTTCAAAAGAGCTTGGACTCTATAGACAAAAATATTGTGGATGCATATACTCAGAAATGGAGAGATACTTAAAAGAAAATTTAAAATGAAAAATTATGGAGTTCATGGCTGACAGTATTCAGTATATAGGTAAATTTCTTATACTCCTCGGCCTCATAGTTGCTGCGATAGGCGGATTGCTTCTCCTCTCGGGGAGAATCCCCTGGCTCGGAAGGCTTCCCGGTGACATTCTGATTCAGAAGAAAAATTTTACTTTCTATTTTCCCTTAGCTACAAGTATCCTTTTAAGCATTATACTAACCCTACTTTTCTGGCTCGTTGGGAAAAGGTAGGATGCAAAAAAATATGATGAGAAAAGACCTATTAGGCAGAACTGGCTTTCGCTTATTACGATATTTTTCAAGAGTTCTAAGCTTCTTACGCTGCAGCCTCGAAACTCACCCAGAAAGATTTCCGGGTTCAAACAATCGAGGCTGTGGTCGCTTCAGATCGCTAAGAACTGTTATCGAAAAATCTCTGAAGTCGCTTAAGCCAGCCCTGCCTCTCACTGAATTTGTGTTTTTAATAGTTTTTATATCTAACGTATGGAATGCTAACGCTGCGGATACCATAAAGGTGCTTATCGTCAATGATGTGTATTCAAAAGTTCCTGCAAAGGATGAGAAGATAGAGAAGATGGGGAGTGTGAAGGGAGACCTCCTTGTATTTGGTTCTCGCTTCAGTGGTAATATCGAGGTGTGGAAAGGTGATAGTGGACTTTACCTTATAAACGAACTCCCTTTAGAGGATTACGTCAAAGAAGTTGTTATGTCAGAGGTCAGTTCTACCTGGGATATGGAAGCACTCAAAGTCCAGGCTGTTTTATCGAGGACCTACGGCGTATATCAAAAAATGATGAACGGAAATTCTTTATTTCATATTACCTCTTCCGTCCTCAACCAGGTCTATAAGGGCAATAGTTCTGACGCGAGGGCGGCTTATGCTGTTGAAGAGACAGCTGGTGAAATACTCACATACAATGGACGTCCTATTGAGCCCTTTTATCATTCAACATGTGGCGGAAGGACAGAGAATCCTGAGGAGGTTTTTGGGAAAAGTTATCCTTATCTCAAATCTGTAGAATTAAATGATGAGATATCTCCATATTGGGCATGGGAAAAAAGAATTCCATTGACAGAGATAGAGAAAGCCTTGAACATCTCCGGAATTAAAGAAATAACCGTGAAATCCCATACATCAACAGGGAGGGTTAAAGAGCTTACCATAGTGTATGGCTCTGGGATAACTACTATCAAGGCTACGGATTTCAGAAAAACCCTCGGCTGGAGCGTTATTCCAAGCACTAATTTTACTGTAACAAAAGATGAAGAGTCCATGATTTTTGAAGGCAAGGGCTATGGCCATGGTGTTGGCCTCTGTCAATGGGGTGCCCTTCAGATGGCTCGAGAAGGCAAGAATTATAAAGAAATCCTGTCCTTCTTTTATCCAGGGACTACGATACAACTTTATGAGACTCGCTGAATTCGACTTTTCTCTTCCAAAGGAACTCATCGCAAAGAGGCCATTAAAAGAACGTGATACCTCAAGACTTCTCGTGCTCCACAAGGATGGAATAGTTGAGCACAGGAGCTTTTATGACCTTCCCGCATACCTTGATTCAGGAGATATACTTCTCATAAACAAAACAAAGGTTTTTCCTGCAAGGCTTACTGGATATAAAAAAACTGGTGGATGTCTCCCGTTCGTTCTTGTAAGAGAAAAAGAGGGCAACTTATGGGAGGTGCTCTCAAAGGGAAGGTATACGGGAACGCTGGATATCTCGGAAGAACTACAGGCTGTGGTTCATAAAGGTAAGACTGCAAGATTCAAGTATTCTGGAGATTTTATGGATATTATCTGGAGATGCGGCAGCATGCCTCTACCACCATATATCAGGCGTCTGCCAGATGAATCGGATAAGGAAAGATACCAGACAATATATGCGAGAGAAGAAGGCTCTATTGCAGCCCCTACAGCAGGCCTCCACTTTACGGAGAGATTACTTAAAGAAATCGTTTCGAAGGGAATAATAGTGAAAGAACTTACATTGCATGTAGGTATAGGTACATTCAGACCTGTCAGGTCTAAAAATGTGGAAGAACATTCCATGGAACCTGAGTACTTTGAGATCGAAAATGGTCTTATCCCTCAGATAGAAAATGCAAAAGCCTTGGGCAATAGGATTATTTCTGTAGGAACCACTACAGCGCGGGCGATAGAAGGATTTCTCAGTGGAATGTATAAATCAATTAAGAGAGAAACATGGAGGGATGGGGAGGCGAAGAACGGCAGTATTAGAGGTTATACAGACATTTTTATCTATCCCGGGTATGAATTCAAGGCCGTTACTTCACTTATCACGAACTTTCACCTCCCGAGGTCTACACCCATCATGTTGACTTCTGCACTCTGTGGTTGGGAAAAACTGAAAAGCTCGTATGAAGAGGCTATTAGAGCTAAATATAGATTTTTTTCTTATGGTGATGCTATGCTTATCTTATGAAGAGGACTGATTTTAAAGGAAAATCCTCCCCCTTTATTATTGGCAAAGGTCTTATTATCATAGCTATACTGATTCCATCATCAATTGCTTTTATCTTAGGCTATTTTGTTGGGCGGAACACAGCGAAAGAAAATGTTGAAATTAGACAGCTACAGGCAAATCCGATGGAAAAAGAAGCATCTTCTTCGGGTGCCCAATCCCAACAACAAGTCCAGTCTCAGTCTCCAACTAACCCTTCAGATGCAGGTCTTCAAGCAACGGGGTCTGAGGGCGAGGCAATAAGAGACACTCAACGGTCCCAAAAACAGGCAAGGATCATATATACCGTTCAGGTAGGGGCATTTAAGAATGCTTCTGAAGCAGATACACTTAAAGATAAGCTTGGAAAAAAAGGTTATAAGATGCATATAACCACTTCAGAGTCAAAAAGGGAAGGGGTACTCTATAAGTTGTGGATAGGAGAATTCAGTACGAGGGGAGAGGCTGAGGCTTTATCCAGGAAAATTAAAAAGGCTGAGGGATTGCAGACATTTGTAACCTTTAAAGAACAGGAGGAGATCATACGTCAACCTTAGAGATCGAACTTGATAGTGAGAAAGAACATAGCCTGATCTATGGACTTGATAAAAATCTGAAGATATTAGAAGAAGTCTTATCCGTAACAGCCTCTCACAGAGGGAATAAAATCTTTCTTCGAGGAAATGATAAATCCTTAGAAACAGCAGAAAAGATTATCCAGGATATTCGATCGATAAGTTCTGATGGGTATGATCTGAATCCTGAAGACATACGTCAAGCAATGAAATCCACATCAGAAGGCGAATTTACTTCGCTCAGGGCTCTTTTTTTGAATAGCATTCCTGTACCATCAAAAAGGAAATTTATCATTCCAAAAACAGAAACCCAGAGGATGTATATAGATGCTATAAAAAACTTTGACATGGTCATAGGCATAGGTCCGGCTGGTACAGGAAAAACCTATCTCGCTATGGCAATGGCTATAAACGCATTATTGAAAAAAAAGATAAGCAGGATTGTTTTAGCAAGGCCAGCTGTCGAAGCCGGGGAAAAACTCGGTTTCCTACCTGGAGACATATATGAGAAAGTTCATCCTTACCTAAGGCCCCTTTATGACGCACTCTTTGATATGATGGAGGTAGAAAAGGTAAGTAGACTGATAGAAAGAGGAGTAATCGAGATTGCTCCTCTTGCCTTTATGAGGGGCAGGACATTGAATGACTCCTTCATAATACTCGATGAAGCACAGAATACAACTTTGGAGCAGATGAAGATGTATCTTACAAGACTTGGATTCAACTCAAAGACAGTGATTACAGGTGATATTACACAGATAGACCTTCCTTTTGGAAAGGCCTCAGGTCTTATAGAAGCAGAGAAGATACTGAGGGATATTGAAGGCATTACATTTATATACTTCTCAGAGAGGGATGTGGTAAGACATAAGCTTGTACAGGAGATTATAAAGGCATATGAAAGATACGAAAAACGGAATCACAAAGAGTGATATAAAAAGAGGTCTTTGGCGAGCTAAACCCCGAAGTTTTTTAACGATCGGTAGATTAGATCTTCCGAGGATGCCCATCCTTCTTATTGCAGGTTTAATCTCTGCCTTGTTCATACAGGAAAGACTGGACATAGAGCAGCTGTTAGGCGGATTCCTTATTGCTACTTTATTGCTCTTTATCCTCTATAAGGATATAACGCGGTACAAGCCTGCTTACATTAAAAATTACAACATGCTATTACTCCTTTGCCTTGTGCTCGTATTCACTCTCTTAATTGGGAGGCTCTTTAGTTATCTGCTTTACGATCTCTCCAGGGGGGCAGGTTTTATGTCTATTGAGGGTGCTGAATACGGGATGCCTTTACCAGCAGGTGCTATGCTTGTTACGCTCCTTTTCGATTTTCATACTGCAATTACCTTCTCTTTTGCCGTAAGTATTCTGGCCAGTCTGTGGCTTAATGATGCATCTTATGCCCTATACGCTTTTGTTGGAAGCCTCACAGCAGCTTTCTGTGTAATAAGATGTAAAAAAAGGTCTGCCCTCCTCTGGGGAGGATTTTCAGTAGGTATAGTTAATGTCACTACAGTAATAATACTGCTTCTCTTTAAAAACAGACTTTTTACAGAGAAGGTTTTATCCTCAATGGCCTTCGGGATATCTACTGGCATAAGCGTCTCAGCAATCGTTTCCGTAATGTTGCCTTTAATAGAATATGCCTTTAAAATCACAACCGACATAAGCCTTCTCGAACTCCTCGACCTAAACCAGCCCGTTATAAGAAACCTTATGGTTACTGCTCCAGGCACTTATCATCACAGCGTAATAGTGGGAAATCTTGTCGAATCTGCTGCCGAGGCAGTTGGGGTGAATCCTCTACTCGCAAGGGTCAGCTCATATTATCACGATATAGGTAAGATAAAGACGCCAGACTATTTTGTCGAAAACCAGAGTAGCCCTGTGAGCAAGCATGAAAGTTTAACACCTCATATGAGCGGTATGATAATAATCAGCCACGTCAAAGAAGGGGTAGAGATTGCAAAGCAAAACAAACTTCCCCAATCTATCATTGATATCATTCAGCAACATCATGGAACATCTCTGATGACCTACTTTTACCAGAAGGCAAAGGAGCAGGGAACAGATACCTCACCTTCTGAAGAAGATTATAGATATCCTGGACCAAAACCGCAGAGCCGGGTTGCTGCCCTTGTAATGATGGCGGATGCTGTTGAAGCTGCATCGAGAGTTCTTACAGATCCGACTCCTGCAAGAATTGCCTCTCTCGTTGATAGGGTAATAAATCATATTTTCCTCGATGGTCAGCTCGATGAGTGCGAGCTTACCCTGAAAGATATTCAGGAGATAAAAAAGTGTTTTACCTCCATACTTACGGGCATATTACATAAGAGGATAGACTATCCAGGTTTTGATTTTAATGATGATGCTTTACATAAGGAATCAGCAAAGGTCAATAAAGGTAAATCATCAGAGAATAAGAAGACTTCTGAGGAAAGCACTCCACCAACTAGGGTTACGTAGATCTGAACTCGGCATCCTCTTCGTTAACGACAGGCGGATGAAGATATTGAACCGGCAATATCGTGGTGTAGATAAAACTACAGACGTCCTGTCCTTCCCCCAAATTAGCGCTGAAGAGATGAAGAGCATAAGAAAAGCAAGGCGCTTCAGGGATCCAAAACTTCAGACTCCAGATATCAGACTCATTCTTGGTGACATTGTTGTCAACCTGCCAAAGGCTAAAATACAGGCAACCGAACATAACCTTACTCTTTATGAAGAACTGAAGAGGCTCATTATTCATGGACTTCTTCACCTTATTGGGTATGACCATGAAAAAGGCACATATCAAAAAAACAAAATGGAATTAAAAGAAAAAGAACTATTCAATGCATTGGAGTAACCCACTTAATTCATAAATTTTTAACCTATGGCGGATATAGTATCTTCGCTCATTCTCGGCTCGATATACATCGAGCCTCCGAGGTAAATTCTTTCTTCGAAAGAATTTAAAGCCGCTCAAATACTACATCCGCCATTGTTATGGATAATGGATAAGCTTAGTGAAAAGAAGTCTATCAAGTTCAGGGCATATTCACAGAGATCTCATATGTTCCCATCGAGGTTTTGCCCATCAGACCTTTAGACCAGAGTAATTCTGTTGTCTTAACCTTCATATCTTTTGGGACCATGAGTATTAGTTTTACGCCGAGATCCGAGAGTGCCTTCCATTTCTCCACTCCTTTTTCAGATATGCTTTCTGCTGTTTCGACTTCAAGGAGAGCAAGGACCATTCCGTGATTACCTAAGATCATGTCTGGATAATAACCCTTGTATTGGACCTTCTTTTCCCCAGTTTTATTTATGCTTATCTCCTTATAGTCCTTAGAGAGGCGCCCTTTTAAATGCTCAAGGATGATTTCGTGTATGAGGTCTCCGTATTCCATATGGCTCCTTAATATAGTTGTAATCGGGATATAAGTTTAGCAAATTTTTTAATCATATTCTATCAATTTTTGGCTTTTGTAAATCTATTTCT
>CAZXCW010000135.1:0-7838 GCA_964639385.1 uncultured Nitrospiraceae bacterium
GGATATAACAAATAAAGATATTCCCAATAAATCATCGAGTTAAATAAATTTTTGAACAATGTCTGCATTATTTGGGTTAATGTCTTTTTTGGATTTGCCTATTTCATATATGTTAAATTTTTATATTATGGGAAAGAACATTGTAGAAAAAATATTTGAAACACACAGGTTATATGGTGAATTAAAGGCAGGCAGGTCTGTTGGGTTAAGTGTAGACCAGGTATATACTCAGGATGCAACAGGCACTATGGCTTGGCTTCAATTCGAGGCAATAGGAATTGAAGAGGTAAAGGTACCACTCGTTGTTTCATATGTTGACCACAATATGATCCAGTCAAATCATATGAACCCCGATGACCATATTTTCCTCCAGACTGTCGCAGCAAGATATGGTGCTTATTTTTCGAGGCCAGGCAATGGCATAAGCCATCAGGTCCACCTCGAAAGGTTTGCCGCTCCAGGAAAGGTTGCCCTTGGCACAGACAGCCATACCCCCACAGGGGGAGGAATGGGAATGTTAGCCATAGGTGTCGGAGGACTTGATGCAGCAACTGTAATGGCAGGCTCTCCTTTTGAACTCATTATGCCGCAAGTCATGCTCATAAGACTCGCGGGCAAACTGAACAGACCGTGGGTTACAGCAATGGACGTGATACTATATATTCTCAGGAAGCTCACAGTCAAAGGAGGAATAGGAAAAATTCTTGAATATGGTGGCCCGGGTATAAAGGATTTGAGTGTTCCGGAGAGAGCCACTATTACAAATATGGGTGCAGAACTCGGCGCAACGACTTCTATCTTTCCAAGTGATGATAGAACACGTTATTTTCTCAAGGCACAGAAGAGAGAACAAAGTTGGATTGAGCTTTATGCTGATAAAGACGCAAAATATATAGATGTCCTTGAAATAGATTTGAACTCTATTGAACCCCTGATTGCCAAACCCCGTAGCCCGGATAATGTTGTACCTCTTAGGGAACTATCAGGAACAAAGGTAGACCAAGTCTGCATAGGAAGCTGCACAAACTCATCTTACCAGCTCATGAAATCGGTAGCTTCTATTTTGAAAGGCAAATCTATTGCAGAGGGAGTGAGCCTTCTCATAAATCCAGGGTCGAAACAGGTTTATCAGATGCTTTCTCGTGATAGCCTTATGGCTGACATGATTGCTGCGGGCGCACGGATACTCGAATCCTCCTGTGGTCCCTGCATCGGAATGGGTGGATCACCCGGCACAGGGCATATATCTGTAAGGTCTTATAACAGAAATTTTGAAGGACGGAGCGGCAATAAAGAGGCTTTTGTCTATCTTGCCAGTCCTATCTCCTGTGCCGTAATCGCTACGAAGGGTGAAATTATAGATCCACGTGACTCTGGCCTCATCCTAAAAGAACCTGACGAACCTTTAAGCTATCTCATAAATGACAATATGTTTATTCCACCGAAGAAAGATATGAAGACAATTAAAGTAATAAAGGGTCCAAATATAAAAGAGGTACCTGTAAAAGGACCGCTTCCAGAAAAGATTGAGGCTGAAGTACTTATTAAACTACCGGACAACATCACCACAGATGACATAATGCCAGCAGGTACTTCTATCCTTCCTTTACGCTCAAATATACCTGCTATATCAGAATTTATCTTCTCTAATCTTGACAATACATTCAGCAAGAGGGCAAAGGAGGCAAGGTCTAAAGGCGGTGGAATTATCGTCGTAAGTGAGAATTATGGCCAGGGCTCTTCAAGAGAACATGCTGCAATTGCGCCTATGTATCTCGGTGTTCACGCAGTAATTGCAAAATCCTATGCTCGTATTCATAGATCTAATCTGATAAACTTCGGTATTCTTCCTCTCAAGTTCTCAAAATCTGAAGACTACGATAGAATCGAAAAGGGTGAGATGCTGCTCCTTAAAGATATTGGGAAATCATTAAAAGGAAATCAGTCTTATAAGATATATAACATGACAAAAAATTATTCCTTCGAGGTAATTTCAGATCTCAATGATAGAGAAAAGGAAATACTTCTGACCGGTGGGCTCCTGCCATACGCAAAGAAGGCATCTCGATAGCATCAAAATTTCGACTATCTATTCTACTCTACGCGTGAAAATTCGGGAAAATGTCTTGGAGCGAACCTTGCGAAATTTTTGAGATATCCGTCTCAGCGAAGGGAATGTCCTCGAAGGAGCGAATTTACACTGTTTGAGGCCAAAGGCCGAGTTTGCAAATTCGAGTGACCGAGCTTTAGAACGGGTCAAAAATTTCGTTCAGAGAGCGGAAGGGCATTTTCCTGTAACATTATTTGACAAGAAAATTCTTTAACAGGTAAAGTAAAAATATTTTTTGGGCCGCTAGCTCAGTTGGTAGAGCACCGCCCTTTTAAGGCGGGTGTGGTTGGTTCGAACCCAACGCGGCTCACCAAACGTCCCCATCGTCTAGCACGGCCTAGGACATCGCCCTTTCAAGGCGGTAACACGGGTTCAAATCCCGTTGGGGACGCTTTTTTTCAATAACTTACAGCACATTCTGTTTTTCCTTGTAAATCCCTCCTTCTGTCTTCGACCTCAATACATCACCACCCAGCCATATCTTTATTTCCTCAATCAGCCTCTCCAGCTTCCATCTCTTTATGTTTCACTCTCTACCATAAGCCTGCCTTTTTGAGGATATCCTTTATCTCGGAGGGATCAATATCTTCCTTATAGGCTTTTGCATAGATGGTTAGCAAATAGATGGTCTCATCTACCAGGCAGTAGATGACTCTAAATCCACCAGATTTACCTTTCCCTATATCAGAACTTGCAAAGCGAACCTTAAATACTTTTCCTTCTAATCCCTTAATTGGCTTTCCATAAAAAGGAGTGTCAGCAAGAATTTCATTAAGTTTTTCTAAATCTGAGACGATATGGTGATATTTCTTTTTGAGGTATTTAACATCTTTCTGGAATCGAGGGGTAGGAATTACCCTATAGCTCACTTAGAAACTCTTTGAGCGTCTTAGCCTTTATCTTCCCTTCCCTTATTAACTTGATTTCACAGATGGCTTCTTTTAGATTTTCATTTACGTCATAACTGTCATAATCACCCTGTAAATATTTAAGATAATCTATGACAGATTTGAGTTTATTTTCAGGTAAGCTGTCCAGCATACTTATTGCTTTTTCTTTTAATGCTGTTGTCTTCATAATTTTATTATACAAAAAAATTTAATTATAATAAAAAAAATTAAAAACCTTTTTCAAATGACTTCTATCATACCTTTACAGCATATCTGTTTCATAAGAAGGTTAATATAAACCACTCGTAGTTAAAATAAACCTTAACCTTTTTTGGCATATTCACTACATAGAGGATTGGAGCACCCCCTGTCGTCATAATACTTGAGCCTACTTAACCCCCGAACCGTAATTTCGTACACCTTCTCTCTCCCATTCATAGCACCAATTCTTACGCAACCTGCTCGCCTCAGCGACTCTACAACCTTCCAGAGAGCTACACGAGATACCGTATCCAATTTCATTAAATCTGATATAGTCAGATGACTGCTGTACTTAAATTCAGTTAATAATTCATGCTTAGTCATAGACTTAATTTTAACTCCTTTCGGTTGAATTATCTAATGCCCATGTCAATCTTTGTATTTTGAAATTGATTAAAAATTAGACAGTACTATATCCAAAAATACGGTAGCAGAATTGTTACACTTTTGTTACAGTTTTTTGAGGAATACACAGAAAATATAGAAAAGAATAGAAATAATAGAATAATTCAAATCCCTTAAAAAACAATATCTTAAGCCCAAACTGTTGACAAAAGCCCCACTACACAATTTATCTCATTACGCTTTCAAGGCGGTAACACGGGTTCAAATCCCGTTGGGGACGTTTTTTTTATTTTCGCTGTGCCCCTATCTTCAGAAGATTCAACCGTATTATCGTAATTTAATGTATAATTAAGACAATTAAGTCAAGGGGTTTTTAAAATCTCGAGATGGAGGCAAAAGTTGAATCTAACTTATCCGATAGTTTTGGTTCAGGAAGATGATAAATGGTGGGTTTATATTCCAGACCTACCAGGTATATATGGTTTAGGTAACTCTGAAGAAGAAGCAAAGAAAGATATTATATCTGCCCTTGAACTTTATCTTGAGGATGTAATCGAAGAGGGTAAACCTATACCCACAACCCATGTTAAAAAATTAGAGACAGACTATATTCAGATTACAGTCCCTGCGTAATGCCTACCGCTAAGGATGTTGTAAGTTTTCTGAAAAGGAAAGGATTTGTTGAAAAACGTCAGCGTGGCTCTCATCTCATTCTGCAAAACCCCCAGACAGGCTATAAAACCTCCGTCCCTATACATCCGGGGGATTTACCAAAAGGACTCTTTTTGAAGATATTAAAAGATGCTGGTTTTAGCCTTAAAGACTATCTTGGCGAGTGAACTGGGATATTAATTATATTGAGCATTCAAAAGCTTGGTTCAAATCCCGTTGGGGACACTTTTTTTTCATTACTTCTAAGGAATTTAGACACGCACCTCTTCCCACCAAAAACCTTAAAATCCATGATTCAAGACGCTGGTTGGACAGAGGAAGATTTAAAGCGGTTGGGCCTTATCCCTTAATCTAAAGCAATTCCTTCTTATCTATAAGTCCCTTCTTCCATAGAGATTAATCAGTGCCTCTTGAGTATAGACATTGCTCATTATATATTGCTTATGATTCTCCATTGTACCCATAATTCCTTCTGGATGTGACGTCTATGTTCTATTGGGAGATGTAAATAACTTTCAAATTTTTTCCGTGCATGATTGAGAACCAGTTTGTACTGTTCCTGTTTTTCTATCGGAAACTTGGATAATCCTACCCACGCTGGTCCCATATGTTCATGTGTAACCGCATGGCAGAGGTCGCATAGGGTCACAAGGTTCTCTAATTCATCGGTTCCTCCTTTGCAACGGTAATCAATATGATGAACTTCTAACCTTCCATATTGAACTGGGAAAACATCTCCACAAATTTGACACTGTTGCTTATCCCTGTTTCTCGCTCGTTTCTTTTGAGTTCTTAGAGAGGCCATAAGGATTTATCCCGGTTCATCCTCAGTCTTCACTTACTATTTAAGCAGTACTGAAAAAATTTTATCTGCAACAACTTTTCCAGTTTCGTCTTTAACTATGATTTTAAGTAAATGTTCTCCCCCAGGGATTATTGGATAATCTCCCGTTTTTAGATTTTGCCAATACCATGTAGTCGAGAAAGAAAATACTTCTAAAGTAAGAACCGAGTTAGAAGGTAAAACATATGGGTTTCTTGTGCCAACCTCCTTAAATCCACTTATCTCGACTTCAAAGTTTACTATAATTGGTAGGTCACCAGAATTCCTAACAACTGGGTTAATACTGTGAATCTTATATCCAACTGGAATACGAGACTCTTCTAAGGGTTTATGTGCATTCAAATTATATTCATATGCAATTCCATACGATATTTTATAATCTTCTATTGAGATTTTAGCTCCCTTAGAATAAATAAATTTGGATTCATCCAAAACAACAACAAATCTTCTCCCTTCAATATTGCAGTGTAATTTTGTTGGCTTTGTGCCTTGCGGAATCTGGAATACAAGTCTGCCTTCTTTAGTTTCTTCTGGAAGTAAGTTAAAAACCAGGCGGGATCCGCCCAGTATGGTACTATAAAAATAACCTTTATCCACTTCAATTTCGAAATACTGTGTAGAGCCTAAACCCCCTAATATATTCCCTCTTTTCCCTATATTTTCCCCGTCGACTGTAATAACAACAAATTTATAATTCTCTTTTGGTTTTTCAACTATGGGTTCAAAAAACATTGATAGCCTTCCAGTTTCATAAAGTGGTGATATTCTGACAGATTTAAACTTAATTAAAATATTATCTATAGCTATCCCTTCTCCCAATGAAATAGTGGTAGGCTTAGAGCAAGCGATGGAAATAGGAAAGCATAGGAATAAAGTCAGTATCATAAGAGAACAATAAAATCCTCGCAGGAGATTAATAATTACTCGATGTGATATCTTAGGCTCGATGTCTTTCATTTTCTGTCTTTTTCATTTTCTGTCTTATTGTATCCAAAACTTTATCTAAAAGTTACTCTACAGAAGTGATGCACCGAAGAAAAGCTACTAAAACTGCATTGAACATCCCTTAGAATTTCTTCAAAGGTTACTGTTTCTTTTGGGTCAAGTTTTTCTGCCATTATCTACTCCTGTGTAGAGAAGTCATGGTATTGAAAATGCTCTTTGCAGCATTCCGTTTCCATCATATCCAAGGGTTTTGTTTTTAAAGAATCTTACCATTATATCTCTATCTCTTGATGAACTAATATTTGAAGTATATTGGTAAATACTTTCCCATGTGGCTCGTATAAATTTCCTTTTCTGGTTTTCATTAATATGCCTTCTAAAGGTGGGCTCGATGTCTGCCTCTCGTTCAGACAATACCAGATTAACGAGGTAAAAGTCTAAATCCTGTTGCTTTGCCATCCAAGTACCAAGTAGCCAGAAACGCAATAGTTCATATTTCTTCTCAACTACCGCAACTGTTTTGTAATCCGACTTAAAGACTTTTGAGAACCAATTATCGCCACCGGTTTCATATTTCTTGGAGTTACTCGTATCACTGGGAGTTGTTTCATTTCCAGCAGTCAATTTTGCCTCAATAAAAAGGAGTGTATTGTCAGTTTTGATTATAACATCTGGTTCGGAACTTCTTTTTATTTCTTCACCAAATTCTTCTCTCGCTTTGTTTAATTCAAACCAACTGGAATTCTCTTTTTGGCTATATGACCAATAGATTACCTCAGATGATTTTAGAATGATACGGATGATGGAACTTAGGGTCATTTCAACCAAATTATTTCTTTCCAAGAATCTGAAAACATTCCAAGTAACTGCATCTTCACTATTGTCTCGTGCGATTCGGCTTTCACGCTTCACTGTCTTTATCTTCTTAAATAAATCCAAATCAGCCTGATCTTTCCAGAGTAAATTGTCTAATTCACTCTGATATTCAAAAGTTGACGGTGAAATATAGATGTTGTGCTCTGGGCATTTGAATATCTCTTCCCGTTTGAAAACTTCTCTTTGTCTTTCTACTTTTTCAATGCAATCTTTAACTGGACATTCAACCGTTGTTTCTGTTATTTCGATGCTCTCTTTTAGTTCTTCAGCACCAAACATTTTCTATATCTGCCTTTGTTGTTCTCCCTCAGCCTCTTTATCTCCTCAAACAACTCCTTCTTGCCCAGGAGCCTTTTTCTTAATGACTTTAGGAAATCTTCTACATAAATATCCTGTAGCCCAAAAGTTAAAAATTCAAAATCGGTCTGTGAAACAATATCAATCCGGGTTGAATTCGGTTGAAGTTCTGTAAAAGTAATAGTCATATCACTGCCTTTGGGTCTCCAGGACGTCTTATATCTTATTGCTCTGATTTTTTTCAAATCCTCAGATACAATTGTATAATTTTGCTCCGCAAGCACCTCTTTGCATGTTTCCTTTACATCTGCAATTGGATAAGGATAAACCAGAGGTTGACCTTTATATAAGCCAACATCGGGTTTGGTCTTGGCAACAGTCCCACAACTGATTACAAAAAGGAGAAATACTATAAGTGTTATCCCTCTAAATGATATAGTAACTAAACCTTTCATTTATATCCCTCGCTTCTATTTCATCTAAAATTCTTATATCTTCTATCTTCTTTCCATAAGCTATTATTTTATCAAACCACACATATAGTGTAACCAATATAAACAAATTTACTCTAAAAGACCCATGTACTTTTATTTTTAAA
>CAZXCW010000136.1:0-7754 GCA_964639385.1 uncultured Nitrospiraceae bacterium
AAGTGCAGTTTTAGGCTGACAAAGGGATCCAGCCATTTCTATCGGCGAATTTGGGGTATTACAAACAGTCGAGATTTTATCTGATGTGTTTTATTGTAAGGATTTCAGGTTTTCTTAAGGTCATCCTTCATCCTTTCAAACTCTTCTCTACTTATCTCTCCTTTTGCGTATCTTTTCTTCAGAATATCCAGGGCAGTCCCTTCTTTCTCTCCTTTCGTCCCACTTCCTGCAATTAATTTAACAATATAAACAATCCCCAGGATAAGCAATACCCAGAAGAGAATCATTAAAAACCATCCAAATCCAAACCCTATTCCCCATCCATAATCCCAGTGCATATAACCTCCTCTGTTATTTACTTTCAGAAAGTTAGCGGCTAACCATCTGATTTTAAATTGTTCATCTGAATCATTTCAATTATCATCAATTATATTTCTAATCCTGTGATTTTCTGATAACATTAAGTTATGGAAGGAGTTATAACTGCTATCCACGGGGATGTTATAGAGATTGAGTTCAATGCGGGGCTTCCTAATATTAATGATGCCCTTATAGTTAAGAAGCCGGACAGAAAAAATATCATCCTTGAAGTCCACGACCACATAAGCCGCACATCTGTTAAGGCCATTGCCCTCGGATTTACTCAAGGACTTAAAAGAGGCATGTCAGTAATTTCTTCAGGTAGGCCATTGCATATTCCGGCATGCAAGGGCTGCCTTGGAAAGCCATTAAATATCTTCGGAGAACCAATAGAAGGTGAATATCCAACTGAAGATATCGTTCAAAGGCCAATTCACAAGCCGCCTCCTGTGCTCGAAGAACAGATACCTCCCTCAGGGATTCTTGAGACAGGCATTAAGATCATTGATCTCCTGTCTCCGTTTCCAAAAGGGGGCAAGATAGGCCTTTTTGGAGGTGCAGGAGTTGGAAAAACGGTATTGCTGATGGAGTTTATTTATAAGATAGCAAAGGTCTATTCGGGGATATCCGTGTTCTGCGGTGTTGGAGAAAGGATGAGGGAGGGCCATGAGCTCTGGAGAGAGATGCAAAGGCGGGTTATGATAAACAATGCAATACTCGTATTCGGGCAGATGTGTGAATCTCCGGGGATAAGGTTCAGGGTACCTCTGACTGCAATTACCCTGGCAGAATTCTTCAGGGATGAAGTAGGCAGCGATATCCTCTTTCTCATGGACAATGTTTATCGTTTTGTTCAGGCAGGAAACGAGGTCTCGGTTCTCCTTGGAAGGCTTTCATCAAGGGTTGGTTATCAGCCAACACTGCTTTCAGAACTCGCGGAGGTGGAGGAAAGACTTGTATCGACAAAAAATGGGTCCATTACCTCTGTACAGGCTATTTATGTTCCTGCTGACGACATTACAGACCCGGCGGTTGCCAATGTCTTCCCGCATCTCGATACGACGGTTGTCCTTTCACGGGAAATAGCATCCAAGGGACTCTATCCAGCTATTGACCCTCTTCTGTCGACATCCAAATTTCTCAGCCCTGAGGATGTCGGTGAAAGACATTATGAAATCTCAAGAAAGGTCAAGGAGCACCTTTCACGATACAAAGAATTGCTTGATATTATTGCCATGCTTGGCGTAGAAGAGCTTTCACCTGCAGACAGGCGCATTGTTAAAAGGGCAAGAAAACTCGAGAGGTTTCTTACACAACCTTTTTATCTTATGGAAGAATTTACCGGCAGGAAAGGGAGGCATGTCCCCCTCGATAAGACCCTTGACTGCTGCGAGATGATCCTATCGGGTAAGGCAGATGATGTACCTGAAGAGTCATTTTTTATGATAGGTGACATTGAGGAAATCAAGTGAGCAATACTACCTTTAAATTGAAGATAGTGACACCTTTGAAGATTATGGAAAATGACATAAAATACATAAGGCTGAAGGATGCAACAGGGTTTTTTGGCGTCATGAAAGGCCATATAGATTTCCTTACAGTCATTGAGCCTTCCCTCTGCTATTACATAGATTCAAACGATATGGAAGTCTTTCTTGCAGTTAATGGCGGGGTGTTGCGCGTAAGGGGAGGCAAAGTGACACTGACATCTTTAGAGGTATTCGAAAGTGATGATGCGGAAAAGCTTTCAGAGATTATCGAAGGCACCGTTGCTAAAAGAGATAAATCCGAAATGGATTTTCGTAAAACACTGGAGGGCATAGAAAGGTCTTTCATTGAAAAGACCCTCGAATTCATAAGAGGAAATCCCTGATGGAGGATAAAAGATTCTCCAGGGATATTGAAAGGTCAGCAAAGGAACTCAAGAAGGGCAGAAAGGAGAGATCGGCATTCTGGCACTATGCCTCACTTGTTGGAGCCGGAGGTTGGCTTTTTGTAATCCCTGTTGTTGGAGGTGCATATCTTGGAAGATATCTCGATAAAAAAATGGGAAGCGGTATCCTCTGGACCGCAGCGCTAATCGTAGTCGGCATAGCCATTGGCATCTATAATATCTGGCATTTCTATTTCAGGAAATCAAAAGAATGAGACGTATCAGTATCTTTCCAGAAACAGTCTTTTCCATCGGTCCTGTTTATATTACTGACACTGTTCTCACTACATGGTTTGTCATGGCAATCATAACAATAATTTGCTACCTTTCGACAAGAAAGCTCTCTATAAAGCCGTCTACATTTCAAGAGGTTTTAGAGGCTGTTTTTGAGGCTATAGAGAAAACAGCAAAGGATGTCCTGCCGGTAGACCCATGGCTGGCTGTTCCTATCTTAGGTACATTCTGGATTCTCATAGGCTTCTCTAATCTGACAGGCTTGATACCGGGCCTGAAGACACCTACAGCTGATCTAAATACAACTTTTGCCTTTGCCGTAGTATCTTATTCAATGACTCATGTCTTCGGCATAGCAACACAAGGGCTTAAAGGATATCTCTTACATTACAAAGAGCCTTCATGGATATTAATGCCCTTTCACTTTATGGCGGAATTTACAAGAACCCTGGCACTGGCTGTGAGGCTTTTTGGTAATATGTTAAGCGGTGAAATGATTGCAGCGATACTCCTCGGGATTATGGGACTCATTGCGCCGGTTCCGTTTGATTTGCTACATATTGTTATCGGCCTTATACAGGCTTATATATTTGGTGTTTTAACCCTCGTATTTATAGCCGGGGGCATTAGAACGAAACCTTAAAAGGAGGCTGGACATGGATTCTTTAACCATAATTATTTCTGTTTCCATAATTACTGCTGGCCTTGCCATAGCCATTGGTGGATATGGTCCTGCAAAGTCACTGGGTGAAGCCCTCTCAAAGTCCCTTGATGCCATAGCCAGACAGCCTGAGGCATCTGCTCAGATTATGAGGACCCTTTTCGTTGGAATGGCATTGATAGAGTCAATTGCCATATACGCATTCGTTATCGCACTGATTATCCTGTTTGCAAATCCTCTTATAGGGTATGTTGCAAAATGAAATTCGATATCTGGACATTCCTCTTTCAGATAATTAACTTTGTAGTCCTGTTGTTTATCCTCAAAAGATTACTCTATAAGCCCATACGTGAGATTATGGACAAGCGGAGAAGAATAATAGAAAAAAATGTAGAAGATGCTGAAAAGACAAAGATGGAAGCTCAGGAGCTTAAAAAAAAGTATCAGGAAGAGATGGACAAGCTGAAGGATATCCGGATACTGACATTCGAAAAATTACAGGAAGAAGTTGAGGTAGAAAGGAAAAAACTGATGGGCAGAGCTGAAGAAGAAGCCGGGAAAATAATTGAAAAGGAAAGGGCTATATTTGACACTGAAAAAAAGAGACTTGAAACAGAACTGAAAGATAAGGCCATTGATACTGTCTGTGTATTTGCATCACGTCTTTTAAGAGATATCTCAGATGAAGAGCTTCACAGTGCAATATATAGAAAATTCCTTAAAGAGGTCGAAAGAATTGCATCCGATATAACAAAAATAGAAAAGAAAGATGAACCATTTACAATAGAGATCATCACAGCTCATGAACTCAGTGAGGAAGAATTGAAAGGGTTGCAGAAAACCATGGAGTCACTTGTATCGAGAAAAGTTGATATTAATCAAACTATCGATAAAGACCTTATTTCAGGGATAAAAATCAAGGTATACGATATGGTTTATGACTCCTCTTTATCAGGCCAGATAGATTCCCTTAAATTAAGGCTTAAAGGTACTGCTTAAAATGGAAAAAGAACTTGCCCGGGTCTTTCAACAGATGCGGGAAGAAGCAGAAAAAAGCAGGTTCTCCATCGGGGTTACTGAAGAGGGAAAGGTCTTGTCTGTAGGAGACGGTATAGTACAGATTGCCGGTCTAAGAGACGCAAAACTTTATGAACTCATAGAGCTTGAAAGCGGCGATACGGGAATAGTTTTTGACCTTAGCGTTGAGAGCATAGGGGTTGTCCTGCTCACTGAGCAGAACGGCATAAGGGCAGGAGACAGTGCATTCAAGACAGACCGTATTGCCTCGATAAATGTAGGAGAAGGGCTTCTGGGAGGAATACTGGATGCTCTTGGCAACCCTCTTGAGGGAGGCACCAAGCCGGGGCAAACAATATCGTATCCTGTAGAGAGAGAAGCCCCTTCCCTTCCACAGCGGGATTTTGTAAGCAAACCTCTTTATACCGGTCTAAAGGTTATTGACTCTATGCTCCCGATAGGCAGGGGGCAGAGAGAATTGATTATAGGCGATCCTGCAATAGGTAAAACCTCCATAGCTGTTGACACTATCATTAACCAGAAAAATTCTGATGTCATTTCCATTTATGCTGCCATTGGGCAGAAAAAATCACATATCCTGAAAGTGATCGATGAGATAAAAACATATAGTGATCTATCAAAGACTATTTTCGTGGTTGCTGATGCATCAAATTCTTTTGGCCTTCAGTATATCGCACCCTACAGTGCCACTGCTATTGCTGAATATTTCCTTGACAGGGGGAAGGATATCCTGATTGTCTATGATGACCTGACAAAACATGCAGAGGCATATCGTTCCCTGAGCCTTCTCCTTAAGCGTTCCCCTGGCAGGGAGGCATATCCAGGGGATATCTTCTTCATACACTCAAGACTTCTCGAAAGGTCTGCAAAACTCGGACAGGCTTACGGCGGGGGTTCCATAACAGCCCTTCCGATAGTCGAAACACAACAGGGCAGGATATCCTCTTATATTCCCACAAACCTCATCTCCATAACCGATGGCCAGATATATCTTGATACACTGTTATTCAACAAAGGGATCCGTCCTCCAGTTGATGTGGGGAAATCAGTATCGAGGATAGGAGGAAAGGCACAGGTAGAGGCTATGAAGAATGTAGCGGAGAGGCTTAAGATAGACTATTCAAGATTCGCTGAGGTGGAGGTATTTACCAAATTCGGGGCCCATTTAGAGGAGGAAACCGCAAAACTTATCAGACGCGGCGAACGTCTGAGGGAGATTCTTAAACAGCCGAGATTTCATCCCTTCGCGCTTGAAGACGAGGTATTAAGCTTTATAATTCTGGAGTCAGGTGCACTCGATACCATAGAGATTACCGCGGTAGACAGTGTTTGCAAAGAAATCCTGAACAAGGTAAGGAGTGCCTTCCCTGAAGTCACAGACCGCATTCATGAGGAAGGAAGACTTGGGGGAAAGGACATGGAAATATTAAAAGGCTTCATCACTAAAATAGAGGTTTAGTTTTGCCTTCTTCTGCAGATATAGAAAAAAAGATAAAGGCATTCAATACGATAAAAGATATAGTGGGCGCCATGAAGGCATACGCTGGGGTTACCATAAGGAAAACTGAAGATATTGTGCCCAATATCAGGGAATATGAACAAAATATACTTTTAGCCATATCCGATGCAATGACAAATTATCCTGATATACTTACAATGGGTCAGAACGAAAAAAAGAGAATCCTTGTTGCATTCGGCTCTTCGCAAGGACTCTGCGGCCCATACAATGAAAAAGTCGCTGATGCTGTTTCGGATGTCAAAACCGGCAAAGACGTCTTATTTGTTATTGGGAAGAGACTCAAATCGACCATTGAATTAAGAGACATATCCTTTGAAGTTTACAGCGAAGCCGTATTAAGCATCAACGGAATACAGTCGGCCCTCAAAAGGACAGTTTCACAGATAATGGACATTTACAAGAAGGAAGAGTATTACAACCTTACGTTCATTTTCACATATATTTCTGAAAAAAAGCCTGAGATTTCTATAGAACAGATCCTGCCTCCTGATATCTCCAGAATTGGTACTATAAAACCCTTTAAGATTACGCCTCTTACTTACCTTGAACCAAAAATAATATTTGATAAGATTCTTGAAGAATTTCTCTATATCAGCCTATACAGAGGCTATTTAGAATCTCTGAGGAGTGAAAACTGGTACCGCATGAGGAGCATGGAAGGTGCCTCAGAAACCCTGAAGAAGCACCTGTCAGAACTTAAGTCTCTGCAAAACTATATCCGGCAGGAAGAGATTACTGAAGAGATGCTTGAGATACTCGGAAGCGGAATGTTTTACATGTGAACATTTGAAGCAGGTCTACATGCAATCACCTCCCTTCTCAATCTCGGGATAAACATAGAGGTTTTTCGATAGACGATAATACTCTCCCGTGCATTTTATTCTTTCACAAATCTGCTATAAATCCACCCTACGAGTATTCCCATTATCAGAAGATCTACAAAACCGTAAACCAATCCGAGGAAACTTCCCACTGGTGAAATTGTATATCCCGGATATATTGAACCTACCAGGGCATCCAGAAATAACTTGCCATATCCAGTGAAATAAGACAGCCAGGTTGTGATGAATAGTGCTCCGCCCCACACAATGCCAAGGCTCAAACCCAATGCAAAAGGTTTAAGTTTCATTTTTGTCCCACCTCCTGTCTATAAGATTATATCGGCTGCAGCCTTTTTCCGATAGGTATATTTCCTGAATCCGAGAAAGTGATAAAGGTTTGCTATGAAATTGTAATGTTTTGCCCTCTTCCTATAAAGGAATATAATCAATCTTGTGGTTTTCTTAAAAGCAAAGTTTTAAGCCCCACTTTGGCACATTCCCGTGCACAGGTGGAACCAGCGGGTCATGCTCACACTACTATGACGTCATACATTTCCCTTTCATCCTTTATAATTGAAGCAAAGAAATGATACAAGATTACTCGGATTTCTTCTTCAAGATGTATAGCCCCAAGATTGTGACAGCAAATACAGCCCCAGCAGCTATGAGATTTTCGTAATGAATTTCTCTGATATCTAAAACAATTATATCTCTTCCAATGGCTGTCAAAACAGTTAAGACAATGAGATTCGGATCGACTAACTCTTGGATGATAAACCGGAGAGTAAATGCAAGAAGTTCGAGCAATATCAATCCCGTCATCACGTGTTTCACACTCTCTTCGCTGAGAGTTACGGGTTCATGGAAAGGGTTCTGGATAAAGTCATAGAAGACATAGCCAAACCTCATTAAGATCATAAAAGCAATAATCGCCGCAAGTATCTTTACGGGAAACGTCAAGAGCTTTGATTTTAAATTTTCCATTGTAATGTAAGTCGAGCGTTAATGTCCGTGAGGATCGGTTTTGGGCTCTCTTCTTTTTGCTGTTCTTCCTGCTGTTCTTCCTTCTTAGGCTCTACAGGCGGTGCCATCATCCCTCTAAACATCGCTCCTCTTTGATTTATTCTTTTTCTTTTGTTACAAATTTCTCAGGCTCCTTGTCAAACTTCTCTTTACATCCCTTCGCAC
>CAZXCW010000137.1:0-7635 GCA_964639385.1 uncultured Nitrospiraceae bacterium
GTATTCAAGGTGCGGTTCTTCGCAAATAATTGCGTATTCTCTCCTTCCTTGTATTGATGATAAAGTTTCAACAGGGTTGCTTCATGATTTCAGTTATTCTGGAATGTGCATAATAATGGAGCATTGTCTTCAAGAGGGGCAAAAGATACTTGTAAAGAGTAGTCTAACGGGCAATATTTCAATAACTGCTGTAGTTCGCTGGTGTAGCGATATAGGTAATTCTACATATAAAGTAGGATTAGAGTTGAAAATTTAAAAAAAGATTTTTGTCTGTAGGCACAAGCACATCTTCATTTCTTCCTGAAATACTCCTCCTTTAAACCTGATATAATGGTGCAGAATATCAATGGAATTGATAATATGGGGAAGCCGTCCTTAAAAGAAAAAGCAAAACAACTAAAGACAGATACATATGCCCTTTACTTAGCCTATAAAGATCCAAGAGTTCCATTGTATGCAAAGATCTTTGTTGCTATAGTTGTAGCTTATGCATTAAGCCCTATTGATTTAATTCCAGATTTTATACCCGTTTTAGGGTATATTGATGATCTAATCATTATACCCGCAGGCATTTATCTTTCACTGAAAATGATCCCTTGCGAAGTTTTGGAAGAGTGCAGAGAAAAAGCTCAATCTACTTCTATTGATAACAAAACAAAGTGGGCTGCAGCATTAATTATTATTTTGATATGGCTATTGGCGGTTTATCTGGTTTTTAGACTCGTGTTACATATTTTTCCCCCAATGGGAAGACTTAGATTCTTCCTGAAGTCGACACTGCCAAATATTGCTATAATTCTCAACAGTACAACTGGTAATGGTTAATTTGAGAATAGCTTTTATATGATTTTCTACATGGTGTAATAATACTATTAAAATGGACGAAAGAAGAAACATCCCTTTTTGAAAAGCAATAGTCACGAATAATTGATTAGGGCATTTCGTTAAAATCGGCTAAAGGTTTAGAATAAAAGATGGGACACACACATTCACAAGACAGTACCCCAAGTATCAGAGCAGCTTTTTTTCTAAATCTGATCTTTACTATATTTGAAATTTTGGGTGGCCTCTGGACAAACAGCTTAGCAATTCTCTCAAATGCTCTACATGACTTAGGAGATAGCTTTTCCTTGGGCTTGTCATGGTATTTAGAAAAGTATTCAAGGAAAGAAAAGGATAAATTATTTTCTTATGGGTACCAACGTTTTTCTTTATTAGCTGCACTGGTTAATACTGTCATCCTCATTGGCGGTTCGCTTTTCATTCTGTCCGAAGCGATACCAAGACTTATTCGACCAGAACACTCTAAGGTTGAGGGGCTACTTGTTTTTGCAGTCGTTGGTATTGTTGTAAATGGTCTTGCAGCTTTACGATTAAAGGGTGGCAAAACATTCGTTGCTCGAGTTGTTGTCTGGCATTTTGTGGAAGATGTCTTGGGTTGGTTAGCAGTATTAGTTATTGGCGTCACCTTGCTATTCAAAGATATCCATATTCTTGACCCAATATTGTCCATATTGATTGCATCTTATGTATTGTATAATGTGATTAAAAATCTAAAAAGAACGTTGGCTCTTTTCCTGCAAGCTGTTCCTGAAAATATTAATATCAATGAAGTGGAAAGCAAACTGCTGGCTATAGATAATGTAAAATCTGTCCATCATACGCATGTTTGGTCACTGGACGGTATACATCACGTGCTAACGACTCATATAGTAATAAATGGAAAAGCGACTAAAGAAGATGTTTTGCAGACGAAATGTGCAATCAAATCATTAACAGAAAAGCTGGATTTCACGCATAGTACTGTTGAAATCGAATATGAAGGTGAGCGTTGTAGGATGGAAGAAACCTAAGCGAGATATTATTTACCTACATTTGAATATTTATGCTGATAATCTATAATTCCATCCAGATTTCAGAATGAGCAGTAGTAGGTGGACGGCGCGCCAGATTAAAGATGATCACTATACGAAGTTAATGAAGAAAGTAATATGATTTTAAAATCGTGAAGCTTAGGATGAGGAGGTGGAAGAGATAACAACATTTTTAAATTTTTGCTATCGTAATTCCTAAATGTTCATGCAGGATTCAGGGTATAATTAGAAGGTGAGAGACATGGAAAAGTTAATTGTAGAACTTTCTAAAAAAATACATGAAGATCTTAAAAAGAAAGCAGCTACGGAGCAAAAAACAATAAAAGATATTATTACAGAGCTTATTCATGAATACCTGTATACACATGAGAAACATATACCCACGAAAGAGAAGACAGGTCTTTGTGGTAGTTGGGATGATGAGAGAACGGCCGAGGAAATTATAAGGGATATCAAGAGTCATAGAAGGGAAACCACGAACGGGAAAATTGAACTGCCTGACAAGCTGCCATGATGTGCTAAACTATTTCTTATGAATGAAATAGGTTCTAAGCCCTCTGATTTTATTAGGGAAATCATAAAAGAAGATCTTAAGACCAATAAATATGGTGGAAGGGTTCATACCCGGTTTCCTCCAGAACCTAACGGCTATCTCCATATTGGACATGCTAAGTCTATCTGCCTCAATTTTGGAGTTGCTGCTGAATTTGGAGGTCTTTGCAATCTGCGATTTGATGATACCAATCCGACGAAGGAAGAGGCTGAATACGTGGGATCTATCAAGGAAGATGTACGATGGCTTGGATTCGATTGGGGCAATAGATTGTATTATGCATCAGATTATTTTGAACAACTATATCAGTATGCGATTCAGCTAATCAAAATCGGTAAGGCATATGTTTGTGACTTGAGTGCAGAAGAAATAAGAGAGTACCGCGGCACATTAACTGTACCCGGCAGGGAAAGCCCATATCGTAATCGCATAGTTGAAGAAAATCTGGACTTGTTTGAACGAATGAGGGCAGGCGAATTTGAGGAAGGTTCCCACACACTGAGAGCAAAAATTGATATGGCCTCAGGGAATATCAATATGCGCGATCCTGTAATGTACCGCATCATGCATGCAGAACATCATAGGACGGGCAATAAATGGTGCATTTATCCTATGTACGACTTTGCTCATTGTTTCTCTGATTCTATCGAAAGGATTACTCACTCGATTTGTACACTGGAATTTGAAGATCATCGACCTTTGTATGATTGGTTTCTTGATGAATTAGGGGTTTATCATCCACAACAAATTGAGTTTGCTCGCCTTAATATCAGTCATACAGTATTGAGTAAGCGAAAGCTCATAGAATTGGTAGAAGAGGGATATGTGAGCGGATGGGATGATCCGCGGATGCCTACAATAGCTGGCATAAGGAGGCGTGGCTATACACCTGAGTCAATACGGAATTTCGCTGAGCGCATTGGAGTTGCTAAAAGAGAAAGCCTGGTGGATGTGGCTTTGCTGGAACATTGTCTCAGAGAGGATTTGAATAAACGAGCTCCACGTGTTATGGCTGTACTGAATCCCTTGCGGGTGGTAATAGACAACTATCCCGAAGGCCAAGTGGAGGAGTTAGAGGCTATAAACAATCCTGAGGACCCAAACATGGGGACGCGAAAAGTTCTTTTTTCTCATGTCTTGTATATAGAACAGGAGGATTTTCGCGAGGATCCACCAAAGCAGTTTTTCCGATTGGCACCTGGGCGTGAGGTACGGTTGCGATATGCATATTTTATAAAATGTGTGAATGTGGTTAAGGATGAGCGAACAGGTAAAATAGTAGAAGTGCATTGTACCTACGATCCAGAGACAAGAGGGGGAGATGCACCAGACAGGCGTAAGCTTAAAGCTACCTTGCACTGGGTATCGGCTGCTCATGCTCTTGAAGCCGAAGTGCGTCTGTATGATCATCTCTTCACAATACCAAATCCGGCAGACCATGAAGATTTCAAAGTCTATTTGAATCCTAAATCTCTGGAGGCATTAAAGTCATGCTGCATTGAGCCAAGTCTGGCAGAAGCAAAACCAGGGAGTCATTATCAGTTCGAGCGGCAGGGTTATTTTTGCGTTGATCCTGATTCCCAGGCAGGTATGTTTGTGTTCAATAGAACCGTACCGCTCCGAGATGAGTGGGCTAAGATTGTGAAGGCGCAGAAGTTATAAATGGCTGGATATAGTATTTTCGCTCAAATACTATATCCCCTATCCAAATTGGAAATGCTTACATTCAAAAATTAGACATCATATATTATGTGTCATATCAAACTGTAAAGATTAAAACATGAGCAATATAGCTGTCATAGGTGCTGGAAGCTGGGGAACCACCCTCGCATATCTTCTATCAAAGAAAGGTTTTGACATTTCACTCTGGGTCTATGAAAAGGACCTTGCTGATGAGATGAAAAAAACAAGGATAAATAGACTCTATCTTCCAGATGTTATGTTTCCTGAAAATATAAAGGTATCTAATCATATTGATGATGTTGTAGACAAAGCACGGTACATTCTCAATGCTGTACCAGCACAGTTTACAAGAGTTGTATTCGAAGAATCTCTTTCCTCCATATCAAGGGAGGCAATAATCATCAGTGCGGCAAAAGGCATAGAAAGAGGGACGCTAATGACAATCTCCTCCATATTAAAAGAATTGTCTGGGCATAAGATTGCAGTACTTTCAGGTCCAAGTTTTGCCAAAGAGGTAATCAAAAATTTACCTACTGCTGTTACCCTTGCTACAGAAGACAATGATACGGGATTAATACTTCAGGATATATTCAATACAAACAGCTTCAGAGTCTATACTCATGACGATATACTTGGTGTGGAGATTGGAGGTGCTTTAAAAAATGTAATAGCCATAGCATCTGGCATTTCTGATGGGCTTGGTCTTGGTCTGAATGCGAGGGCCTCACTTATAACGAGGGGCCTCGTTGAAATGACCAGGCTCGGAGTTGCAATGGGCGCAAAAGAAAGGACATTTTCCGGACTTAGTGGTTTAGGAGATTTAGTTCTCACATGCACAGGTCCTCTCTCGAGAAATTACACCTTGGGTATCAAACTCGGTCAGGGCATGAAGCTGAAAGATATTTTAGATCAGACAGTGAGCGTTGTTGAAGGAGTTTCCACTGCAGAATCTGCATTTGAACTTTCCAAAAAATACAGTATCGAGATGCCTATTGTTGAGCAGGTCTATAAAATTATTTATAAGGATAAGGGTCCTGCTCTTGCTGTAAATGATTTAATGAGCCGTTCTTTAAAATCGGAGTTTTACTAATAATCTTGTTTTTTTGTCATTCCGAGTCCGCCAAAAGCGGATTCCTCGGAATGACAGTCAAAAGAAATGAAAAAGATGGACTAAAATGGATGAACAAAGAATAAGAAGGATCCTTGAATCAATAAAATCGGGGAACCTCACTGTTGATACTGCCTTTAACAGATTAAAACATCTTCCATACGAAGACCTGTCCTTTGCCAAGATAGACCATCACAGGCATATAAGACAGGGGGTTCCCGAGGTAATATTCGCCGCGGGCAAAAAGGTAGAAGATATTGTTGGTATAGCACGTTCTATGTACAAAAGAAGTAAAAAAATCCTGATCACAAAGGCATCTCAGGAGATATATGAAAGACTCGGAATTAAGAAAGCTGTCTTTTATCCTTTATCAGGTGCAATATCAGCAGGGGAAGACACTAAAAGAAAGGGTCATATCCTCATTCTTTCTGCCGGAACATCTGACATACCTGTTTCAGAGGAGGCAGCAGTTACTGCATCTTTTCTCGGGAGTAAAATTGAGACTATTTACGATGTTGGCGTAGCAGGAATTCATAGGCTTAAGGATGTCAGAGGCTCTATCTATTCTGCGCGGGTAATCATTGTTGTTGCCGGCATGGAGGGCGCTCTCCCTTCAGTTGTGGGTGGTCTTACTGACAAGCCGATTATTGCTGTTCCAACATCAATCGGCTATGGCACATGCTTTGGGGGCCTCACGGCCCTTTTTGCAATGCTTAATTCCTGCGTGCCCGGCATTGCAGTAATGAATATAGATAATGGCTTCGGGGCTGGATGTCTGGCACATAAGATAAATATTTTATAATAATTAATCAACAGTTTTAAACCTGCATAAGATGAGAAACGAAGATAAGACAAAAAAGCAACTTATGAATGAACTGATAAGATTGCGTCAACGCGTTTCAGAACTGGAAAAATCAGTAACAGATAGCAAGCAGGCAAAGGAGCAAATAAAAGAACAGTCGATAAGGCTGAGAAAATACCTTGAAAAATATTGCAACTATCTTGAGGTGGTGGTAGAAAAGCGTACACTTGAACTGCAAATAGCAAATGAACAACTTGAAAAAGAGACCACTGAGCGAAAACAAGCAGAAAAAGCTCAGCAGGAAAATGAAGAACGCTATAAAAATTTGGTAGGTGCGATTACTGCCTATACTTACTCAGTGGAAGTTACCGAAGGACATGCAATCTCTACTAAACATAGTATAGGATGTGTCCCGGTTACAGGATATAATCCTAAGGATTATGAAGCCGATCCTTATTTATGGTATTCAATGGTACACCCAGATGATAGGCCAATGGTCGAAAGCTCGATCAAAGAGATTTTGGCTGGTCACGAGGCTTCTCCTATTGAGCATCGTATAATCCGCCGTGATGGCAAGGTAGTTTGGGTTCGCGATACCATGGTGCCTTACTATGATGAAAATAAACACATAGTCCGCTATGATGGTCTGATCGAAGACATAACTGAGCGCAAACAAGCAGAGGAAGAAATCCAAGGGCTCAATAGAGAGCTTGAACATAATATTTTGGAACTCACAGACGCTAATAAGGAATTAGATGCCTTTAACTACTCTGTCTCCCATGATCTTCAAACACCGCTTATTGTAATTGAAGGATTTATCAGAAGGTTCTTGAAAATCTACGATGATAAACTTGATGCAAATGGATTAGAAATGCTTAACACAATTCAAATGCATGCACAAAAAATGGAGAGACTCATTAAAGATCTCCTCTCTTTTTCCCGTTTAGGTCGGCAACAGATAAAATTAACGGAGATCGATATGGGTGCACTTGTAACAACCGCATTAGATGAACTCAAATCTTTGTTAGATGGGAGAATAATCAAATTTGACATAAAAATACTACCTGCCGGGTATGGTGACGCGGCATTAATTGAATTGGTTTTTATAAATCTCCTTTCTAATGCCATCAAATTCACCACTCCAAAAGACATTGCCGTGATAGAAGTGGGCTATAGAGTGGAAGAGAATGAAACTATCTATTATGTAAAAGACAATGGTATAGGATTTTATCCTCAGTATGCAGATAAATTATTTTCCGCCTTTCATCAGCTCCCGGGTACAAAGAAACTTGAAGGAACAGGAGTTGGACTTTCAATTGTCCAACGTATTATTAACCGTCACGGTGGACGAGTATGGGCTGAAGGAAAAGTGAATGAAGGAGCAACATTCTATTTCTCGCTCCCGAAAAAGGCATAAGGAAATCTTAATCATAATCCAATCTTTTTTGGTTCAAATTTCTCACGGTAACAAACACTTCTGTATAAGCTGATTTTTATGCTTGTTTCTCCAGATAACAGAGAGTTTAAGTTTTTTAGATTACCGTAACAAGATTATCGTATTAATCCAAATAATGCAGACATTGTTCAAAAATTTATTAGACTCAAATTTTATAAT
>CAZXCW010000138.1:0-7619 GCA_964639385.1 uncultured Nitrospiraceae bacterium
AACGAGACTTTTGCCCTGAATAGACTTCAGGGCATCCACTACCTCTACCTGCCCGATTCCTCTGCCCCGGCTAATCAACTGCCAATTTCCGATGTCCGCACTTTTTCGCAAGAGAGGATGAAGGTTACGTAAAAGCATAGACAGGATAAACACCGGACGGCCGCGAACGACTTCATCAGTGAAAAGGCTTATGACCCATGGATCAGCATGAAAGGCCGCGCCAAGATATTCAGCTCTCGGCTGAAGGAGTTGAATATAGCGGTCAATGAAAGAGCCTATGGCATGTTCGAGACGGTCGAGCACTGCATCGGCCCAAAGGACCCACTCTTTTTCAAAGTGGGGCATCGCTTCAAGGTGTTTCCAATGCTTTAAAGAGTATCTGAGCCCCTCATCGGGATATGAGAGACAAAGATTTTCAAGTACCATAGAGGTCAAATCAACCAATTCATTGTCGCTCAGATGCGAATCGGGGTTTCGTTCAACCACAGTACGCAAGAAATCTTCCAATGCAATATCAAGAAAGAGGAGGTCTCGCAGATTTTTTTGGCCTACCTTGAACTGTTTTGCCAAGCGTTGACGGCATTGGGTTATCTTCTCGACAAGGGTACATACCGGCATTTTCTGGTCATCACGATGCGACCATATGAAATCCATAAGACTGTTAATTTCCGAATCGAAGAGGTGTCGCGTAGTGTGGATAGCAGTTCCGAGATCCGTACCAGAATGGACCTCCTTGAGGGTCACAAGGAAGTGTTCGAACTCCTGGATCAATGCTTCTTTCAAATAAGGGATGAAATCGGGATGTGACTTGATCGGACGTTCATAGCTTTCAAGGCGGTTTTTGGTAACACCGCCTTCTTCAAGCCTTTCATAGAATCGATCAAGATTTCCATCACTTTTCAAAAATTCCAGATAGGCTTCACAGATGACGATATCATCGGGTGTGGCATTATTGTGCAGTTTCTGATGCCACTCTTCCATAAAGTGACCGGAGACTTCCTTTATCCGATGGCGATGCATGATATTAAGAATTTCGTCACGAACACGCTGTGCATCACTCCCCCGTCCCAGGGTTGTCATTATTAATCTGACCAATTCGCGCTCACGGGGTACCCTTGTGTAACGATCTGCAAGTTTTATCGTCAGACGATCCATGGAATGCCCCAGCTCTCTCGGCTTGGTGTTATAGTTTCGTTGCCAATCTAACTGCCTGAGAGCGGAAAAACGCAGCCATACAAAAATCAGCGCCAATCCTTCAAGATTATTCTTTTTGATTCTATCCAGCAAATCGTAACAGAGGTTGAAACGGTGCATGAGAGTCCACGAATTACGGCTCATCTCTTTTTCTATAATCTCGTTTGCAATGTCCATAAGTAGTGGGTCGCATAGAGGCACTTCATAGCGTAGAGCAACATTGACAGGGATATAAAAATTGCGCCCGTGTTCCTTTATCCAGCGGCCTGTTTCAACCTGGTTAAGCACAAATGAAATTCCCATAGGTGCTTCTTGTTCCCGAATATTTAGGCGTACCTCCCTGAATCCCTCATGTTCGCGGAAGGGAGTCTGAGCAGACCTGTCTTCATATATCGTTGTCCCTTCAGGGCATATTGAAGGCGAGGGTAAAAACCATTCATAGCGAAAACGATTTGCCACACCCCAGTGCAAGATCAAGGTTCCTGGAAGATCAGTCATGAGAACGACATAAAATCCGTCTTTATCCTTGCTTAAGGCAACCAGGAGCTGGTATTCGTCATCAACATGGAACATATGTTCATAAAGGGTTTCTCCTTTACCGATATCTTTTGTAAGCAGCTCACTGAATGGTAGGGTCAGCCTGTCTTGTCTTGGAATTTCGACATGGTAGTTCTGACCACCATTATTATCCCAGCGCCTTTCTTCAGGGAAAAAGAGAACAAAATCGATCAACCTGAAATCTATGGGTCGTTCAAGTTTTATCATAATCCGGCCTTCACCGTCTTGTCTTAAGAAAGGAGTTTGAACGGCCACCTGGTCAAAGGCTTGACTGCCTTCAGGCCAGACTGACCGGGGGGGGATTTGCCAGAGTGCACTCGAACTGCGGCGAAGTCCCCAATGCAGCAAGCAGTTTTTGTGAGTCTCCATCCTGATAACTACTTCGACTGTATCGGCCAGGGTGTTCTTTTCTATTAAGAGGACAAGACCACTTTGTGAAATGATTTTTTCTCTGTTTTTCATGGCGAGTTACTCGTCTCCATTTATACCCTTCATACTGTTTTGTAAGGATTCATATCGAGATATCTTACATTATACCGCTTGCATCAAGCTCCATGGTGTCAATGTTTGGGATATCAGAAATGTCCAGTAAGCGTAAGCCCTTGATTTATATGGTAGGCGCGAGGGGGATTGAACCCCTGACTTCTTCCGCGTCAAGGAAAACAAGAACACAGCTCACCTTTTCTAAACCTTTCTAAAGCCCTATAAATCAATACTCTGAAGGGTGTAAAGGGAAAGGGAAAAGGGTTTTTATATCCTTTTCCCTACTTTTTTGCCAACCTACTATACAAAAAGTATACACAAGCACGACTCAAAAAGACAGCCATGCACAAAAAATGATTGAAAAGTATTGAAAAATAGAAGGCTTATTAAATTACCTCGCACATTTTTACAATAAGTAGGAGGCATTGATTCTAATTTTGAGGAGATAAGAAATGGCAAATTTAAATATAGCAATTACGATTGACAGTCAACAGGCCGAAGCAGAGCTAAAAAAATTCCAAGGGATGATTGAAGGTATGGTTCGGAATTTTGAGAAAATGAAAAAATCTCTTGGGTTCGGAGATGAGACTATAAAGGAAGCTCAGAAATTATCTAAATCAATACAGACCATTGAGGGGGACGTTAAACAAGTCGTTCAAACGACACAAGATATTTCCAAGGTAGCCACGCAAGGCTTTTCTGGTTTAAGGGAAGAAGTTGAAAAAACAGGGAAAGGCTTCATCGGACTTCAGTATAGTCTAAAAAGTATTTTGACGGACGCATTAACTCTTATGAACTTTCAACTCAGGTGGTATGCTGCTCGCCAGATCGTCTTCGGGGTACCACGTGCGATAAAAGCAGGGATTGGGTTTGAGGCCGAGATAGATAAAGCTCAAGCTTTGCTCTTGCGATACTCAGCTATGGAAGGACAGATTACGGATACTCACAGGCAGATGGTCACGGACATAATCACTTACTCACGTCAGCTTGCGATAAATTTACCAATTGCATTCGGGGAAATTGTTAAGGCTGCCGATAGGCTTTTAGCGGCCGGTGTCGACATTGATACCGTGAAAGGCAGCCTTGAATCATTTGCAAAGCTGCAGGTTGCTTATCCTGAGATCGAACCTGAGAAATTTACCACAGCGGTTGTCGGCTTCATGAATACTTTCAGAAAGACACCAGGTCTGAAAGAGTTCGAAAACGATTCTCAAAGATTGCAAGTCATCTTGGATAAACTTACGGTAGCTTTGGCGAAAGGTGTCATAGCACCGCGTGATATTAATGTCGTGATACAGAACTTGGGACAGATGAGCCAGGCAGCAGGATTTAGCATCGATCAAATGCTTGCCCTGAGTGTCATGGTGACAAACCTTGGTAGTAAGGCGGGACCCGCAGCGAGAGCATTGAGAGGATTGATTGATTCTCTTTCTGCACCTAAAGGTCTTGAGAACCTTCAGAAGATAGGCATCCAGTTAGATAGATCGAAAACAATTGCCTCACAATTCAAGACAATCATTGAAGGTTTGAGGAAGGCAGTAGGCACCGGTGAGCAAGGTTTAACTCTCGGCGCCATGGAATTTCTAAAAGGAATAGCACCTACCCAGCGAAGATCTGCATTGATTGCCTTGATAAGGGAATTGGAAACATACCAGGACCTTGTCAATTCTATCTCTCAATCTCAAGGGGCCCTTGATAGAACCGCGGGAGTTATGACTGATACCCTTTCGAGCCAATGGAAAATCTTAAAGAACTTAACAAGAGAACTCGGGGCAGCTTTGGTTAATAGCGATTTGCTGAAAAGCGGGTTAGGCTATTTGATAGACATACTCAAGGTCTTAGGCTTCTGGCTCTCTGGCATTGCGGGGGTCCTCTCCATTGTTGAAGATGGGTTTAAGTGGCTCTGGCACTCTATTGCTGAAGTAACAAATCCATTAGAGCGACTAACTACAGCTTTACTGAAAGCTGCAACGGGTGATTTAAAAGGGGCGTGGCAGGAACTCATGAGGATGCCTGAAGTTTATTATGAGCATGAGGAAAAAGCGGCAGATGCACTCAGAGGATCTTTAGAGAGGGCAGCCAAAGAAACTAAGACTATCCAGGATGTTTTATTTGGTAGGTCTAAATTTACCGGCGGTAAAGGTGAAATAAAGGGTGGAGGAATGCTTGGAGGTGAGGTACCCTTACCGGCAAGTGATGAAGAAATTAAGGCATTGCAGGAACGTCTCCGTAACGAACACGATATCTATAAAGATCACCTTCAGGCATTGAAGAAGCTTCATGAAGAGGGCATTGCTGCGATGGATGAGATTAATGCGGTAGAAGCTGAAAGAGATAAGTTCGCAAATGAACAATTAAAGGGCAACCTCGATGACAGATCATGGCTCCTTCAGACTTTTTATAGAGAAGAGCTTACGGGTGCAAAGACATTTTACGAGCAAAAAGGGCAGATCCTTAAAGATTCCCTTCAAGGCGAGTTGACCTTAATACAGAACGAGACAGGAAGGCAGCTTGACGTGCTAAGTCAGAAATATGCGGATGCAGAGGAGACCTGGTGGGACTTGGCAAATCGCTATGACGAGGTCGGGAATCAAATGCAGGGCATTACAGACAAGAAGGCACTCAAATATCTTGAGAATGAGTTTCGGGATCTCGAAATTCAGATGCAGGCTACTAACGTGGAAATGACGAAGTTGTCTACCAAAATGCAAGTTGTCACCGAACAAGGTTTCGATAAACAGGCATTGGCCATACAGAGATATAACAGCGAAATTCTGAAGGCTAATTATGAAATGCGGATTGCTGAAGCAGTGCAGCCATTCAAACAACAAGAATGGTTTCTGGGGCAACAAGAAACCTATAACAAATATCTCCAGGAAGCAGCTGAGCTCACTGGAAACTGGAATGCAGTGGAAAGGATGAAACTTGAATTAATCAGAAATGAAACAACCCTGTATAAGGCACAGATTGCAAGGGTAAACGCAGAGGCAGACTTCATTGATGCTTACTTGAAAGAAGCCAATGTCAGCAAGGAGGTTTTTAACTATCTTTCGAATGTTTCACATGCCTTGAGGGACCAGGTACCGGTATTACAACGCGTTGAGGAGGCATGGAAGAAATTACAGGCAATCAGAGAAGCCTATGAAAAGAGAAAACAAGTAGCACCATTCATGACAGGTGTGGAAGATGCTATTAGAGAATGGGGCAGTATTAATGATCAGATGTATGAAATAGGCAAAAATACAGTTACCTCGATGCAACAGATGTGGTCTGATAGTTTCTTTGATGTTATGAAAGGAGAATTTAAAAATTTTGGACAATATCTTATAAATTTTGAGGAATCAATTCTGCGCTCACTATCTGACATGATATCAAAATGGATTACCGAAATGATTTTCGATCAGTTATTAAAACAAACATTTAGTTTTCTCGGAAATTTATTTGGTCCTACCGTCTATCCTACTGAAGCTGCAATGTATGAAAATCGCCAAATGGGAGGGAATGTCTATGCGGGAAGATCTTACATTGTAGGAGAAAGAAGACCTGAATTATTTACTCCGAGAACATCCGGAAAAATCACACCTTATGTACCTCAGCCTACTATAGAAAATAAAATTATTATCGAAAATAAATCCTCATGGCCCGTAAAAGCAAAGATCGGACCTACGAAATTTGATTTAAAGGGACCTGTTACAACCGTTATTCTCGAGGATTTTATAACGAATGGACCAATAAAGAGGGCATTACCGCAAGCTATTAAATAAAGGAGACAATGTGAAGTTAGATTTTAAGCATAACTTGAATGAGTTCGCCAAGGATGTTTTGAATAATTTTCTTAATACGATTTCACAGAATAAGAAACAGCTACATCAACAAGCCGCGGATATTGTTAGAGAAGATATAAGGGAGCATTACGATGAAGAGTTCGCAAAAGTAGTTGATCCAAATTCCACATGGCAGCGATTGAAGGAATCCTTAGGCTTCCCATCAAAGCCAGGACACTTCACCGATTCAACATTTGAAAGTATTATCGCTGAGGCGAGCGATAGATTAGGGGAGGTCATGCTGAAAGGAACGTGGCCATCCAAGGATAAGTTAGGGGGTAAGGCCGAGGTTACACCCTCGGGGGTCAAGATAAAAGCCTTCCGGGATGATATGAGAGGTATACGAACAGGAAATCTCTCTATCCCTTCAGAGGATTTTTCTACAAAGCAATTTGGCTCCTGGAGGATAGATAGGGACATTGTCTTTATGAAGCTAAGGCCGGACGCAGAGAAAAAGGTGGTAGACGATATGAGGGCCACTCTTGAAAACGAAATGCGGAAGATATTATCAAACTTTCAAAAGGGGTCTAAGTGATATGAAAAAGGGGAAGACTCCCAATAGCTTAAAAGAGTTCAGTAGTATTATCGGTATTGGTAGGGAAGGATTTATCCTTCCAATAATACCGAAACAAACCATATATCAATATATCTTTGAAAAAGCTCTCACTTCAGGCAGAAGTGAAATTGACATTATAAAAGAACTCTTCAGTATTGATATTGATAGATTCCATAGTGCTTATAGGAAATGGAAGGAACGGTACAAGACAAAGCAAAAGAACAATAAGCTGAAGGCTACAAGAGGCAATAGAAGGCATTGTGAGTAGGTATGCTGATACCTAAAGGATTGAAAGAGTTGAATGAGGACATGGGAATTTTCGCCTTTCTTCTTCTTCGGGCTGGATACATATAATTTAGGTAGCAAAATGCTTATTAAAGGATAAAAACATAGGACACAAAGGAAAAAGCTATAGATGAACTATACAAGTTACTATACATACCCTCATAAGTTATTGATTTATAAGGTATTATTTCCTGATTACTTCTTGAAGGAGGAAGTGGTCAGGAGACCGTCTAATACACCTTTTGGTTTAATCTTGAAGGTGGGGGGTAAGGTCTGGCGTAAAGGATGCCCTCTTTCCCCGGGAGTACAGGTAATGTCCTAAATTCTATGGGAATCATAGCCATAATCGATATAAAGGAAGGTGTTGTTAAGGGAAGGGGTTACAAACCTTATGACTTGCAGGGTATTGTTATTAGCCATTTTATCAAGAACATATATATTTTTGGGGGGAGGTGTAAGAGTCGTTTTAGTCCTGGCTAACATACATTTATGGGTAATATCCTTCCTTTTCTTTTTTGATATTGAATGGTTACAAGATGACGACTGACTCATGTCCGCCTGTCAGACGGCCTAAGGTGCTATTGATTTAGAGGAATTAAGGAAGGAAATCAGGGTTATGACAACTCGAAAGAGGTTATTCCATGTGCTTAAAGAGGAGCTTTCGGCCTTAGGATACTGGAGAAATAAGCCGAGGGGCAATCCTAAGAGGGGTTATGTGG
>CAZXCW010000139.1:0-7522 GCA_964639385.1 uncultured Nitrospiraceae bacterium
ATTAGTAATCAGCAGCTGAGATCAATTTAAGGGAGTAAGTTCAAAATAGTATGAGCATTAATATTTCAGACAAATATAAATGTATTTTTATTCATATCCCCAGGGTAACAGGAACCAGCATTAAAGAAGCTTTGGAATTACAGGGAAGAGGACACTTACCCTGGCAATATTATTATCTTGTTTACCCAGAGCAATGGAATTCATATATTAAATTTTCAGTAGTTCGCAATCCATGGGATAGAGTGGTTTCAGCATATAATTATGCAAGAATGAAGAAAAACTATTGGCACGACAATATAAATAAATCTATGCCACATCCTGATTACGAATTGCTACATAATAAGAGGTTTGCAGAATGTTGTGAAATACTAAAGAATAATAGAAACTTGCTAAAACATGAATCATGGTATCCACAGCATTTTTGGATTAGTAAACAGGAAGACGATGATAATATTCTTATGGTTGACCATGTTTTAAAGTTTGAGAATCTTGAGAATGACTTTGCTCATCTATGTGAAAACCTGAAAATCAAAAATATTAACTTGAGCAGAGTCAATCCATCAGAGCATGGGCACTATCGTCAATATTATGACCTGGAGACTGAAGAAATCGTCAGGAATGTTTATTCAGAAGACATAAAACTCTTCAAATATGAGTTTTGAGAAGCATTATTCAAAGATTGGTTTAATCCACAAATGAAAGCAAACAATTTACTAAGAACAGCACATGACTATTATAGGGCTTGTAATTTGCAGGAGGTCGAAAAAATATGTAAGAAAATATTAAAAAAACAACCAAACAATGTTGATAATCTGAAGTTGCTTGCTGTTGTCAGTTATTTTTTAAAAAAATTACGATTCTTCAGTGCCTCTTGAGAGAATCCTACTACAATGGACATCAATAAATCAATTCAATTAGCTTTCGAGCATTATCAAGCAGGACGCTTGGGGCAAGCAGAGCATATCTGTAAAAGAATATTAAAAAAACAACCAAGTAATTTTGATGGCCTGCACTGTCTTGGGGTAATTTATCATCAACTTGGAAATTACGATTTAGCAATACAATACATCAAAAAAGCACTTCAGTTTAATCCAACCGATGCTTATGCATATTTTAATCTGGGAAAAGCCTTTCAAGACAAAGGGCAACTTGATGATGCTATTACCTGCTATCAAAAGGCATTACAGCTTAATCCAAATTTTGTTGATGTGTATAATAACTTGGGAAATGCCTTTCAAGACAAAGGGCAACTTGATGATGCTATTACCTGTTATCAAAAGGCATTACAGCTTAATCCAAATTTTGTTGGTGCATACTATAATTTGGGGAATACTCTTCAAGACAAAGGGCAACTTGATGATGCTATTACCTGTTATCAAAAGGCATTACAGCTTAATCCAGACTTTGTTAGTGCATATTATAATTTGGGGAATACCCTTCGAAACAAAGGGCAACTTGATGATGCTATTACCTGCTATCAAAAGGCATTACAGCTTAATCCAAACTTTATTGATGCATATTATAATTTGGGGAATGTATTACAAGTACAAGGTAGGCAGGACAAAGCGTTAGCCGCTTACGATATAGTGCTCTTCTTCAAACCAGATTTGATAAAAGCACGCTGGACTCGTTGCATATCCCATCTGCCAATCATTTATACAGACCGTTCAAGTATCCAGGTCGCTCGTACACGTTATCATAGGGAGCTCATGAAGTTTCGGGATACCATCTTTCGCGAATTTTCACAAAATATCGGTATGGCTGCCGATGCAGTTGGACAGATACCTTTCTATTTGGCATACCAAGGTTTTAATGACCGGGAACTACAACAACTCTATGGTGATTTGGTGTGTCAGATTATGGCATCGAGATTTCCACAATTTGCTGACCGCCCCCCCATGCCAGCCCTTTCCTCTGGAGGACCATTACGTGTTGGGATAGTATCTACCTATTTCTACCGCCATTCCAACTGGAAAATCCCAATCAAGGGCTGGGTAGAGAACTTGGACAAGAAGAAGTTCAGCCTTTACGGCTACTATACAAATAAAGAAATGGATAAAGAAACCGCAATTGCCAAACAGAGCTTCAATCGCTTTACTGAGGACATCTATCCTTTTGAGGAATTATGTCAAATCATCAGGGAGGATAATCTTCACGTACTGATCTATCCTGGAATCGGCATGGATCCCATGACAGCACGATTAGCAGCACTAAGGTTAGCTCCCATTCAATGTAGCTCATGGGGACATCCTGAGACTTCAGGTTTTCCAACTATTGATTACTTCCTCAGTAGCGATCTGATGGAACCCCCTGAGGCTGACAACCACTACACCGAACGACTAATACGTTTACCCAACTTATCCATCTATTACACACCGCTTGAAGTTCAACCTGCGGATGTAACTCGTGAGACCTTTAGCTTACGTTCAAAATCTATCCTTTATCTTTGCTGTCAATCGTTGTTTAAGTACTTACCTCAGTATGACGAGGTGTACCCGCGCATTGCCCAACAGGTCGGCGATTGCCAGTTCTTGTTTATTTCCTACCCAAGAAGCAGTTGGGTTACAGGAGAATTTCGTTCACGAATCAACCAGGCGTTTAATGACTTTAACCTGAATGCTGATAAATATGTTGTATTTCTCCCATTTCTTGAGTCTGCAACTTACAATGCAATTAACAGCTTAGCTGACGTCTATCTTGACAGCATAGGCTGGACAGGGTGCAATTCAACTTTTGAAGCACTTGCCTGTAACTTGCCAGTTGTGACGCTTCCCGGTGAATTGATGCGGGGAAGACATAGTTCAGCTATTCTAACTATGATGGGGTTAACAGAAACAATTGCAACCACTCTTGATGAATACGTTTCGTTAGCAATAAAACTTGGGAAGGATTTGGAATGGAGACAATATATATCAGATAAAATTTCGAAGACCAAGCATCTTGCCTATCGTGATGCAGCCTGCATTACTGCACTTGAGGATTTTCTTGAAAGGGCTGTAAAGGAGAGATTATGAGGATCTGCTACTACATTTTCTATACTTGCTATAATAAAAAATGAACACTTTCAGAAAAAAGCCTCTTCTGGGATATTTACACAGAGAGACTCTTCTGTGAAAAAGATTGGAAGGATTTAAGGGGTTAAGTGAGTATCAAAGAGATACAATTACGCTCCTGAAATATAATCCTCGATCTCTTTTACATATTCGGGATATAGTTCTTCAGCCGTCCTAACTGCCTCGAGAACCATTGAATGTTCGAGTAAGTCGTATTCATGTACAAGCCTGTTTCTAAGGCCTGCTGATGGTGCAAGTTTTTCAGCAAGGTCTGCCGAAATTATTTTGAGCTTCCCTACTTTTATAAAGCTTTCATAGTAATCATCAGGAGCCGTATTACCTGTCTGGACAATTATATGGGTGTTTATATCAATTGCTGCCTCGATTAATTCCTGTAAAAGCCTTTCTGTGGCTTTTCTTCTATACACATCTTCGATATATTCATCTATTTTCATATTCTTTATAGGTTCTATGACTTCAAGATTTTCTATTATAGTGGCAACCTTCCTTCTGATAATTTCTTTATCTACAGGACTCACGACAGTCCCTTTGCCTTGAGGAAGTGCTTGATTGCTGTTGTCTGTGCATCACGCAATTTCTTTGTATCAACATACATCCTGAATGCAAGGGAATAAAATTCATTGAATATACCCTGGTGTCTCTCGTAGAGGAGCTTGCAATTCTTTACAATAGAGAACTTTAAAAGTGGACTTGCACGTTTCAGATCAACCACATCAATGTTGTCGGTGTGTAAAAACCTGATAACCTTGTTGGTAAGGGCAAGAATATCAAAAGGACTATCAAATAGAAATGCAAGGTCAATATCACTTTGTTTGTGAGCTTTTCCTGAAACAGCAGATCCGAAAAGCAGAGCAAGTTTTAACCCCTTGTTTTTAAATACGGGACTTAACTTATCATTGATTTCCTCGATGGAGATTATCTCTTTTGCCTTTCCCATAGACGTATTTTTTCACAATGTCATAATAAAAGCAATAACACAATCCTTCAAGAACATCTCCTCCACCTTATTTTTATCCTTAGGCATGCTTAGCTATGTTTCCCTGAAATAGAGATAGAAATTGGCAACCCAATTCAAACCCCCTCCCCTTGTGGGAGGGGTTAGAGGGGAGGGGTAACCTTTCTGGTTACTATTTCACCCTCTCCTTTTCCGTCTCTCATCAAGGGAGAGGGTACTGTTGAAGATTTTCTATTGGCAAATTTGGGTGTTTAATAAAACTTGTGTGATTTAAGTTAAATTGTTTATTATTAAAATCAAGTTTGATTATTGGTCTGAGGCAAGAGTGGTAACAAATATTGATCATCTCGAAAAACTAAAAAAGGTGTTGTTAAGTTTTCTTAAGGATGAGGATGTTAAGGTCGTGTTGTTTGGTTCAAGGGCGAGAGGAGATTTCGTGAATACTTCTGATGTTGATATTGGTATAATTGCAGAGAAGGGATTTGATAGAAAAAAGTTGATTTTGCTGCGCGAATACATTGATGAGCTGAATATACCCTATAAGGTTGAAATTGTGGACTTCTCAAGTGTATCAAGGGAATTTAAACAAAATACCTTAAAGGAGGCTAAAGTCTGGAAAGGTTAAAAGTTAGATATGCAGATGCTAAAAGGGCCATCGGGACATTAACAGATATACTTCAACAACCTTTTTCCATCATCATAAGGGACGCAGCAATACAGAGATTTGAATATACCTTTGAGGCATTCTGGAAATTTGTAAAGGAGTACTTGAGGGTAAAAGAGGGATTAATCTGCAATTCGCCAAAGTCATGTTTCAGGGAAGCATTTACTGTAGGCAAGATAACAGAAGATGAGACCATTAAACTTCTTGAAATGACTGATGACAGAAACATGACATCCCATACTTATAAGGAGGAGATTGCTCAGAGTATATATAGCAATTTGGATGAATACAATAAACTAATGGAAGATGTGATAAAACGTTCGGAAATTGAAAGATTGTGATTCCGATAGACTCTCAAAAAAAGATCCTAATCCTGGGCATTGGTAACCTCCTTTTAAAAGACGAAGGTTTTGGTGTTCATGTTGTCCAAAAAATGAAAGACATCCCCCTTCCACCTGATGTAGAGGTCATGGACGGTGGAACCATGGGTTTGGACCTTGCTTATTATATCGTGGGAAGAAAAAAGGTTATTGTTATTGATGTAGTTAAAGGAGGTGAGCCTCCCGGCACCATGTATCGCTTCACGGATAAAGACCTTGCGGATGCAAAAGGATTATTGCGCTCAGCCCATGGTTTTGATATATCAGATGCTCTGAAAACAACAGGGTTCATCGGAAACAAACCTGAAGAAGTAGTCTTTATAGGGATTGAGCCTGAGGACATCAATGAAGGTCTCGAACTTTCTCCAAAGATGGAGGAAAGAATCCCAGCGATAATCGAGCTTGTGATGAGGGAAATAGGCTCGTGAGCATATTCTATAAATCTACTTTGCTCAAAAAGACGCTCAGGGTTAAGACAATATTCTATAAGCTTTTTCCCATTTTGTGATATTCGACGATATCATACGTTTTATCGCCCAGGCCTTAGCAGCTCTACCAATTTTCTTGCGAAGCTCTCAGATTCAATTAGTTTCATTAAATAATACATCCAATCTTCATCATTTTTGGCAAGAAAGCCGGTTTCTCCTTGAGCAATAGAGTTTATGTACGGAGCTACAGCTGACGCAACGCATGGGATTTCCAGTGCAGCGTATTCTAAAAATTTAAGATCACTCTTGCATCTATTGAAAGGGGTATCACTTAGTGGTGCTATTCCTATATCAAAACCAGAGAGTAAATCTTGGTAATTCTCGATAGGAGCAAAATCAAGAATCCTTATTCGATTGTTTTCGGGAAGGGGATTTACAAGACAATAAAAATCGGCGGGACGATGTTCAACATCAAAATTTGCGGCAAGATGAAGTTCAACATGAGGATGCTTCTCAATAATTTGCAAAAGAGGTTCTACAATTAGTTTTAAATCTTCGCTGTGAGTAATACCGCTGCCCCAGCCAATCACCAGACGCTCTTTGGCGTCTTGCTTCTGAATATTCATCCATTTAGAGTCAGGTAAACAGTTTTCAAGAATTTCAATGTTTGGATTGAAATTCTTAAGAGCGTTTAATAGCTCCTGTGTAGTAACAGTTATGAGGTCTGCCCACTCAAGATATTTTTCAAGGATTAAACGAGATTTAGTAGCCTCCCACATAACAACCCGAGGGATGCTTTTTGGCAACGCCCATGGATTATCATCAAGGTCTATAACTACACGACGCCCCGACTCTTGGAGAATGTTTAAAATATAAAGTTCATTAGGAGTACCAGCTCTAATGAAAATTACAACGTTTGAGGCGAGGAATTTTTCTATAGGGTCTTTTAAACTTAAATAGCAAACCTCATGTCCTTTTAAAGTAAGCATCTGTCCTGGAACAAAAGCACGATACCATTCACTTGCTTGATTGCCGTGCAATAAATATGCGATTTTTGCCACTCACATTTCCTATATTTTTGCTATGTCACAGCATTATTTTAATAATTATACCATTGCCTGTAACTTCTCGACCGAAAGAAAAGAGAGGAGAAGATGCATAAAAGCAATAAGCGAGAACACGAAAATAGTGATGATTGTAAACTGCATTTAGCTATGCCAGCCCCCATGCCAACAAAGGCTTAGAAGTCTTCTTTTTCATCTTCATTTTTTCCTTGACATGATATAAGAAAGATGGTATAAGATACGGGTGTCGAATCCGTAACCTTTTACGAAAAAGGGGAAGGTTGCGGTAAAAAATAATCAATTCAAAATTAGCAATTATCAACACAAATTTTAAATTGTTAATGCTAATTGATAATTTTAATGTTGAACGAATCATAGGGGGAAAAAATAATGGGACTCCAGCTAAGGAAGAAGAAAAGGGTTAATTCTGTATGGCTTCTGTTCTTTTTTATAATGTCAGTATTTCTTATATCAATTATCTTATCTACGCCCTCTGGCCAGAAAGAAGGTCTCGCACAGGAAAAGGCAGCAACACAAGTTGCACAACTAACTAATGCGGACTGTGTGAAGTGTCATCCTGCAGTAACTGAAAAGATTGAAACTAAGGGAGGCAAACACAAAACAGCTGTTACCTGTATGGACTGTCACAAGGGGCATCCTCCAATGGTGAGTAAGGAGGAGATTATTCCTGCCTGTAACGATTGTCATATGGGGAAGCCTCATTATGAAATAGGTAACTGTAATAGCTGTCATTCCAATCCCCATGCACCCTTGCTGGAAATGAAATTAGCTGCAAATATTACAGACCCATGCCTTTCCTGCCATGACAAAGAAGGCGCTGACCTTAAGGGCAATCCAAGTGCTCATACCAAGTTGGGTTGTACAGGTTGTCACACATTTCACAAGGAGATCCCTGAGTGTTTGAAATGCCACAAACCCCATTCAGCAGAGATGGTC
>CAZXCW010000140.1:0-7501 GCA_964639385.1 uncultured Nitrospiraceae bacterium
GATCAAAAATTTCTTTCCGTAACAACAGGATATTTTCAGTACGCATATATCTACTCCCAAGTCAGAATTTTAAAGGCTTGAAAGAGAGGAAAACAAAAATAAAAAATCTGAAGCTGAACGACTTTAACCCAAATAATGCATTTGGGGGTTAAATAATTTCAGTCAGATTGACAATGGCAAAATATCCCAGCTGAGGTGCTGGATTTCAAGGAAATATAAGGATAGAGACTTTAGGAGATTTGGTTCTGGCAAATTTCTTTGGTGGAGGTGAACGGGATCGAACCGATGACCTCCTGCTTGCAAAGCAGGCGCTCTCCCAACTGAGCTACACCCCCACAGGCAAAAACTTGCGATACAAATTCTCGAGTTAAAAGTGAAAAGTTACAAGTTAAAAGTGATCCGATTTTGCTCAGGCAAAAACGTTGGTGGGCCTAATTGGAATCGAACCAATCACCTCACCCTTATCAGGGGTGCGCTCTAACCAACTGAGCTATAGGCCCACAAATGAAGTGTTGGCAGTGAGTAGCAAACCACAAATGTTTTGAGCCCGGATCAAACTCTCATTAAAAATGGAATATATGCTACGCACATTTTAATTTTCAAAGAACAGATTTAAAAAATTATAATACCTTACATGAAGCTGTCAAATCTTGTCAACCTGAGGAAAAACAAGGGAAGAGGCATTATTCCTCCTAAAATGACTGCAATTAACTCTTCAGGATAATTCAGTATGTTTCAGGAATACGGTTTCAGGGATTTGTGTTATTGATTTTATTTTATATACTATGTTATATAATCGAATTATCTATTTTGTCATTTTAGAGGTGTAGGAGCTTAAATTTATGAGGAGGCCTTTTAATGAACATTTATGAAAATATTGTTATCCTTAATGCATCCCTCCCTGACGAAGAAGTTGATACAGCCGTTTCAAAGATAAAGGAATTCATTACAAGCAACGGAGGGGAAATAATCAAGATAAGCATTTGGGGAAAGAAAAAACTTGCCTATGAGGTTAAGAGACAAAAAAAGGGGTTGTATGTGCTTTTGGTGTATAAGACACCACCTTCAACAATTAAAAAGTTAGAAGAGTTCTACAGGGTCTTTGACCCACTGGTAAAACATATTATCATAAAACTTGGCGCTAAGCAGGTACAAGATCTTGAAAAGGTTGGGGTTAGTTCGGAATCTGGAGAACAAAAAAGAGAGGGCTAAGATGTTTAACAAAGTAATACTCATAGGCAATCTTACAAAGGATCCTGAATTAAGGTATACTCCGCAGGGAACACCTGTGGCCTCTTTCAGGCTTGCGGTAAACTACAGGTATAAGCAATCCGACGAAGCGAAGCAGGAGACGATTTTTATAGATAATGTGGTTTTTGGAAAGCAGGCAGAATCATGTAGCAAGTATCTAAACAAAGGTAGTTCTGTACTTGTGGAAGGAAGACTTCAGGAGAGGAAATGGGAATCTGAAGGACAGCAGAGGAGCAAGTTCGAAGTAATTGCCCAGTCAGTAAGGTTCCTTTCGAGAAGGACAGCTCCAGAAGAACTTGCAGCAGAGAGCTCGCCCGAGGCGGATGTCCCTCCAGAAGAAACCACAGACTTAGAGCCATTTTGATAAATATCCAGGGGTGAAAAGATGGTATTTCAACAAAAGAGATTCCAGAGGAGAAAGTTTTGTAGGTTCTGTGCAGAAAAGGTAGGATTCATAGATTATAAAGATATCAAAGTCCTTAAGTACTATCTTACTGAGAGAGGAAAGGTCCTTCCCCGGAGGATGACAGGTACTTGCGCAAGACATCAAAGGGAACTCACAGAGTCTATTAAGCGAGCAAGGAGTATAGCGCTCCTTACCTTTGCAGAAAAATAGGATGAGGATTCCGAAAAGCTGGACCCACCTTTTAGCAAAGAAAATAGTTGACAACATCATATCAAAGGGACTCGTTAAGCCTTCAATTAACTTAGAAAAGCTCCTTTCAGAGACAGAAGAGCTTCTCCTCAATGAACTAACTGTCGAAGACAGGCTAAACGAAGAGGTTAGAGAACTTTTAAAAAAATATGCCCCTGAGATAGAAAGGGGGCATCTGGACTACAGAAGACTCTTTGAACTTACAAAACAAAAGCTTGTAAAGGAGAGAAATCTGATATTATGATGCTCTCCGAGGATAAGATCTCACACCTCAGTCATGTACTCCTTAAGGGGCTTATAGAAAAGAATCTTGTTGAAGTAACTGAAGAAGAAGGTAAAATAAGAGGTGAGATCAAAAGAACGATTATATCGGAGTTGAAAATAGGTGAAGAGATTGATTCTGTTGTCAGAAAAAAACTCCTTTCCTTTTCGAAAAAGATAGCCGAAGGTAGTCCTGAATGGGAAGTCCTCTATAAGAAGTTTTTCAGGGAAGAGGAGGTAAAAAGGGGCAGGTCGAGTTAAAATAATATCTATGCATATGAGCTACTTTATATCCTGTGTAACAGAAGAAGAAACAAAGAAGGAAAAGCTAAAAGCCCGAAGGCTCAGAAACTCCCAGTGGTGGAAGAGAAGGTGTGCAGAAGGACTTTGCTATTACTGTAAAAGAAAGGTAGCACCCAGAGAACTTACCCTTGATCATATAGTACCTATCATACGGGGGGGGAAGACAACGAAAGGGAATGTTATTCCTGTTTGCAAGGAATGTAATAATAAAAAGAAATATTTTCTCCCGATTGAATGGGAAGAATACCTCAAAAGATTAAATAAAGATACCTTGTAATTTTTGGTATTCCCATATCTTCTTACTAAATAGAGATCGAGTAGCCAACTTAATTCGTAAATTTAAAGCCGCTGAAATACCTATATCCGCCATTGATTTTTATGAATAAAATAAAAAAGGATAGATAGAAAGGCTGGTGAAGAATTTTTATACGACACCTTAAAGTAAAACCTATTGAGCGTAAACGAATAAACCTTAATCTTTAAGGCACTTACTACTGCCATACAAATAATCTGTCGATTATAAAAATTCCGAGACAGCTTTTCTATCTATATTCTAATGAAAACTCAAATCTTAATAATGACAAAAAGAATATGATATAATTTTTTATCTTTTGGGGAGTCGTCCAGTGGCAGGACGGCAGACTCTGGAATTAACTGAAAATTCTTTAAGAACATAAACTTACATCCCCCTTGACTTCAAATTGTCTGCAAATCTCAACTTATTCACTGCCTTTTTCAAGCTTTCTGTAGTAAGCTTTGCATATATTTCAGTAGTTTTAATGTCTCTATGCCTCATGAGTTCTTTAATCCGTTTAATATCCAAACCAGCCATTGCAAGGTAACTCCCGAATGTATGTCTCAGGTCGTGAAGTTTCTTATCTTCTAATCCTGCCAATCGTGCATACTTCTTAAATAGCCTACTTAGCGTATCCTTATTTCTCCAACGCGGGAACAAAGGCCCCACGTCATGCTTCATGGCATTCTTTAAGATAGCCCTTAAGTCGTCATGTATAGGTACAGGCATATCCCTTTTTCCTTTTGCACCCCTGACATAAATAACACTATTCATCAAATCCACATCTTTTACGTTCAACTTTATGAATTCAGAACGCCTCAACCCCGTATATAGAAGAACTTTTACTGCAAGAGCAAAATCAGGATCATCTATTGCATCAAAAAGCGATTTGATTTCGTTCTCATAAAGGAAACGCGGTATTTCTTCATCAACTCTAAATAATACAGATGGCTTTCCTCTTCTTTGTAAAAACAGATTATTTGAGATATACCCAGAATCCAACGCAACATTGAAAGCAGCTCTTAAGCATCTAAGCATTATGTTTATATAACTCCTTGACAGACCCAATTTTAGACATTTGGCCTTAAATTCATCTATCTTCTGTCTGTCTACCTGTCTTAGAGACATATCTCCTACCATATCAATAAACTTTCTGAACGAAAGTTCATCATTGTCTCTTGTCTCAGGCTTCACATTTATCTCTCTTGTTTTAAGATAATCTTCTTTAAATTGAGACAACTTGATATTCTTCACCTTATCTAACTCAACTATCTTCCCCTGCAGTAATAATTCTTTTTCGAAATTAAAAAGCTTACGAGCCTCAATATCATCCTTTGTTTTAAGGCTCTTCTTATGCAATCTGTTGTAATAGATATAGAAATAACCGTTGCTCCTCTTTACGAGCTTCATTATAATGCCCTTCCAGAAAGCCTTACCCTTAAAGCATCACGTTCAGCATTATAAAACCTGTCAATACTTTCACGATCAATTATCCATTCACCGCCTTTTTTAGTTCCATAAATTTTATTTTCGCAAATCAACTTCTTCATGGTAGTAATTGACGTACGCGCATAGAAACAAGCGTCTTTTAGACCTATCCACTTCATAGTCCTTAACAATTCAATGTCTGTTATACGCTTAGATACTTTCATATCACTACCAACAAAAAAAGATTACTTTTTCTTCTTTAAAGATTTCTTAGCAGCCTCAATCTTATTCTCTACTTCATCAAGAACTGGTCCATATTTCTCCTTAAAATATTTGTGGGCAAGCTTACCCTCTGGATCACTATCCATTATTTTCCTGAATTCCTCATCTGACATTCCCTTTATCACGGAGATCAATGCCTTTAGTAACCAGTTTATTCTTGCTGATAGAGAGACACCCCTGGGAATCTTCTGAATACTTTCATATAAATCTTCATCAACCGTAAAGGTTACCCTTTTCTTCATTACTACCTCCCAATATACCTTTTTAAAAATTATAAACACGAGTATTATTTTTGTCAAGATTATTTTCACTATTATTATTTTCACTATTATTTTCACTATTAAGATTGTTGCAGTTATGGCTATATTTATATCAAGTTATCAGGGGCATAACACAGAAGGCTGGCCGAGAGACTGCCTGTCTCTTCGGCCCGCCTTCTGCCCTATCACAGGTAGGGAATGTTACCAAGAACCCTTTATTAACACTTCCGCATAGAAATTGGCAACCTTCTCTTTGGCTTCCGGCTGCAACATAACTTCCTGTTACATTTATCTGTTTTGTCTGTTAAAATGGTAAAGAGTACAAACAGTATTTGAGCAAAGGGAAGCGGGATTGTCCTTCTGGATTTATAGGAAGAAGAAAAACGGCAAGAAGACTCTATTCGCAGTCGATATTAATTTTTACCTCATCATGATGATTGTTGGTCTATTGCTCGCCCTGATAGTCCCTTATTGTCTTAATAAACGGCACTTCGTATAATAATTGTTGGGCAAGAAAATAGGTGCAAGACTTGTGACTAAGGAGATCAACCCATCCCATGAACGATCAATGATAATCTCTCACCCAGAGAAAAGACCTTACGGCGCAAAACTTATTTTTCAGGTACTAGAGAAGGGGTTTCTTGGAAACCTCGAACATGTCACCATTTTTCTCGATGATGGTACTTATGTGACGTTAGCGCCAGAGCGGCAGCCGTCATGGGTGGGTGGCCGACGTTTTTCGTTAACTTTGGAGGGTTTTCCGACCGCATCACAGGCAGAAGAGCATGGGCGAAGGCTTGTCCAAGGGCTTCTATGGACAAGTATCAGCCTCAATTTCGGCGTCCGTTTAAATTACCGCACACACGAGCCGACAACAGTTTATGACCGCCTCCGATCACCTGGCGACCCAATGTTCGGAGAAATGACGACATCTTTCCCTCCCAACTGGGTCATCGATAGGCTGCAAGCCGCTTACATGTTGCCTAAGCTTGTCGCCCGGACACTCCTTCTATCGATGGAGATATTCTGTGCCTCACACTTGGAGGCTAGTGATCGGGCTATTTTTCTTTCAACTGTCTCAGCCCTTGAACCACTAGCGAGTGTGGAGCGTCTTGGTCCTGAAGTAGATGCATTCATTGAAGAGTGCTTAGCTCAACTCGACAAAAAAGATGAAATACAGCTAGAGCATCGACAATCAATACAGGGGCGGCTTAATGAATTAAGAAAGGAGTCGGTTCGGCAAGCGCTGAAGAGAGTAATTAAGGCAAAACTTCCCGATGATACCTCAGCACAAGCTGTTATTGACTACGCTTACAATCTGCGGAGCCAGTTAATTCATCGCGGTATTCTTGACGATTTGGATATCGACTTTTCGGTAGAAACTCGAAAGGTATCTTCAATCCTGAGGCACTTGTATGCAAAAGAGTTAGGATTCACAATTAATGATTAATGAGTGCCCAACAAACAAATCCAGTGGACGCGGGATAAGCTTGCGGGGGATGCCCACGCCACTGATTTAAGGCGTTAACCCGAAAATAAAATAAACAAATGAAAATAAAAAACGATAGCATGAGGTGCTACTAATGGAATGGGTTAAAGCAATATCACAGCTTTTTGGTAGTATCGCTTGGCCAGCTTCTCTTGTGATTCTGTGTTTTATATTCCGCCGTGAAATACGTCAACGATTAACAGCCGTAACAGAGGTCAAGTATCCCGGCGGCTCAATTACCATGAAAGAAGTTGAAAAATTAGAGGCTTCAGTTCAAAGCAAACCAGAAATAACACCAATAAAAAATCAACCAATTTACGGCCAAGATATTACAACAATTACACAGACGGATGCGCATTTATCCATTGCACAAATGCGATTGGAAGCCGAACGAGAAATATTCCGCCTCTCATGGGTTGCAATAGACAAGAGCGACATCGCATCGTGGCATATTGGCCGACACATTGACGAACTCGAAAAGGCAAAAGTCATCAATAGTGCATTTGCAAATAATATTCGTTCTTTCATTGATGTTGCGAACAGAAGCATTCATGACTCAAACGTAACGGATGATTTATTATTTCGTTCTGCTGCTATCGGAGGCTCGCTTGTATCTTCACTTCATCACATACGTCTTGTTCACGAGGCCGAAAGAGATTTTGACGGCCACGGGTTATGGCATATGCATCGTAAAAGAGATGAGAAGAATCAAAAATATTATTTTTGGTCTGCTGTAGCTTCAATGCTGCCGGAATATGATTACAGCTATGATATCTATAAAGAAGCAATTGAGCGCCATAATGCTAAATCGGTCCAGAACGGACGGCCAGACGATGCACTTTACGTTTTGTCTTTAGATGAGTTTATTTCAGTCTTAGAATTTCGTGAGAGTGAGTTACAGCGCCTTATTAGAAGCTGGCACGGAAGTGGCGGTTGGCAAAACTTTGAAAAAGCTAATGAGTGGCATTGGCCGCAGGAGTGGGGTAACTTAGGCTGGAATTGTCCGATTCTTCGCCAGCGAGTCAGCCTCATGGATGCAGAGCAAGACATCATGCGCACAAGAGCCGCGTTAGACCGGCACCGCGCAATGCTTCTATCTAAAAACAAATAACAAAAATATGAAGGCAGGGTTAACAACGCCATTGAGCCGACCGGGAATAGCCTCTGCTGTTTTTCAAAGGTTGGTTGCCCCGGTCGGCTCAATGGCAAGCGTTAAACATTTCGAATAAGCGTCATTCCGCTGCGAAGTTGAGGAATGACGTGTGAAGGACTAAGCC
>CAZXCW010000141.1:0-7411 GCA_964639385.1 uncultured Nitrospiraceae bacterium
GGACACCAATCACCTATGGAATCGCAACCAAGGCCAAGAGGTCGAGCCATCCATTGAACATGGTGATCTGGCAACCCTCATCAGTGAGCTGGAAAGGATCAAATTTTTGCTCACGGATCGCGTCGAGCTCCGCCAATTGCCGGGAATGGACGTCGACTGCGCTATGCTAAGTTTCGTCAAAAACTAACCTACCATCATGGGCAATTTTCCATAATCAATAACTACGTTCCCCATTGCTGATGAAAGCGTAACACCGATTGTGGTGTAGCTACATGAAGGCTCTTCTTACATTTCTACTTCTCTCTTAATCTCGTATTGCAAATGCACTCTGCTGTTATTTCAATTTCTCCTCTAGCCTTTTAACCTTTTCTGTCAGTTCAGAAATCATCTTATTCTGTTGCTGAACAACCCGTGTTAAGACCGCTGCTATATCCATAGCACTGAGCCCTTTTCTATCCGGGGTAGCCACGAGGTCAGGGACTTCCTCAGCTATGAATCCTACATGTTGCTGTCCGTTATTTTCCGATTTGTACGTGAAGGTAACGGGATCGAGCTTGTTGAATGTAACAAGTGCCTCCTCAGTGCTCAGTTCTTTGATGTTTTCCTTATAATCTCGGCTAGAGGCATTTATCCATTGTGTGCCTGTACAATAGGCACCACCTGCCATATGCAAGGGATGTGAAGCATTCATCATTCCGAATCCGACATTGCCATTATAATCTACTACCATCCGTGTAACGATTGGGCAAGCTGTTCCCACGGCACAGCCAGTTCTCGTTAAGACTCTAAAACCGGCTGTTCCTGAGCCTGCTATAACAGTTTGACTGTCAGAAGACTTCTGAATCCACCCAGGAATTGTAGAGTCCCACATGGCACCTGAGGATATAAAGAAGTTATTTTCCTTAACAGAGGTTAACCATCCGCCAGTATCACTTCCATCCAAAGAAAAATGTAGCTGCGATATTGGGCTACCCGCGCTTGACACATCTAAAAAATAGTTTGGACTTGCAACGTTGACACCGAGTTTACCAGCACTGTATGCTGCAGCAGGAAGCAGCAAGCACATGGTCAATACCAGGAAAACCATACCTAACAAACCTATGAAAGATTTTTTATTCATCTTTCCCTCCTTTTTGTTTTTGTAGCTCAAAATATTTGGTACAAAGCTAATTATTTTTCTTTTCATCACATCTTACCCCCTCCTTTTTAAATTCCGTAAAGCGTTGACTTCCGTAAAGCGTAAAGTGTAAAACGTAAACTGTAAACTGTAAAGCGTTAATTTCCGTGAAGCGCAAGGTGTGAAGTGTAAAGTGTAAAATGCGGTTTTTCTAACACCTTACTTTTCACTTTTCACGACTTACGTTTTATAAGTGTAAGACATCACCTCCTTAATGACTTTATCAAGCCTGTTAGCATTTTGTCTATACCGTTCATCAATACCACATTTTCTTTCAACGAATCATCTTCACTGAAGGAATATTCATTTTTCAGAACCAATATTTCAAAGTTCCTAAAAAATATTACTTCTTGACAGAACGATAATCTTTACTTCTGTGTTCAATATCGTAAATCTTAATATGTTTTGCATTAGTATAAATCCAATAAATTAGGCGGTAATCGCCGATCCTTAGTCTGCAAAGACCATGTAAATCATCGGGTAAAGATTTCAGAGAATGATGAATTATTTTATCCGCATTTTCTGCAAGCCATTCGATTTTACCAGAAATTCTTTTTTGGACAGTACTATCCAGATTCTTGAAAGACTTCTCGGCATCAGGTAAGAATGTTATTCTATACATAATTCTTCTTTAAGAATTTTCCAATCTTTCCCTTTTCCTCTAAGGTCATCCTGCCTTGCTTTACGCATTCTTTTCAGGAATTCTGGATTTTGTGAAAGAAGCCAGTCTTCAAGGTCTTCTTTAGAATCCGCTGTTTCAAAAACACTGAGGGGGAAAGTAACATTTTCTCTTTTTCTTTTAGTTATTGGCATTTGATTCTCCTTTCATTGTTTCTTTCACTGTCACTTTACTGTTAACTTCTGATAACTCATAGCTTTTACAAGCATAAAGCATAAAAGGCTATCCTACATGTTCTAATTCGATCTTCTCGATTCTTATTGCTCTCATTTATGTTCCGGAAAACCACCAAGCGAGAAAATCCTTTGCTATTTTTATTACTTCCTCACATTTATCTTTGATGTTACGTGCATCTTCTTTAGTATATTCTTCATATGGAATCCAAAGCGTATCGTCATCAATTCCCGGGTAACGGCTCCACGTTACCTCCGGCTCCACTTCGGAGCTGACTTTGGCTATCCGCATGAGTTTTTCTTTCCAGCTCAAATCAATCTTTCGTGATTCGAGCTCCTTCATAAGAATCTCTCCTACAATGTGTGTTTTTTTGAAAATACCGAAGCATATCAAAACAGCTTTTGTAGCTTTCTCTGCAGACTGTTGAAAATGGTAAACGGCTTTGTCATAAAAACCGTCTTCCATGATGTTGACACCTATGGTAAAGTCACGTGCTCCATCATTGATCATAGCTAATGCAAAATCCCTGTTGCTCACATTCGACAGAAATGCAGGTATTCTTTCTGGGACCGGAAACAGCCATCCGTCACTCAGTTTTTTTATGTTCTTCTCAGATATGTATGACCGTGTCTCATCAATCAGGGCTTTGAGAAAATTGTTTTCATCAAGCAGAATCACACCCTCCCATGCAATATCCAGAAAGAGAGGATTATGATTTTTGAAATTCGAAAGGCATTCATTGCTTGTTAATAACAATATATCCAGCGGGTATCCCGATGATAGACATTCTTTTATTCGCGCAATGTCTTTACCCCGTCTATGTTTTTTAGGATTAACTTCATCTGAGACAAAAAGGATGTCAACGTCTGAATCAGGTGTGAAATTGCCCCTCGCAAACGATCCATAGAAAATAGACGCTTTAATCCTGAAAGGAAGCAAGTTCAACCGTGACGCTATACTGTTTTTGATGTCCATAAGCTCCATCATCAATTCTTTTCACCGGTCTTTTTTTGTGGCCGGGTTATGTTCTCAATTGCTTTAATATTACTCATGCAGAAGCCTTACTCTTCACTCCTTACGACTTGCATATGAACCGTAAAGAGTAAAGCGTAAAGTGTAAATAGTAAAGTGTAAAAATGAGTTTCTCTAACACCTTACTTTTTACTCCTTACGACTTACGTTTTACGTTTTGTTCTAACATAATGTGACACCTTCAGAAAGAGCTTTTATGGCAAGAGGTACAAGTTGGACTTCCCCTTCAGTATAAGGGAATATATCTACTGCAACAGGTGCATCAAGGAAAAGAAAAGCAAATTCCGGAATTCTGTCCAGAAAACGGAGGTTGCTCTCCTTGAGAACAATTAAGAGATCAGCGTCACTTGTTCCAGTGTATGTATTATTTACCAGGGAGCCAAAAAGCACTATTTTGACTATGTTGTTGTCTTTTGTTTTTGCTTTCAAAGCCAACCTTGACAGTTTTTCAATGACTATTTTCTTATCTAAGAATTTTGCTCTTTGCATAATTGATTATCTCTTCTGCATCTTTGACCGCTTTTTCTGCATCCTCTTTTTCAAAATAATCCATTGGTGCACCCCAATCAAAACCATTGGGGTAACGGGTCGGTATATAGAATTTGTCAAGATCAGCAGCCTTTTTCAATAGGCTCTTCGGAGCTTTTATATTACCCGTCAACTCCTTCATCATTTTAAGAATTGAGTGTCCGAAGCTTTCGCCACCAAGGCTTTGATACAGGGCCTTTAATGCCTTTTCTGCTGCCTGCTGGGATGCAAAGCAAGCCCATTCGTAGTCACTGGCAGACAAAGATGTCATTGCATGCTTTAAATCCTTGTCAGCCTGTCTCAGCCAGTCGTCGGTCCTTCTAGGCACGATTATTATTCTCCGATTACATATCCAATTTTTTATGAGGTTTCTCTAACACCTTGTCTTTTCCTCCTCAGGATTTACCTTTTATTCGTAAAGTGTAAAGCGTTAAGTGTATTCCGTAAAGTGTAAATAGTAAATAGTAAAGTGTAAAATACGGTTTCTCTAACACCTTACTCTTCACTCCTCACGATTTACGCTATTGTATAATTATATTCTCCACAGTAACTGTTCCATTACTAATTGTCAATGACCCACTGATTGTTGTGTAATTAGGATTATTTGTGAAATCGCCGTCATATCCACCCTCAAGGGTAACTGCTACATCAAGGTCACACTGTACATTTTCATCAAAGACTAAATCTTGACATTGAATAATATCATCATTTATCAAAACAGGATCATCATATGCACTTTGGATAGAAGAATAATATATAGGAAAAGGATCTCCAGGAGGAGGTTCACGCCAGATCCGAACAGGATTAGCACTTATAATGATGGGGATATTGTTTCTTACATCTGTTGATTGAGTTGTATCTGTCACCTGTATTATGGGATAGAATGTACCTGTTGCTGTGGGAGTCCCTGATATTACTCCGGTTGAGACATCAAGAGTTAAACCATCTGGCAGGCCTGAGCTAATGGACCAACTATACGGGGGTTCACCTCCAGTAGCTTGTAAGGTTGCATTGTAAGAAAAGCTGAGTGAGCCTGAAGGCAGAGATATGGTGGTAATAGTTAAAGGTATTGCAATAATGTATGTCTCGGTCTTTACGGGCTCCTGGTTCAAGGCATTATCTACAGCAAAGAACATCAAAGTCGTAGTTACTGCAATGTTTATAGGGCCTGAATAAACAGGGGAGCCTGTTGTTGGCGTTAAACCGTCTATGGTGTAATAGATGTTACCACAACCAGAACCAGTGCCGTCACTACAGGTTAAGGTTACACTCTGTATTGATGTATATGTCCCGCCTGCTGGTGAGGCAGTTGTAACTGGGGCAACAGTATCAAGAGTAATCGTATCACTGTAAGCACCTGACCAGTTGCCTTCATTATCCGAGAATTTTACATAGACTGTCTTTGTACCATCACCTGATACCAATGTCCAGGATTTTGTGGTTACATAAACCTCAGGAGTTGACCACGTCGAGTTGTCATTGCTGAACTGCATCTGGGAACAGCCACTGCCAGAATCTGAGCAAGTAAGGGTCAGGGTGGAAGCAGTGGAATTGGTATAGTTTGCCCCTGAATTGATGATTATAGTCCCTGTGGGGGGCGTTATGTCACCAGGGTATAAATAGGTAATTCCATCAATATCATCCTGGTCTAATGTCCTCTTCTTGGTCTCCCCAGCAGCAGCATAACCATACATTGTCTTCTCAGAATCTACAGCATTATAAAGATCAGCCAGACTGAGTGAATGACCGAGCTCATGTGTGCCCACATTTTGCACATCATAGGCGCTCGAGGAACCATCAGTCGCCCATGGATAGCTTGTATTAAATTGAATGTCACTATCAAAGATTTGCCCTGAACCGGAATTATACCAGAAGGTGTTCTGCGCCAATATTCCGTTTTGCCCCATTGATCCATAACATACAATGTTAGCGCCGTCATTTGAGCCACACGATGAACTCGTTGTAGTTCCGCCGTAGACAAAGATAAAAACAGATGTGGGTACATCGGTCCATGTCTGCATCGCTGCCTGAAATGCAGGAAGGTTGTTGGAAGGGCCTCCCGAAGCATTGATATAGAATGTTACGTTTGGATTAAACCACTTTATGTCTGCACCTCCAGCAGTTTTATTAACTTGATATGCAAAAACATTTGGACACCATAAATTTAAGATGAAAAGGAAGGCGATGTTTTTAATCAGGCTTTTACCCATTTTTATTTTTCTGCCCTTTTTATCCTCTCTATAAGCTTATCTGCGGGAATATTGTTGTCAATATTTTCTTTGTCGCCTGCAACGGAATACCCGCCTTTTCTTGCAATTCCGTCTGCACCTATAACATATTTACCTTGATTGTTTCCCACGATGTTATAGACATTACCATCTCTATGGCTCTTTCCAGACTTGAGAAACAAGATAACTTTTTCACCTTTCGTGAGCGCAGTTTGGTCAGATACCCTGAGGCCTATCCCTCCAACCTCCCCTCCCTCATACTCCACTGCGATCTTTCTTTGTGTGGTTACACCTTTAACAACATCATCGACTGTAATATAAGCAGTTGTAAAAATAGTCTTGCCGTCTTTACTCCAGTGAGACTCAGTATTTTCTACCTCCCCTGATATGACTATGTCTGAAGCCTTTGTAAGTTCGTCAGTACTTAATCCTTTCATAATAGCGAATGATGAGGTTGATAGAAAACACAACGCCATAAGGCATAGAAATTCGATAAGGGGGATTACTAATTGTTTAATTTCAACTTTTTTATTGTTCATTGTCGCTTTCATTTAGGTATCGTAAAGTGTAAGGCGTGATTTACGTTACTGTATAATTATATTCTCCACAATAACCGTTCCATTGGTAATAGTCAATGACCCATTGATTGTCGTGTAATTGAGATTATTTGTAAAATCAGGATCATATCCGCCTTTTAGAGTAACTGACATATTCATGTCACACTGTAAGTTTTCATTAAAGACCAAAGCCTGACATTGAATGACATCACTATCTGATAAAGCAGAATCATCATATGCATTTTGAATAGCAGAATGATATATGGGAGGTGTACGCGAAATCCTCACAGGAAAAGACTCGATGGTAATCGAGAAGTTTTTTGTAGCTTTAGATGTGTATTCATCTATTACCTGCGCTATAAAATTAGATGTGCCTGTTGTAATCGGATTTCCTGAAATTTCACCCGAGTTGTAAAGAGTTAATCCATTTGGCAGAGTGCCTGAGGTAATAGACCAATTATACGGAGGCAAACCGCCTGTCGCTGTCAGGGTCTGGGTATAAGGAGTGGTGACCTTTCCTGAAGGCAGAGGAGATGAAGTACTGATGGTTAAAGGAGGCTGGATGGTAATTGAGAAGTTTTTTGTAACTGAAGATGAGCTTGCATCCGTTACCTGCGCTGCGAAATTTGATGTGCCTGTTGCTGTGGGAGTCCCTGATATAACACCCGTTGAGCTGTTAATGTTCAAGCCATTTGGCAGAGTACCTGAGGTAATAGACCAACTATAAGGAGTTACACCACCCGTTGCTGTTAGGGTCTGGCTATAAGGAGTGCCAAGTATGTCTGAAGGCAGAGGAGACAAAGTAGTGATGGCTAAAGGGTTTATTGCATATGTCTCGGTCTTCACAGCCTCTTGATTCCCTGCCAAATCCCTTGAAAAAAATTTAAGAGTTGTGGTCGTTAAGATGTTGATTGGACTTAAATATACAGAAGAACCTGTTGTTGGTGTTGAACCGTCAGTGGTATAGTAAATCTTATCGCAGCCTGAACCAGCACTGTCGTTACACGTCAAGCTTACGGACCGTCCTGTACCGTAT
>CAZXCW010000142.1:0-7408 GCA_964639385.1 uncultured Nitrospiraceae bacterium
GCCAAGGCCGGTAGTTGTTGCGTCAAATCCGCTTATGGGGAGAGTCGATGTGCCACTTTCGTTGAATTGTACTGTTAGATTACCCCCATTAAGGAGGTTTGTCCCCTTGTAGCCCGAATCTTTAGCCAGGTTGTCAATCTGAGTCCGGATTGCATCAAACTGTGCAGCATAACTTGCGCGGGTGGTAGTATCAGAAGTACTGAGTGCAGACTGTGCAAGGGCCTTTGCAGACTCAATTAATGCGGTAATACCCGTAACCCCTGCATCTGCAGCCTTAACAGTCTGGATCGCTTGACCCATAGCGTCCTTGAGGCTTGCAAGATCAGAAGCACGCTGGTTAAGTCCCTGAGCAGCAAAGAAGCTGGTCGGGTTATCGAGAGCGCTGTTAACCTTTTTCCCTGTTGACAGACGTTCCTGTGTCCTGTTGAGGAGGTCTACCGTCCCCTGCAGGCTTACGAGGTTTGCCCTCATCCCCGCAGTTAAAGAAATGTCATTAATAGCCACAATATCTCTCCTTTTTCTAAGGTTTTCTTATGGCAATCCTTGCCATTTTTGCCGAACTATCGGCATCCTTGAGACATGAGAGGATCTTTGTATATTCTTTTCACCTCCTTTTAGAGCCATAATTTTCCCTGTCTCTTTTTTCTTATCGGATTTTTCCTTGGAAACTTTAGACACTTTACACTTAATCACCGCATCCTGTAGAGGTAATCATCAGGACTGAGTTGAAATATGAGGTTAAGATTAAAGTTTTTCAGAAATTTTTCGATAAAAAATTAAGGATGTATATGCAATAGCAATTAAGAGATTAAGAGAATATTAGTGAACAAATATCCAAAAAAAACAAAATCTCCGATAACTGAAAATATTATAGAGACATAAAGGGGGGACAAGTGGTAACAAAAAAGGATTTCAAGATACTGATTGCGGATAATGATAAGATAGTCCAGGAAGTTATTAGATCTTTGCTTTCCAAGGAGGGATACCAGGTTATATTAGCTAATGATGGGTTTGATGCCATAAGAATTCTCAAAAAGGAGAATATCAGTTTAATTATAACTCCACTCAAAATGTCTGGTGTTGATGGCTTCGAAATTCTCAAGCATGCACTACGGATTAACCCTGATAGTGCCGTAGTTATCCTTACTACTTTTGGAAACCTTGAAGTTACACTCGAAGCAGTAAAAGAAGGTGCATATGATTATCTGACCAAACCATTTAAGACCGAGGAAATTACCTTTCTTGTTGAAAAGGCTTATAAGAGATCAATATTGATAAATGAAAATAGAGAGCTAATACAATATCTCAGAGATACATATCACGATGTGGAGGTTATTAAAACTGCTGCACAGAGTAACAATCCCGAGATCACGCTGGGCTGGATAGAGAGAATGGAGCGGTTAAAAACAATGAATGTCCTCACATCTCAAGAGGTAGAAATCCTGAAGGGAAGGCTTGTTAAAGGGGCTTAACATGAGAGAGATTGAACTTTGAGAGAATAATGGTCTTTTCAAAAAATCAAAAGGGGGAAATAAAAGATATTATAGGACTCGGTAAAGGGAAAACAGTTTATTACAGTGTTATGCCCGAGCTTACAAAATACAGTGCTACGGTAGTATCTATAGATGACAATATCATTGTTTTGCAAACCAAAGATGTTCAGGATATCCAAATAGGGAGATATATTATTATCACAGACTCTGATTTTAAATACTATACTGCAGTTGTTACCATAAGGGATGATATCATGACATTGAAACAGGTGGGGCAAGAACAGCGCAGTTTTTTTAGGGTAGATGACATTTTTCCTCTGGAAGCGACAAAAATCAAAGGTGACGCCTCTTACGTGAAATCAAAAATATTCCGAGGATATGGTTTCGAGACGTCTGAGATTGATTTACCTGATGAGACAATAAACCCGAAACTGTGGGAAATGCTTGTTGATATCAATGTAAAGCTAACATCCATTCTTGATAAACTTTTTTTTGACAGCGAAGGTTTTATAAAAAGCGAAAACAAAATAGTGAATCTCAGTGGATCGGGTATTAGATTCATCATGAATGAAAAAGTTGAACCGGGAGATAAACTTGAGCTAAAGATGCTTTTACCTACTGGGCCTCCTATCGGAATACTTACATATGGGAATGTGGTTAGAGTAAATGATATTGGCAATAGTCAATATGAAGTATCGTTGCAATTTTCTGATATGAATGATGAAGTGAGGGAAGAAATAATCCGTTACGCTATAAATCGCCAAAGAGAGATAATCAGGAAAGAGAGGCAGCAGAAAGAATAAATACCAGATAAAGGGAAGAGATTACCTGTTTCTTAATAAAAATATATGCTTACTATCATAGGAATATTTGTGGTTGCAGGCTCTGTCATAACCGGTTTTATGATGGAAAAAGGTAACCCGAATGTCCTTTTCCAGCCTGCAGAGCTCCTTATCATATTCGGCGCTGCAATTGGCTCTTTTTTAATATCATCTCCTCCTAAAGTTGTTACAGCTGTTGTTAAGGAAGTTATCTCAATTGTCAACTCAAAAAATCCAAATAAGGCAAAATATCTTGACCTTCTTTTACTTCTCTATCAGCTATTTGCAAAGATTCGAAAGGAGGGCCTCATAGCCATAGAATCAGATGTTGAAAAACCTGATGATAGTCCCCTTTTTAGCAAATATAAGGATACCTTGACACATAATCACATAATAAACTTTATATGTGATAATCTTAAGATCATTATAACAACAAATGTCATACCTTATGAGATTGAGAATTTAATGGAAATCGAGACTGAAATCTATTACCACGAGGCTATGGTCCCGTCCCGAAGTATTTCTAAAGTGGCAGATGCCCTGCCGGGACTTGGTATCGTTGCAGCTGTCCTCGGTGTTGTTCTGACAATGGGTAAAATCGACCAGCCTCCTTCAGTACTCGGGCACAGCATCGGTGCCGCTCTTGTTGGAACATTTCTTGGAGTATTGATGTGCTATGGCTTCGTAGGGCCATTGGCAACAAATCTTGAACATAAAACAAAAGAAGACATTGTATTTTTTAAGGTTATAAAAGTAGCGCTGGTAGCATTTGTTGGAGGTTCACCACCTCAGATGGCAGTAGAGTTTGGCAGAAGGGCGATACCGGGCAACGAGAAGCCCACTTTTGAAGAATTGGAAAATGAATTGAGAGGCAAGATAAAGTGAAGGAGAAGGATCAGAAGTTTATTATTAAAAAGATTATAAAGCGGGATGAAGAAGAGAGCCACGGTGGGCAGTGGAAGGTTGCCTATGCCGATTTTGTTACTGCCCTGATGGCTTTCTTCCTCATGTTGTGGCTCATAACCATGATAGCCCCGGAAAAGAGGGCAAGAGTTGCTTCATACTTTAAATATTTTAGTATTTTTCAACAAAGTGGGCAGTCCTTCATGGGAAAATCTAGCGAGATTTTTAATGAAACAGGTGAAGCTGCTAAAAAAATCCCAAGGGAGTTACAGGGCTTAAATCCGGAGGAATTTAAGGAAACTTTAAAGCAGGCAATAGAGGGAAAACTCGGAGACATTAAGGATCAGATACTCGTTGATGTATTTGAAGAGGGGGTCCGTATTCAGCTTGTGGATAAAGAAGGTAAACAAATGTTTGACCTTGGTTCGTCAAAACTAACACCAATTGCGCTGAGGATATTGCGGGTAATTGCTGATAATATAAAATCCATGCCTAATCCCCTTGCGATAGAGGGTCATACTGATTCCTTGATGTATAGTTCTACTTATTATAGTAATTGGGAACTCTCGACTGAACGCGCTTTAACGGCACGAAAAGAACTCGAACAATATGGCATTGATCCTCATCGCCTCACCCGTGTTGCAGGTTATGCCGATACAGTACCCCTTATAAAAGAAGACCCGAGAGATCCACGAAACAGGAGAATTAGTATAATCCTCATGTTCCCGACCCGTGGTAAAGGATTTTCTCCATCCTGAGCGAGAAATATTTATTCTTTAACCCTGATAATGCAGATATTACTCAAAAATTTATTTAATTCGATAGGATTATTAAAATATCTCATCTCGTTTTATACATAAAAATATTCGCAAAACCATCAGTTCAAGGTGCACTAAGGTATCGAAAAATAAATTTTCTCACAACATCTGCATTATATTAATTGCACTTTTTGGGATTCTTCTCTGAAGGGATTGCATTCCCCTTTGAGATGCTGGGTTCTTGAACCATTTTGTATTTTCAAGAAACACTGTCCTTTTAAGAAACAGTTTTCAAGATAGTAAAATTTCTGAATTTTCTTTAAAATTCAAATAATTATCAATCAGGCACTATTCTTGTATAAAACTTTGCTGGGGGTATTCCTTTTCTATCACATTGTAAATCGTAAGATATACTGAGAATTCATAGGTGACTGATGGTTGCACGGGTTGAGATTCTTTACTTAAACGGCTTAGAAATAACCTGGAATAAGCGATGCAATTTACCGGTATCCATCTAAATTTATTTAATATCTTTAGAATGAATATCGGTAAATTTTCTTTTCGAGATATTCGTTCAATTTTGTATACCATGGACAAGCTTGGTATAAAAAAAACATGGCAACCTCCAGTTGCTGATTTAACATCAACTTTTGTTACTTATGATTTTGACGGTAATGCAAATCAAGGATTTATTCCGAAAGGGTTGCATATAGATCTCTATATTTAATGCTGGCTAATTTGTCGGACTATCTCCATAGAATCAAGCCTAAGGAATAAGGTTTGTTCAGCAGCGGATGGTAGGGAAGAATGCGAAACCCAAAACGACTGACATCATCGCAGGGAATCTCTCTACGGAAAATCGTCCTGCTATCTTCCTGGGTAAAATCACGGAGGGTAACCGTCGATCGATCTATAAATTCAGCCTTTGAGTCCCCATGTCCATAATAGATATCTACTAACAGATCATCAGGAAAAAGTTGTCCGAGATACATAATCATTTCAACCTGTAAAGATAATTTGTACAGGCCGCTCTGGGTCGTTAAGAATTTTCGCAAGACGCTCTGGATTCTTTAGAATAAGATCTCCACGTATGTATGTAGCGAAACGTCTTGCAAAGCCTATAGTAAGGGCCTGCGGATTTAGCACTTTATGATTGAGTCCGCGACTTATAAAAAATTGTATAACCTCTTCAGGTTAAAAAAACATTCTGAGTTTCCAAGTTTGCATCCATGGAACATATAGGCTCGAAATGGGTGGCTGACTTTCTTGAAGTGACAGAGAGAGAAGATAGGGATATTATCATGCGACGTGCATATGAGAAGGTAAATGAACTTCTTGATTTGCTCCATATAAGTGCGTGGAAGGAAAGGTAAGCTTTTGAAGCTTCAGAGCCTTGAGCTTCCAGACTGTTTACCATATTACAATCCAATATCGTTGTTGAAGAAAATATAGTAAGCTGTACAATAGAACTGAGAATTTAGCTGAAAAACCTTTTGATGCCCATAGAAGTATCATTAGGAATCTCAGATCAATAACACTTTTTACTGATTTTTGTCTCTCAAATAGATCGAATGCAACGCTTCTTCTCACAGGAACAAACATTTTAGCGCAGGCTGATTGTCGTGTTTGTTACTTCGTCAACTCTACACTTTAGAGAATTTTCGCGAGTGCAGTGTTCTTTTTGTAATAAATAACTGCAGACAGTGTTGTATTAGAGTTTAATATGTTTTTGATATTTATTCAGACAGATTTTCTTCGGGATCAAACTTTAACCTGTATCCGATACCAGGCTCATTTATCAAGAAACGTGGTCTTGCCGGATCTGCTTCCAACTTATGACGCAGTTGTGTCATATAGACTCGTAAATATTGCGTCTCCTTAAGATAAGGAGGACCCCATACCTCTTTTAAAAGCTGACTATGGGTAAGAACTTTGCCAGCGTTTTTGATGAGCACCGTCAAAAGTTTATATTCGATAGGTGTCAGGTGAACTTCCTTCTCGCTCAAGAATACTTGTCTTCGTGTCAGGTCAACTCGAAGATTATCGAGAATGAAGGCAGACCCTTGTTGTCCCGCCCGCCGCATAGCTCTATGGCGCATTGCAACACGAATTCGGGCCATAAGCTCCCCTGCACCAAAAGGTTTCGTCAAATAATCATCAGCACCTGCATCGAGTGCTTTGATTTTGTCCATTTCCTGCTCACGTGCAGAAATCACAATTATAGAAACATCACTCCACTCTCGAAGTCTTCGGGTCACTTCTAACCCATCAATGTCAGGCAATCCCAGATCAAGTAATATGATATCTGGCGCACGTGTAGCAGCCTGCATAATACCTTCTTGTCCGGTTGAAGACTCAACAAGCCTGTACCCGTGACCCTGCAGGATTATACGCAGTAAACGCTGCATTTGGGTATCATCTTCGATTAGAAGAATAAGTCCTTTATCTCCTGAACTGTCAATCGTTGCCATTATCTATTATCAAGCATCCTCTGGTTCTGGCAGAAGAGGTTTTCCACCCATGGGCAGAGTAAAGCGAAATACCGCACCTCCTCCTGGCCGGTTTTCAGCCCAAATACGTCCTCCATGGGCATCAATTATCGCCTTGCATATAGTCAATCCTAAACCAATTCCTCCTCTTGAGACAGAGCCACGAACGAATTTTTCAAAGATCCTTTTTTCCTCTCCCGATGTAATGCCAGGCCCGCGATCTGCAAGCTCTATCTGCAAGTTGTCCCCTTCAACCGATGCATAAAGATCTAGGGGAGTCCCCAGTGGTGTATATTTCACTGCATTGTCCAGGAGATTCATCAGAACCTGCTCGATGAGAAGAGGGTCAAAAGGAACAAGAGGCAAGTCAGATGGAAGATTGGTAGACACAGGGTGATCTTTGAGTTTTTCTGAAAAGCGATTGAGGACTGCTCCAATTATTTCCTCAGGAGACTGCCATTCCTTTTTAACAGTTATTGCACCAGACTCTAGGCGCGTCATATCGAGGATATTACGTATAATAGCATTCAGATGTTCTGCTTCCTCGTAAATTGTAGTTATAAGTTCCCCTTTGCTGCTTCTGTCTAAGCTGATATCCTGCTGAAGCAGCGTTGTTGCGGCTCCTGTGATTGCTGCTAAAGGAGTGCGTAAATCATGAGAAACAGAACTAAGCAGAAGGTTGCGCAGAGTTTCAGTTTCAGCCTTAAGTAGAGCTGCCTGTGTCTCCTCAGAAAGAAGAGCTCTCTCAATTGCCATGGCAATCTGATTTGCAAAGCTCTCAAGAATATGAATCTGCTCCTGATCAAAAAGGGAGGAAGAGAGGCTGGGTAAAATACCGAGTACACCCACAGTACGGGAAGAAGTGAATAAAGGAAGATAGAGAGCCATAGCTCCTGGAAGTGTATCGGTTCCGAGGCCTGCACGTTGCCGGTGGTCGTATACCC